>CAYWIA010000020.1:8134-15525 GCA_964458245.1 uncultured Methyloceanibacter sp. | reverse complement strand
GAGAACCGCGTGCAGGAGGCGCAAGCCAAATGGCCCGCGCTCAAGGCGCTGCATTCGAATCTCGAGCTTCATCTCATTGGGCCGCTTCAGACAAACAAGGTCCGAGACGCCGTGGCCCTGTTCGATGTCATCGAGACGCTCGACCGGCCCAAACTTGCCCGTGCCCTCGCCGAAGAGATGAAGCGTACGGGAATCCGTCCCCGCCTCTTCGTTCAGGTCAATACCGGCGAGGAGCCGCAAAAGGCTGGGATCGTGCCCGAGGAGACGGCGGACTTCGTGGTGCTCTGCCGCGACACGTTCGGTCTCGCCGTCGACGGGCTGATGTGCATTCCGCCGTTCGACGAGGAACCGTCGATGCATTTCGCGCTTCTCGCCAAGCTTGCCAAGGAGATCGGGCTCGACGAACTGAGTATGGGCATGAGCGGTGACTTCGAGAAGGCCATCGCTTTCGGCGCCACTTATGTGCGCGTCGGCACTGCCATCTTTGGCACGCGTGTGCTCCTCGACTAACGTGCGATGAGCACGGTTGTGCCGTTCTTGATCTCGGCAAGGACAGCCAAGAGATCACGCCGCGAGAGCGCGACGCAGCCTTCCGTCGGCGTGTAGCCGTCCCGGGCAAGATGCATAAAGATGGCGCTCCCCTTTCCCCGGATGCGGGGCCGGTCGTTGTAACCGAGCACCAGAACAAGATCGTAGAGCCCGTCGTCCCGCATCAGCCCCTCGGCGCTCCGTTTCGAGGGCAGCCGCACCAACCGGTTGTAGTTGCGGTCTTCAGGATCGTCGCACCAGCCGTCATCCGCACGGATCGCCCGCACCGGCAGCAATGTCCGCGGCCGCGGGATGTTGTCGGAGCGATAGAGCACGAGCCGCACGGGAAAGCGCCCGAGCGGCGTGCCGCCGTCGCCTTCGCGCTTGAGCGGTTTCACGCTCCCTCGGCCGATCGCGGCCTTCCGTATGCCAAGACGAAGCTGAACCCGCGCCTGGCAAGGTCGCCCTGGCGCACGGCGCACAACGATGGGCCATGATCGCCTAACCCTCATGTTTCCTGGCTCTTTTGACGCGTGTCACCGGTTCGACATGCTTGTCGCCGGGCCGGCGTCCCCTTACAACCCTCCGGAGCACAGTCTTTGGAACCCCCCAGCAAGGACGGGCCGATGAGCAACGCGCGCAGGATCCTCATCATCGACGATGACGATGAGCTTCGCGAGTCTTTGAGCGAGCAGCTTTCGCTTCACGAGGAGTTCGACACGGAGCTGGCCTCGACCGCGCAAGAGGGACTGAAACTTGCCCGCAACGGTCATGTGGACCTGGTTCTGCTCGATGTCGGTCTGCCCGATCTCGATGGCCGGGAGGCCTGCAAGCTCCTGCGCCGCGGCGGCTTCAAAGGTCCTGTCGTCATGCTCACGGCCCAGGCTTCCGATGCCGATACCATTCTCGGCTTGGAGTCGGGTGCCAACGATTATGTAACCAAGCCCTTCCGTCTCGGCGTTCTGCTGGCCCGTATCCGCGCGCAGCTCAGGCAGCATGAGCAAAGCGAAGACGCCGTCTTCACCATCGGTCCCTATACCTTCAAGCCGGCGGCGAAGCTGCTTCTCGACTCCGGCGGCAGCAAGATCAGGCTCACCGAAAAAGAGACCTCGATCTTGAAGTATCTCTATCGTGCCGGCGAGCGCGTGGTGACGCGCGACGTGCTGCTGCATGAGGTGTGGGGCTATAACGCCGGCGTCACAACGCATACGCTCGAGACGCATATCTACCGGCTGCGCCAGAAGATCGAGAAAGACCCATCGCAGGCCGAACTCCTCATCACCGAGACCGGCGGCTACAAGCTCGTCCCTTAGTCGATCTCAAAGTCGGCGATTACCGGCACGTGGTCCGAGGTGCGCGGCCAGTCGCGCGTTTCGTCTAGCACGCGCATGGCAACCGCGGCTCCGTCGAGTGCCGGGGTGGCCCAGACATGGTCAAGCCGCCGGCCGCGGTTCGAGGCACGCCAGTCGCGGTTGCGGTAGCTCCACCAGGTGAACAGCTTTTGCTCGGGCGAGACATGACGTCGCATCACGTCGATCCAGTCATGGGCGGCCCGCACCTGCTCCAGCCGGCTGGTCTCCGGAGGTGTGTGGCTCACCACTTTGAGGAGCTGCTTGTGGGACCAGACGTCGGTCGGCAGCGGCGCAACGTTGAGGTCGCCGACAAGGATCATGCGGTTCTTGCCCTTGGCGCGATAGCCGTCGAACCAGGCGGTCATGGCGTCGAGGAAGTCGAGCTTGTGCTGGAACTTGTCGTTGATCGCGGGGTCGGGGATGTCGCCGCCGGCCGGCACGTAAAGATTATGCAGGACAATGGGATTGCTGCCCGGCGCGGCGCCGTCGAGCGCCACGGTCAAGTGCCGCGCCTGCCCCCGTCCGCAAAGGTCGCGGCGGTCGGCGCGCGTGAAAGGGATGCGCGAGAGTGTCGCCACGCCGTGATAGCCCTTCTGGCCGCAGACCGCGATATGGGGAAAGCCGAGCGCCTCGAGGGCCGCGCGGGGAAACTGATCTTCCTGGCACTTGATCTCTTGCAGGCAGAGCACGTCGGGTTTCTCGGCCCGCACGAAGCGCTCCACCAGGTCGAGCCGGAGCCTGACCGAGTTGATGTTCCAGGTGGCGAGCCGAAGACGCATTATGACAGCTGGTATGGCTTTCGGCGCGCAGGGGCAAGCGCAAGCGCCGCAGTGGGCGCCGGTTATGCAGGGATTCAACAGACCCAGAAAAGAAAAAGGCGTCCAACCGCTGCGCAGGGTTGGACGCCAGAAGCGCGTTCTTCGCGCGCGTGCCGGGAGGGAAGCCGGCACGAGCGAACCACATCTTCGGCTAGACGGGGGGCACTACCGATGAAATCGATGTAGTCCGCTTCTGAAGCAACAGATATGCAGATCGCCGGGCGATTTCAACGCCCGTCGCCTCGAAAATTTAACAAGGTGTAAACGGCCTTAGGGCCCAACCTTAAAAGATTGATTCACTTAGGATTTGCGGCCGTGACCTAACGGAAGGGAGACTGGCTGAAGTCCTTGGAATCGAACCATCCGGTCGCCACGCGTCGCCCGGTGACAATATTGTTGACCGTGACCCGGGTCGTCAGGCCTTGCGCGTCGGTGATCACCCACTCCTTCAATTCGAGCTCCGGGTTCGCATTGAAATAGAGTTTGATCCGCCCTGCGGCCTCGCCCCCGCGGTCCTCCAGCGAAATCGCAAGTGTTCCGTCCTGCCGCTCGACGCCGACGATACGCGCATCGCGGCCAAGATCGACGGTGTCGGTCAGCAGCAACCGGAACGGTGTCGATTTGATCGGATACTTCTCCACCGTCTTGAGATCCGAGTCTTCGATCGCCAGCGAGTGTCCGTCGGCCAGGATGCGCAGCGCGCTCGGCGGCGCGTAGTCGAAGCGGATTTTGCCGGGCCGCTGCACGTAGAAGCGGCCAGACGTGCGCTTGCCGTTGGGATCGACCTGTTCGAAATGACCTTGCAGATTGGTGATGTTGTTGAAATAGGCGTTGATGCGGTTGACCGCTTCAGCCTGCTCCGCACCGATGAGAGGTGTGGGCGCATCGGTCGCCTCGACCGCGGCCTCCCAACTCGCCCCCTCGTCGATCGCTGCCGGCGTGATCTCCTCGACGGGCGCGGCATTGTCCGGCGGCACCACGTCCTGGCCGATCGACGGCCGCAGCGCACTTTCGGGCGCACCACCGCCCTGTTCGGTATTTCCTCCGGTGATCGGCGATTTGGGTACGGTCGTCGAGCTGTCCTGAGCAAGGGCCAGCCCGGCGGTCAGGCTCAGGGCGATTGGCAGGCTCGTAAGGACCCGGGCGGCACTGCGGATTGTCATAAACCCTCTCGTCGCGTCCAGTTGGGGCGAGGACGTCAAGCTTTGAGACATTCGATAGATGATTCCGCCAAATCTGGTCAACTTCTTGGCGGCGGAAGTCAGACGCCCTAATAAGGCGCTGCGGCCTCGTCGTCACCCACCAGAATCTCGCGCTTGCCGGCATGATTGGCGGGGCCGATCAGCTCCTCGTTCTCCATGCGCTCGATCAGGGTAGCCGCGCGATTATAGCCGATCCCCAGCCGCCGCTGGATGTAGCTCGTGGAGACCTTCCGGTCGCGCAGGACCACGGCCACGGCCTGGTCGTAGAGCTCGTCGCCGCTGTCGCCGTATTCGGAGGGGCCGTCCTCGTCGTCGTCCTCGTTCTCCGCCTCGTCGGTGACCGCGTCGAGGTAGGCCGGGACCCCTTGCCTCTTGAGATGGCGCACGACCTTCTCCACCTCGTCGTCCGACACGAAGGGCCCATGCACGCGGATGATCCGCCCGCCGCCCGCCATATAGAGCATGTCGCCCTGGCCGAGGAGTTGCTCGGCGCCTTGCTCGCCGAGAATGGTGCGGCTGTCGATCTTCGAGGTGACCTGGAAGCTCACGCGGGTGGGGAAGTTCGCCTTGATGGTGCCGGTGATCACGTCGACGCTCGGACGTTGTGTCGCGGTGATGAGATGGATGCCGGCCGCGCGCGCCATTTGCGCGAGCCGCTGCACGGCCGCCTCGATGTCCTTGCCCGCCACCATCATGAGGTCCGCCATCTCGTCGACGATCACGACGATGTAAGGCATGAACTCATAGTCCATTTCCTCTTGCTCGTAGACGGCGCGGCCGGTCTCGCGGTCGAAGCCGGTCTGTACCGTGCGGGTCAGCATCTCGCCTTTGGCTTCGGCCTGGAGGACGCGGGCGTTGTAGCCCTTGATGTCGCGCACACCGAGCTTCGACATGCGCTTGTAGCGTTCCTCCATCTCGCGCACGGTCCATTTCAGTGCGACCACGGCCTTTTTCGGGTCGGTCACCACCGGCGCCAGGAGATGCGGGATCCCGTCATACACCGACAGTTCAAGCATCTTCGGATCGATCATAATGAATTTGCACTGCTCGGGCGAGAGCCGGTAGAGCAGCGACAGGATCATCGTGTTGATCCCGACCGACTTGCCCGAGCCCGTGGTACCGGCAATCAGAAGGTGCGGCATGCGCGACAGGTCGGCGATCATCGGCTCGCCGCCGATCGTCTTGCCGAGCGACAACGCCAGCCGCGCATCCGTATCCTGGAAGTCGGACGACTCGAACATCTCGCGCAACATCACCATTTCGCGCCGGTCGTTCGGAAGTTCGATACCGATGGCATTGCGGCCCGGCACTACGGCGACGCGCGCGGCAATCGCGCTCATGGACCGCGCGATGTCGTCGGCCAAGCCGATGACGCGCGAGGATTTCGTGCCGGGCGCCGGCTCGAGCTCGTACAGGGTGACCACGGGCCCCGGGCGTACATTGGTGATCTCGCCCTTTACGCCGAAATCCTGCAGAACGCCTTCGAGCTCGCGCGCATTTTCCTGCAAGACCTCATCGCTAACGCTTTTGCCGCGGGCGGAGCGCGGCTGCGCCTGTAGCAGCTTCAGCGCCGGCGGATCGTAAGGCGTATCGGAGTATTCGGCGTGAATGCTCGTATGCCGCTTCTTCCGCTTTTTCTCCTTTTGCTCGAGACGCGTGATCCGGTAGTCCGGGTCGTCCTCGTCCTCGAAACTCTCATCCTCGTCCTCGTCGTAGTCGACGAGAGGCGCTGGGCCAAAGGACGGTTCGATGCGACCATGCGCATCGACGACCGTCTGGGGCTGCTCCCAATCCTCTTCGTCCTCCTCGTAGTCTTCGTCTAAGCCTTCGGCGCGCGGCTTGCGCCGGAACAAGCGGCGCGTTACCGCGAGCGTGTGCATGCCAAAATGCATGCCCGCGCCGAGCCAGGCATTGGCCCATTCGCTGGCGGCGGCGGAACGTGGAGCCCACAACGCGATGAGCCGCGAGGTGCTCGTGCCGCAAGCGAACAGGAGCAGCCAAAAGCCGATAATGAAGAAGGCAAGCCCAGCGACGAAGGCGACGGCGGCCTCCGGCAGGAACGGGCCGATGATATGTGCGCCGGCCATGATGAAGTCGCCGAGAATGCCGCCAAGGCCGTTGGGCAGAGGCCAGCTCTTGGGCTGGGGCAGGGCGGCGAACGCCGCGCCCAGCAGGAGCGCGGAGGCGGGCCAGGCGAGTAGCCGCCACTTGCGGCGGTTGGGGACGGTGCGGGCGACGAGATGCCAGCCCCAGGCGGCGAGTGGCAGGAACAGGAAGATCGCGGCAAGCCCGAGCGATTGGATCCCGACATCGGCGGTGATCGCGCCCCAGCTTCCCAGCAGGTTGCTGGGGACGACACGAGTCGCGTTGTTGAGGCTCGGGTCGTGCACCGACCAGGTCGCCAGGCTCACCCACACGGCGCAAGCGCCCGCGATCAGAACGAAGCCATACGTGCCGAAAATCAGCCGGCGCAAGCCGGTCTCCACGGCGCTCGGAAGGAGCCGCCGCTGTGCCTTTGCTCTACCTCTTGGTGCCATCCCTCTAACCCAAAGTGGCGACGATGCGCTCTAAGCCTTCCCGCGTTGTCTCCGCGTCATGCACGAGCGCGGCCCGAATAAAATCCCGGCCGGGGTCGGCCTGGCGGACTTGCGGCTTCGTGAGATAGGCCCCTGGCAGCACTTTGACACCACACCCTTTCCAAAGCGTTGTCGCCGCGGCCTCCCCACCCCCGAAATCGGCCAAATTCAGCCATAAAAAGAAGCTTCCGGCGGGCCGGTGATAGCCATAGCGGTCTCCAAGGACCGAATCGGCAATCGCGAAATTGGTTCGGTAGAGCGCCCGTCCCGCTTCGACGTGGGCCTCATCGGCCCAGGTGGCGGTCGAAACATGCTGGATAGGGAGCGGCACTTGGGGGCCGGCGACGTTCCGAAAGCGGCCGTAGGCCGCCATGAACGCCGGATCGCCGGCGGCGAAGCCCGAACGCAGGCCTGGCAGGCCGGAGCGCTTCGACAGGGACTGGAACGCCACCACATTGGCGAGGCTGCCGGTCTCGGCCATCGCCACCTCCAGCGCGCCGGGCGGCGGTGCGTCGGTGTAGATCTCCGAATAACACTCATCTGCGAACAGCAGAAAATTGTTGCGGCGCGCCAGTGCGATGGCGCGCATGAGGTATTCGCGCGACGCCACCGCGCCTTCCGGATTCGACGGGGAGCACAAATAGAACGCGATCGTGCGCTGGAGCAGTGACGCTTCTATCTCCTCTAGCGCCGGCAAGAATCCCGTCTCCGGCCGCGAGGCAAGAAATACGGGCGTTGTTCCAGCGGCGGCCGAAGCTGCGGCATACACCTGGTAGAACGGGTTCGGGATCAGAACGGTGGGCGCGTCTATTTCGGCCTTCCGGTCGCGGGCGGGGAAGATCGCCGAAAACAGACCTTCGCGAGAGCCGTTGAGCGGCAGCACATGGGTCTCCGGGTCGATGACGCCGGAAAGCG
>CAYWIA010000020.1:0-8034 GCA_964458245.1 uncultured Methyloceanibacter sp. | reverse complement strand
AAAAGACCCCGGCGCACGATACGCCGGGGTCTAGGTAGAGCTAGAAGTCAAGGGAGGAGGAGACCTAGCTCAAATTCTCCATAGTTCTTGTCCCTCTTTGTTTTGCGCGAAGGTCTATTGGACCACCTCGCCATGCAGGTTGATGTCGAGACCTTCGACTTCGACCGCCTGGCTCACCCGCACCCCGACGAGGATGTTGGTGACGATCAGGATGACGAAGGTCGCGATCGCGCACCAGACGATGGTGGCCAAGATGCCCCAGAGCTGGGTCAGGACCTGACCGCCATTGCCCTCGAGCAAGCCGGCGGTGCCGCCGATCGCCTCGACGGCGAACACGCCCGTCAGCAGGGCGCCGACGATACCGCCAACGCCGTGGATACCCCACACGTCGAGCGAGTCGTCATAGCCCAGGGCTTTCTTCACCGTCGTGGAGAGGAAGAAGCAGATCACACCGGCAGCGACGCCGATCCAAAGTGCCCCAAAGCCATCGACGAAGCCGCAAGCCGGGGTGATCGCCACGAGACCGGCAATTGCACCCGAAATGATGCCGAGGATGGACGGCTTCTTGTGGACGATCCATTCGATGAACATCCACGATAGAGCCGCGGCCGCAGTCGCGATTTGCGTCGTGACCATGACCATGCCGGCACCGGCGCTGGCGCCAAGAGCCGAACCGACGTTGAAGCCGAACCAGCCCACCCACAGAAGCGAAGCACCAATCAGGCTCAAGACCAGATTATGCGGCGCCATGTTTTCGGTGCCGTAACCGACGCGCTTGCCGAGGAAGATGGCGCAGACCAGACCGGCGACACCGGCGTTGATGTGCACCACTGTACCACCGGCGAAGTCGAGCACGCCCGCCTCTGACAGGAAGCCGCCGCCCCACACCCAGTGACAGACCGGGGCGTAGACGAGTAGCGCCCAGAGCACCATGAAGATGCAGACCGCCGAGAACTTCATGCGGTCCACGAAGGCACCGACGATGAGAGCCGGCGTGATGGCGAAGAACGTCATCTGGAAGGTGAAGAACACCGTTTCCGGAATGGTTCCGCTCAGCGTGTCGACAGCGACGCCGGCCAGGAACATCTTCGACAGGCCGCCAACGTAGGAGTTGAGCGATCCGCCGTCGGTGAACGCAAGCGAATAGCCGACGATGAACCACGTGACCGACAGCAAGCAGACGATCGCAAAGACCTGCATCACCACGGACAGCACATTCTTCTTGCGGACCATGCCGCCGTAGAAGAGCGCGAGGCCCGGGATGGCCATCATCAAGACGAGCACGGTTGATGTGAGCATCCAGGCCGTGTCGCCCGTATCGAGCGAGGCAGCTTCTTCTTCGCCCTCGCCCTCAGCAGCAAGAGGTTCTTCGGCCGGAGCCTCTTCCGCCTGAGCTATCTGGAATTCAGCCATGGTGGCGAGCGGCGCGGCGGCAATGGGCGCGTTGGCCGCTTGTGCGGCTTCACGAGCGCTTGCCGGATCGACGTGGGTCAGCGCAATCAACAAGAGCGCTGCGACCACGCCAAATAGATATTTGGCCAAGGTCGTCATCTTGAAATCTCCCCCTCTCACAGTGCTGATTCGTTGGTTTCGCCGGTGCGGATGCGCACCGTCTGCTCGACGGGAACGACGAAGATCTTACCGTCGCCGATTTGCCCGGTCTTCGCCGCGGCCACGATGGCGTCTACGGCTTTGTCGACCATTTTGGCAGGCACCACGACCTCGATCTTGATCTTCGGCAAGAAGTTCACGGCGTATTCCGCGCCGCGATAGATCTCGGTGTGGCCCTTTTGCCTCCCGTACCCTTTGACCTCAGTAACGGTCATTCCTTGCAATCCAAGCTCGGTGAGGGCTTGGCGCACCTCGTCGAGCTTGAATGGCTTGATGATTGCCATCACCAGCTTCATCTGTTTGAGCCCTCCATGATTTACGGCTGTCGGTGTGTTGCCGTCTCAGTTTCAGCCGTGCGAACCTGAAAGCAGAGTCAAGCTACGTGCCAACTCTGGGAAAGTGGGCTCAAGTCCTTGGGGTTAGGGATTCTTTTACGATTGACGCGTGCCGTCGCCCTAGGCCGAGGCCGGTTCCGAGGCACATGAATTAGGCAAATCAGAGTTATTGCCCACTTTGTAGGCGCTTATTTGGGCTTTCGCTCGCGCACCAGGCCTTCTTGTGCCGTCGAAGCCACCAAACGGCCGTCGCGGGTGAACAAGGTCCCGCGGCAAAACGCCCGCGAGGCGCCGGAGCTCGGGCTGTCTTGGGCGTAAAGCAGCCATTCGTCGGCCCGGAAGGGCTCGTGGAACCACACCGCGTGGTCCAGGCTCGCCAGCATCAGGTTGGGGTCGAACACGAAGCGGCCGTGGGCGATCAGTGCCGTGTCCAAAAGCGTAAAATCCGAGGCATAGGCGAGGACGCATTGGTGGAGGGCCGGATTTTCGCCCAGCGTGCCCGTCGCTTTGATCCAGACGAGCTGGCTCGGACCGTGCTTGTCGCGCGAGAAATATCGGGAGAGGTCCACAGGTCTGATCTCGATAGGCCGCTCGGCCTGCCAGTAAGCCTTCACCGGCGCCGGCACCCTCTCGATCAGCTTTTCCTTCAGCTCGGCCTCGCTCGGCAAATCCTCCGGAGGCGGTACGTCCGGCATCGCCATCTGGTGCTCCAGACCCGCCTCCTCCTTATGAAAGGAGGCGGCCATGGAAAAGATCGCCTGACCGTGCTGGATGGCCACAACCCGGCGCGTCGAGAAGCTGCCACCGTCGCGGATTCTGTCCACTTCGTAGATGATCGGCACCGCCGGATCGCCGGCGCGTAAAAAATAGGCATGGAGCGAATGGGCGGCGCGGCCCTCTACCGTTCGATTGGCCGCGACCAGGGCCTGGCCGATCACCTGCCCGCCAAAAACGCGCTGCCAGCCCACCTGCGGGCTCAAGCCCCGAAAGAGATTATGCTCGAGTGGTTCAAGATCGAGAATCGATAGGAGTTCGTCGAGCGCGGCGCTCATGAAGGGGCCTCTTTCGGAAGTCTCAAGCTAGCTCGTTTAGCAGGTTGGAGCGTCCTGGTGAAAGTTGGAGTGCGTGGCGCGCCGCGCCACCTTCGCCTATAGGAAGGCCATGGATAGGAAGGGCTATGGCGCGCTCCCGGAAGGTCAACGATAGGCACGGCATCATTATCGCGGGCGGCGGCTTCTCCGGAGGCGTGCTCGCGCTGGCATTGGCCGAGTGCGCGCCGGCGGGCTTCCGCGTGGCGCTCGTCGATGCCACGCCAAAAGGGGCGGCCGAGCAGAGAGACGCGAGAGGCTTGGCGCTCTCCGCGGCCTCAAAAAGTCTCTTCGAGGCGATCGGCCTTTGGCCCGAGCTCGCGCCTGACGCCCAAGCCATCGACTCCATCGAGATCACCGACAGCCCGCTGAACGCGCGCCTGCGGCCGCATTTTCTCGGCTTCGATGAGGAAATGAAGGCGGATGCGCCGCGCGCTTATCTCGTCGAGGCGGGGACGCTCCTCAAGACGATTTCGGAAGCTGTTGCCTCCGACAGCTCCATCGATGTGTTCGCGCTGGACAGCGTCGCGACATACGAGACCGATGCGTTCGGCGTACAAGCGCATCTTGGGAGCGGCAAGACATTGCACGCGCCGCTTCTCGTGGCCGCCGACGGCAAGCGCTCGCGCCTGCGGGAACAGGCCGGCATCAAATGCATCGGCTGGTCGTATCCGCAGCGGGGCATCGTCGTCACCGTTGGCCATGAGCGGCCGCATCACGGCAAAGCGGTGCAGCATTTCCTTCCCGCGGGTCCCTTCGCCATTCTTCCGCTGAAGGGCAATCGCTCGTCCATCGTGTGGACGGAAGACAAAGTGAAGGCCGAAACGCTGATGGAAGGAAGCGACGACGCGTTCATCGCGGAGCTCACGCGGCGGTTCGGGCACCGCCTTGGCCGCATCACGCTCGAAGGCTCAAGGCAGTCCTTTCCGCTCGACTTTCAAATGGCCCGCGCCTTGGTTGGCGACCGGCTCGCGTTGATCGGCGACGCCGCCCATGTCGTTCATCCGCTCGCAGGCCAAGGCCTCAATATCGGCCTGCGCGATGTCGCAGCTCTTACGGAGACGATCGTCGATGCGTTGCGGCTTGGCCTCGACATCGGCTCCGCCACGACGCTTGAGCGCTATCAACGCTGGCGTCGTTTCGACAGCGCTTTCTCCGGCACGGTGATGGATGGGTTGAACCGGCTGTTCTCGAACGACAGCGCGCCGCTCCGCGCCATCCGCGACCTTGGGCTCGGCCTGGTCGACCGCGCGCCGGGCCTCAAACGTTTCCTCGTGCGCGAAGCTGCCGGCGCGACCGGCAATGTCCCGCGTTTGATGAAGGGCGAAGGACTGTAACCGCGTGATAGGCGACCGAACGATGCCGGTGAGCTGCGTCACCCGGTTTGCCCCCTCGCCCACGGGACTTCTCCATCTCGGCCACGCCTTTTCCGCGCTGACGGCTTGGGAGGCGGCGAAGGCGGTGGGCGGTCAATTCCTCTTGCGGATCGAGGACACGGACCGTACGCGGGCGCGGCCCGAGTACGAGGCGGCGATCTTCGAGGATCTGACCTGGCTGGGCCTCACGTGGCCCGAGCCGGTTTGGCGGCAATCGGAGCGGGTCGGCGTCTATTCAGGCGCGCTGGACCGGCTTGGCGAACTCGGGCTCACTTATCCCTGCGGTTGCACGCGGGCCGACATCCGCGCCGCACTTTCGGCACCGCAGGAAGGCTCCAACAATACGGTCTATCCCGGCAACTGCCGCGGCCGCTCCATGTCGCAATGCGTGCCGGGCGATGCGATCCGGCTCGACCTCGGCCGGGCGCTGTCGCTTCTACGAGATCAGCCACTCACTTGGCGCGAGACCGGCGCCGCCCATGCCGGAACGCATGCGCTTGACGAAGAGGCCATGCAGAGTGGGATCGGCGACGTGGTTCTGGGGCGGAAGGATATCGGCGCTGCGGCCTACCACCTGTCCGTGGTGATCGATGATGCGGCGCAGGGCATCACCCATGTCATTCGCGGCGAGGACCTCTTGGAGGCGACGCCGATCCAACGGCTTTTGCAGGCGCTGCTCGATTTGCCGGTGCCGGTCTGGCATCACCACACCCTCATTCGCGATGAAGCGGGCAAGCGGCTCGCCAAGCGCGACGACGCTTGCGCGATCCGGACCTATCGCCAAGCGGGGCGGACGCCAGAAGAGGTGCGGGAGATGGTCGGTGTGGATCGTGTGATCGGCGGCTAGCTCTCGTCGAGCTTGCGGGCCTCATCGGGCAGCATGATGGGGATGCCGTCGCGAATGGGAAATGCGAGACCCGCCGCCCGGCTGATCAGCTCCTGGCGCTCTGCGTCATAGGCGAGAGATGTCTTGGTCAGCGGACAGACCAGGATCTCGAGAAGCTTAGGATCGACGCGGCGCTCCGCCATGCCGGTACTTTTGTCGTCTTTTGTCATTGGATCGATGTTCCTGAGCCGTCGTCACGCGACGCAAGCTCCATTTCGGCCAAAGCCACCAATGCTTCCGCGCGTTCTGGGAGACTTTTCGCCTCGAGCAAAGCTTGCTTCTCTTCGGGCCCATAGGGGCTCAGGATCGCCAGCGTATTCACCAGCCGCTCGTTTGTCGCGCTGTTGATGCGTTCCCAGTCGGCGCTGAGATTGTTCGCTTCGAGATAGGAGCGCAGCGTCTCCAAGAGGCGAGGGCGGTCCACCGCGTCCTCACCATGGCCGCTGATGAAATCGTCCGCATAAGATGAAAAATCGACATCCCACATGCGGAACGGCGTATCGGAAGGTATCTCATTACCGAGCGTGAACCGCGCCACGCCGAACAGCGAGATCATCATGCGGCCGTCCTCGGTTTCGTCGAAGGCTGTGATGCGACCGGCGCAGCCGACTGCGCGCAAGGGCACGTCCTTGCCTTCGGGAGATTCGTCCGAGCCGGTATCGGGATCCGGCTGCACGATGCCCAGCAACCGGTGATTGGCGAGCGCGTGCTCGATCAGCGCCAGATAGCGGGGCTCGAACACGTTCAGCGTCAACGTCGCGCGCGGCAGCAAGATTGCCCCACGCAACGGGAAGACCGGCAGCATGTCCGGCAGATCGTCGGCATTGCGATAGCGATCGTTCACGCACGCGCTCCCTGATGCCTATGCGAACAGCAAGGACGACAGCTTCTGACGCCCCGCGGCGGTCACCGGGTCGGCCGACCCCCAGGCGTCGAAAAACTGTACGAGCTGCTTGCGCGCCGCATCGTCGTTCCAGGCGCGGTTCTTGGCGACCAGCGTCAGCAGCTCATCGAGCGCGCTCTGGCGATCACCCTTGGCATTGAGCGCGAGCGCAAGATCGAAGCGCGCCTGCGGATCGTCGGGGTTTTCGGCCACCTTGGCGCGCAAGCTCTCAACATCGCCCGCATCACCGGCCTTCCGCGCGAGCTCAAGCGCCGCGCGGGCGCTGGCCACGGGCGCGCTCTCTGCTTTGGCCGGCGGAACCAGCGCCAAGGTCTGCTCCGCACGGTCGAGATCGCCCGTCTTGATGTAGCACTTCGCCAGTCCGCCCAAGGCCTGCATGTTCTCCGCATCGTTTTGCAGGATCTCGCCGAAGGCTTTCGCCGCGGTGTTGACGTCGCCGGCCGCGAGCGCCGCCTCGGCCGCCTCGAGTGCCGCGCCGTCGTCGACGCTCTCCCCGATAAGCCGCGCGATGAAGGCGTTGAGCTGCGACTCCGGCAGTGCGCCCATGAATCCATCTACGGGACGCCCGTCCTTGAAGGCGAATACGGCGGGAATCGATTGCACGCCCATCTGTCCCGGGATCTCCGGGTGCTCGTCGATATTGAGCTTTACCAGAGCGATGGCGCCCTTGGCGGCGCGCACGACCTTCTCCAGGACGGGGGTCAATTGCTTGCAGGGGCCGCACCACGGCGCCCAGAAGTCGACCAGCACGGGCCGCGCGGCCGAAGCCTCGACCACGTCGCGCATGAAGTCCTGGGTGGTAGTGTTCTTGATGAGGTCGGCGCCGGTCTCGCCCGTGCCGCCCTCGCCGAGGATCGGGGTTTCTATCGTCATACTCCACTTTCCGGGGGCGGCGTCGAGGCCAGGGATAGGAGGCCGCCGCACTCAGGAGCCCAAAGATGGGCCGCGCGGGCCGATTTGGCAACCTTGGTAGGCTCTCACCCGAGCGGCAGGATCACGGGCGTGTGCCCGCAGGCTTTCATGAATTTTAGCAAGTCGTCGGTGGCGACCCGCGTGGTCGCGCTGTTGGTCAGCGGGTGGGCGTTGACCTCGGCGAAATCCAGCAATGCCTCGTCCACGACCACGGCTGCAAGCGCCTGCGCGCTTTCGTTGATAAGCGCAAAGGCCGTGACCGAGCCCGGCTCGATCCCCAAGACGTCCATCAAGAGTTCGGCCTTGCCGAAGCTGAACCGGCCGAACCCGAGGCGCTTCGCCAGCCCCTTGAGGTCGACCTTGGTGTCCTCCTTGGCGACGACCAGCACCAGGCGGCCGTCTTTGTCCGTGAGAAAGAGATTCTTGGTGTGGGCGCCGGGGATGGTGCCGCGAAGACTTTGCGACTGTTCCACCGTGAACATCGGCGCATGCTCCACAGTTGTGGAGGCGATACCCAGTTCCTCCAGCCGGGCGAACAGCGTGGCGCACTTGGAATCCATTGCTTTCGGCGTGGGCTTCGGCTAATGGGAAGCCCCTTGACGGGGGCCGGCGGCGGTCCTCGGAGAACGCAAGCGGGCCGTATAGACAGCCCAGGCGCGATCCACTACAAGGCAAATGACCACCCCGAAACCTGAAATTCAAGGCTTACAGGTGGTTTGGAGTGCGGGTGTAGCTCAGGGGTAGAGCACAACCTTGCCAAGGTTGGGGTCGTGGGTTCGAATCCCATCGCCCGCTCCAATTTCCGACATGAAGCGAGACGCTGTTCGAATTCATCGGAGATGAAGGCTTGCGCCAGCTCGCAGCATCGCATCGCGTCGGTGCTTATGTATCAATGCCGACTCGCAAAGGCGGCTAATCAACT
>CAYWIA010000019.1:20283-22291 GCA_964458245.1 uncultured Methyloceanibacter sp. | reverse complement strand
TCGTGGACCAGCGCCTTGGCCTGCTCGCGCGACAGCTCGCTGTCGGCGGCGCGCAAATGGCGCAGCCAGCCAAACCCGTAAAGCTCGCGCGCCCAGTTGGCCGATGGCGGCCGGATCTCGAAAGGCGACTCCGCGCCAAGCTCGGCGAGCTTCCCCGCAAGTCCGAAATGGCCGTTATAGACCTCGGTGGCGAAGCTCGGATCGGCCGTCCTAAGCTCTTGCGGCGCCAAAAGAAGTTGCTCGGCCGGGGAGCCGGGGTAGCTGAAACTTGCCATGCTGGAGAGCAACAGGCGCCGGAAGGGACTGGGCCCGCCAAGGGGTACCTCTTGAACGCGAGAGCCGCGCTCGAAGGCCTGGTCACCAGCCATATGGGTCATTCTCCACGCCAGCCCGCGCTCGATACTCGTAGCGCAGAGCTCCCCCGCCGCCCTGGAACTCTAGAGGCGACCATTTTCTTGCACGCAGGCCCCAGGGGCAAGTGGCATACGCTGTTTCGTTAACCCTCGCGCGTCAGGCGCGCCGCGAAAAAGCCGTCCATGCCGCTCCATTCGGGGGAATCCAGCTGAAATTGGAAGGGAAACGTCCGCAAGATCCCGCTTGCTTTGGCCCACTCCGTGTCGCCGAAGGGCTCGTTCGGGCGCAAGGGATCGATGCGGATGGCCGGATTTCGGGCCATGAGCGCCGCGATCTGCGCTTCGCCCTCCTCGGGCTCCAGCGAGCAGGTGGAGTAGACGAGTGTGCCGCCGGGCTTGAGCAGGCTGACTGCATTGTCGAGAAGCCGCGCCTGGAGGCCGGCGAGCTCGGCGATGTCCTTGTCCGACTTGAGATAGGGGATGTCCGGGTGGCGGCGGATCGTGCCGGTGGAGGAACAGGGCGCATCGAGCAGGATCGCGTCGAACCGTTCCTCGGGCTGCCAGGTGGCGGCGTCCGCCTGAATTGTCTCGGTCGCAAGCCCGAGGCGCTTGAGATTTTGTTCGAGCAGCTTGAGCCGGGTCGACGAGCTGTCGACCGCGACTACGTCGGCCCCGGCAAGAAGAAGCTGTGCTGTCTTGCCGCCAGGCGCCGCGCAAAGATCGGCTACACGCTTGCCCGCGAGATCGCCGAGCATCTTGGCCGGTAGCGACGCGGCCACGTCCTGCACCCACCATTCGCCCTCCGCGAAACCGGGAAGCTCCTCGATGCGGCCCTTGGGCAGGAGCCGTACGCTGCCGGAAGGCAGAACGCGTCCCTCCAACCGTTCGGCCCAGCCTTCGGGGTCGGACTTCACCGTGAGATCGAGCGGGGCCTCCACGAGATGACTGGCTGCGATCTCAAACGCGCGCTCCTCGCCCCAGGCCTGGACCCAGCGGTCCCAGAGCCAGTCCGGCGTGTTGACGCGCGGGGCGCTGAGCTTGGAAAGGATCTCAGTGCCCTTGTCGGCCACCCGCCGCAGAACCGCGTTCACCAGCTTGTCGTAGCGCTTGGCCTTCGGGTCCCATTGGGCGAGCCGCACCGCAAGATCGATAGCCGCGTGAGCGGGCACGTTCATAAACAGAAGCTGCGCCGCGCCGGAGAGCAGGATCGGATAGAGCGTGCCGGCCTTGGCCGGTAATCCCCGCTCCAGGAAACTGTTCAGCACCGCATCGAGCTGCCCGCGACGGCGCAATGATGTTCCCACAATAGCGCGCGCCAGTGCACGATCCCGCGCGGGAAGATCGAACATATAACCGCCGTCCTGCGCACGCCCGAGCACGTCGTCGAGGGGCTGTTTTTTCTGCAAAACGGCGTCCAGCAGGTTGGCGGCCGCGCGCCTTGCGGGCAGTCCCACTTGATGGTCGCGGGTCCGCGACAAGGGACGCGGCGAGGCCTTGGGTGCAGGTTTGGATGCGGTCATGGTCATGGCTTTAGCAGGGGAAGCGTTCGCCCCCTAGCCCCAACAGGGCTAGCCCCAAGAGGCTTAGCCCCCAAAAGCTTAGCCCCAAGGTCCGCGGGAGGCGCGCGTCTGGGTGTCCGACCAAGGGCCCGCTGG
>CAYWIA010000019.1:4921-20183 GCA_964458245.1 uncultured Methyloceanibacter sp. | reverse complement strand
AGCCCCAAGGTCCGCGGGAGGCGCGCGTCTGGGTGTCCGACCAAGGGCCCGCTGGCTTCGCCGCCATGCTCCCGCCCGTGGCGCCCATTGCCTTGGACATCGCCACGAGCCGCGCCACCCGCTCCTCCATGGGCGGATGCGTGGAGAACAGCTTGTCGACGCGCACGCCCGACAGCGGATTGATGATGAACATATGCGCCGAGGCCGGGTTGCGCTCCGCCGCCATGTTTGGGATGCGGTGCGCGGCGCCGGCGATCTTCTGAAGCGCGGAGGCGAGCGATAAAGGCTGGCCGCTGATCTCCGCGCCGCCGCGGTCCGCTTCGTATTCGCGCGTGCGGCTGATGGCCATCTGCACCAGGCCCGCCGCCAGCGGTCCGAGGATCATCAGCGCAATCGCGCCGATCGTGCCGATGCCGCCATTGTCGCGGTTGCCGCCGCCCGTGAACATGGCGAAGTTGGCGAGCATCGAGATGGCGCCGGCGATGGTCGCGGTCACGGTCATGAGCAGGGTGTCGTGGTGCCGAATATGTGCGAGCTCGTGGGCGACCACGCCGGCAAGCTCGTCCCGGTTCACGGTCTGCATCAACCCGGTGGTCACGGCCACCGCCGCGTTCTCGGGGTTGCGGCCCGTGGCGAACGCATTCGGCTGGGGGTTCTCCATGATGTAGACCTTGGGCATGGGAAGCCCCGCATTGTTCGCGAGCGTCTGCACCATGTCGTAAAGCTCCGGCGCCGAACGCGCGTCGACCTCCCGCGCGCCGTACATGCGCAAAACCATCTTGTCGGAGTTCCAATAGGCGAACAGGTTCATGCCGCCCGCGACGAGCAGGGCGATGATCATCCCGGTCTGGCCGCCGATCAGGAATCCGATCCCCATGAACAGCGCGGTCATGCCCGCGAGCAGAATGGCGGTGCGGAAATAGCTCATGGATTGTAGGCCTCCAAAAAACGGCGAAAACCGCCGCCCCCAATATGTTGGAAGCCATGGGGTCCAGCGCAAGAGCTTGGCAAGCCAGGGAAAATCTCATGTCCGACCCGCTTGCGCCGCGCGGCCTTAAGACCGCGCTTACCTTAACGGTTCGTCAATCCGAACTGCCCCATGCTGGCCGGCAACGCCAGTTCGAGGAGTAGCCCGATCATGCCAGCCGCACTGCAATCGACCGTTGATGCCCCGAAGAAAAGGACGCGTCGGGGGGCACCCGCCCCGGCCGGCGAGACTCAGCTTTCAGCAGAGCAGAAGCGTCTGATTCGCGTGAGCTTTCTGCGCATCGAGCCGGCGCTCGATCTCGTCGCCCAGCTCTTCTTCCTCAAGCTGTTCCGCCTCGATCCGAGTCTGCGCAAGAAGTTCTCGGGCCCGGTTGAGATCCAGGCCAAGAAATTTGCCGCCGGCGCCAAGCTCGCAATGATCTCGCTTGGCCACGAGGACGGTCTGGCACCGACCCTGAAGCTGCTCGGCGCGCGCCACCGTCAGATGGGCATCCGCACGCGCCATTACCGCACCATGTCTCGCGCGCTGGTGTGGACGCTGGAGCGCTCGCTCGACAAGGCGTTCGACCGCGACACCAAGGATGCGTGGAACGCGCTGCTTGCCTATTTCACCAAGGTGATGGCGGGCTAAAACCCAACGACGGACGGACGACTTAGCTAGGGGCCTCTTCGGAGGCCCCTTCGCCTTGCGGGACCACCTTCACCTGGACCTTGCCGTCCTGGGTCACGTAGACCGTTACGTCCTCGTCCGGCTCCAAAGTTTCCATCTTGCCGTCGACCGAAAGCTGGTCGGTGGTGATGAGCACCTCGTGGCCGTCGACGATGACCTTGATGCCGTCGGCGACCGATTCCTGCGTCATGTCCTTGTAGTGTCCGGCGACCGTCACGGTGCGGTTGCCCACGGTCATGGAGATCGCCTGGGTGGTCTCCTCGCGCGTGCCGATATTGCCGATCACCAGCACCAGGACGATAACGAGCGCGAGCACGAGCCCGAGCCCGACCAGAATCCGCATCAGCCACGACATCTAACGTTCCCCCCAAGCCCCTCTTCGGGGCGCGCTGCTCAGGCCTGCCTTCGGTTCTGGCGGTTCTCGACAAGATCCGAAACCACGCCGGGGTCGGCCAAGGTCGAAGTATCGCCGAGATTGCCGTACTCGTCTTCGGCGATCTTACGCAAGATTCGCCGCATGATCTTGCCTGATCGTGTCTTGGGCAGGCCCGGCGCGAACTGAATCAGGTCGGGCGACGCGATGGGACCGATCTCGTTGCGCACCCAGTCGCGCAGTTCTTTTTTCAGGGCGTCTTCCCCTTCCTCGCCGGACATCAACGTCACGTAGCAATAGATGCCCTGGCCCTTGATGTCGTGGGGATAGCCGACCACGGCGGCTTCGGAGACCTTCGGATGGGCGACGAGCGCGGATTCCACTTCCGCCGTGCCCATGCGGTGACCGGAGACATTGATGACGTCGTCCACTCGGCCCGTAATCCAATAGTAGCCGTCCGCGTCGCGGCGGCAGCCGTCGCCGGTGAAATACTTGCCCTTGTAGGCGGAGAAATAGGTCTCCACGAAGCGCTGATGGTCGCCGTAGACCGTTCGCATCATGCCGGGCCAGGCGTCGAGGATGACGAGATTGCCCGACGCCTCGCCTTCGAGCGTATTGCCGTCCGCATCGACCAGCGCCGGTTGCACGCCGAAGAAGGGAAGCGTCGCCGAGCCGGGCTTGAGCGTGGTGGCGCCGGGCAGCGGAGTAATGAGAATCCCGCCTGTCTCGGTCTGCCACCACGTGTCCACGATCGGACAGCGGGTCTCGCCGACCACGTGGTAGTACCACTCCCAGGCTTCCGGATTGATCGGCTCGCCGACCGTACCTAGCAGCCTAAGCGATTTGCGGCTCGTGCCCGTTACGTGTTGGTCGCCTGCGCCCATCAGCGCGCGGATGGCTGTCGGCGCGGTGTAGAAGATGTTGACCTTGTGCTTGTCCACCACCTGCCAGAAACGCGAGGCGTCCGGGTAATTCGGCACGCCTTCGAACATCAGTGTTGTCGCGCCGTTGGCGAGCGGACCGTAGACGATATAGCTGTGGCCCGTGACCCAGCCCACATCCGCCGTGCACCAATAGATATCGCCCTCGTGATAGTCGAAAACGTATTGATGCGTCATGGCGGCAAAGACGAGATAACCGCCGGTGGTGTGCAGCACACCCTTTGGCTTCCCCGTCGAGCCCGACGTGTAAAGGATGAAGAGCGGGTCTTCCGCATTCATTTCTTCCGGCGGACATTCGGCGTCCACCTTGGCCATCGCTTCGTCGAGCCACACATCGCGGCCTTCGGTCCAGGGAACATTGCCGCCGGTATGCCGGACCACCAGCACCTTCTGCACGTGTCCGCTCTTGTCGATGGCCGTGTCGGTATTGGCTTTGAGCGGAATCTTGCGGCCGCCGCGCAAGCCTTCGTCTGCCGTGATGACAAAGCCCGATTTGCAGTCCTCGATGCGGCCGGCGAGCGAGTCCGGCGAGAAGCCGCCGAACACGATTGAATGGACGGCGCCGATGCGCGCACAAGCCAGCATGGCGTAAGCGGCCTCGGGGATCATCGGCAGGTAGATCGTGACCCGGTCGCCGCGTCTGACGCCTTGCGCCTTGAGCACATTGGCGAAGCGGCAAACATTCTCGTAGAGCTCGCGATAGGTGATGTGCCGCGCGGGCGTATTCGGGTCGTCGGGCTCCCAGATGATGGCTGTATGGTCGCCGCGCTGGTCGAGGTGCCGGTCCACGCAATTGGCCGAGACGTTGAGCGTCCCGTCCTCGAACCATTTGATTGAGACGTCCGGATATTCGAACGACGTGTTCTTCACGCGCGTATACGGCTTGATCCAGTCGAGGCGTTTGGCTTCCTTGCCCCAGAACGTGTCCGGATCCTCGACGCTTTGCTTGTAGCCCCTCTCGTAGAGAGCCTTGTCGATGTAGGCGCGGTCCATCCATTCGTCGGGGACAGCGACCGACTCGAGTTTGTAGTTCTTGTGCTCGGACATTGTCCGTACCTCCCTACGCAGCGCACGCTTTGTGGTGCTTATTGGTGCTTTCTCCGGTCATTATGGCCCGCGGCTAACGTTGCGAGAAGTGCCTGGTCGTCATCCTTTCGTCTAGACGCCGAAGGCGCCGATCACTGCGCCCATGACGAGCAGCACGGCGAGCCAGTGGCCGCCGTCGATCAAGGTCAGCATGGGTTTGGCGCCGCTGAAGGCGTGATTGACGCCCATCGTGGTGATTACAAAGCCGACCCAAACGAACAGCCCGCTTATGGCTCCGCCGCGCACCGTTACGTCGCCGAGATGGCCCATCAATCCGGCCAGCATCCAGGCCATCAGGAACAGCGCGACGAGCGAGATAACAAAAGGCAGCGCCTTGGCCGCGCCCTCTCCACGGGTAAACTGGTCTTTCGTCTTGCCCAAGGCCCGCATCCAGGCGCCGCCGAGCACCATGTACCACACCGCACCGAGGCCGAAGCCCGCCAGCGTGGCGATGATCACGGCAATGTAGTTTATCCCAGAGAATGTCATGCGCTTCCCCCTCGCGTTGTCTCCGCGACTCTACCTCAAGGGGGGCGTTTCCGGCACTAGGCTGTCGGGGGATCTTTAAGGCCGCCGAGCGCGCAGACTTTGCGCCATTCCCCCGCCGTCACCGGCTGCACCGACAGCCGTGAGTTGTTGACCAGCACCATGTCTTTGAGCTGCGGCGTCGTCTTGATTTCGGCGAGCGTCACGGGCTTCGGCAGATCCGTGACCGCAGCCACGTCCACGCACTCCCACTGACCCGTGCCGTCGGTGGAGTCGGGGTGCGCCTCGGCCACCACCTTGACGATGCCCACGCACGCCTTCTCGCCGACCGAATGATAGAAGAAGGCAAGGTCGCCCTTCTTCATCGCCTTCATGTTGTTGCGCGCCTGGTAGTTGCGCACGCCGTCCCATTCGGCGCCTTGTCTGCCTTCCTTTTTCTGCTGATCCCACGACCACGCGCCGGGCTCCGATTTGAACAGCCAATAGGCCATGGCCCTTAGGCCTCGTCGGGGTTGTTGATGGACCACTTCCAGGGCCTGATCTCGACCGTGGCAAACACACCGGCCTTGGCGAAAGGGTCGCCGTCCGCGATCGCGCGCGCGGACTGGAGCGAGTCTGCCTCCACGACGACCAGGCTGCCGTTCATGGTCTCGCCGTCCTCCTGCGTGAAAGGCCCGGCGAACTTGAGCGCGCCGCCGAGACTCTTCAAATAGGCGAGGTGCTCCGGACGCTTCTCTTTGCGGATCGGCAGGCCGTCCGGCTTGTCAGTGCAGATGAGCGCAAACAGCATCGTTGGCGTTCCCTTTGATTGCCGCTGAAAACTATTGCGCGAGGGGATGCCGGGCAAGAGACTGCTTAGAGTTCCGAACGAAGGGGTCGCGACAGCAGCGACTCGATGGCCGCATCTACCGAGGTTTGGCCCTTGATCACCGCGTGGACGGCCTCGGCGATGGGAAGTTCGATGCCGCGCTTCTGTGCGATTTCGACCATGGCCCGCGCCGTTGCCACGCCCTCGGTCACCGTGAGGCGCCCCGACAGCGCCTCTTCCGCGCTCATGCCTTCGCCAAGCGCCACGCCGAGTGACGTGTTGCGTGATTTCGGGCTGCCGCAGGTGAGCACCAAGTCACCGAGGCCCGAGAGCCCGATGAGCGTTTCGAGGTTGCCGCCCAGCGCGACCGCGAAGCGTGCCATCTCGGCGAAGCTCCGCGTGACGAGGCCGGCTTTCGCGCTTTCGCCAAGCTTCTTGCCGACGACGATCCCCGCCGCGATGGCATAGACGTTCTTCACCGCGCCGCCGATCTCCGCGCCGAGCACGTCGCCGCTCCAATAGCCCCGGAAGGGCGGCGAGCTCAGTGCATGCGAGAGTTCGCGCCCCAGTTCCTCTTCCCCCGTGGCCAGGGTCACCGCAGCGGGAAGGCCGCGTGCTACGTCGGCGGCAAAACTCGGTCCTGACAGCACGGCGATCGCCGCCGCCGGCAACAGCTCCGCGGCGATCTGCGACATCAGCTTCCCGGTTGCCTGCTCGATCCCTTTGGCGCAGATGAGGAAGGGCTGGCCTTCGCGCACGTAGGGCTTGAGTTCGCCCGCGATGGCGCGCAGGTGCTGTGCAGGCGTCACCATCAGCAGCATGTCGCAGGTGGCGACCTCGTTGAAGCGGCCGGTCGCCTCGATGGCTGGATCCAGCGCGACCCCTGGCAGGAACATCTCGTTCCGGTGCGAGTCGTTAATGGCTGAAATGGTCTCCGGCTCGTGCGCCCATAGCAAGACGTCGCGGCCTGCGCGCCGCGCCACGGTGGCGAGTGCCGTACCCCATGCTCCTGCGCCGATAATCCCGACAGACTGAAGCTGCATGATCTCCCCCAAGGGTCTTCATAGCGCAGATTTCGGCGTGGCGCCGGACCGAAACCGTCAAGCTTTCACGCCGGCTCCGAGCGCGCGCGGCGCCTCCGGGTCGAGCGGCCATCTTGCCCGTGCCGGCGCGGCCATGTCGTCAACGAGCCCGCGAGCCAACCGTTCCGCGCCGGCCCAGGCGATCATGGCGGCGTTGTCGGTGCAGAGCGCCGGCGGCGGCACCACCAACCGGAAGCCGCGTAGGTTGGCGATTTCTTCGAGGGCCGCGCGCAGCCGCTGATTGGCCGCGACTCCGCCCGCCACCACGAGTGCCTTCTGCGCTCCCGGTCCAAGTCGCGCCTCGTAAAGTTCCATGGCCCGCGCGGTACGATCGCGCACCACATCGGCTACCGCCTCCTGGAAGCTCGCGCAGAGATCGGCGATCTCCTGCTCGCTGAGAGGAGCCCGGGCCGTCGCTTCCTGGCGCAAGGCCGTCTTAAGCCCTGCGAGCGAGAAATGCGGTTCGGGACGCCCCATCATGGGGCGGGGCAGCTTGATGCTGGCCTTTCCTTGCGTGGCGTGGCGCTCCACCTCGCGCCCACCGGGATATCCGAGGCCGAGGAGCTTGGCCGCCTTGTCGAAGGCCTCGCCCAGCGCGTCGTCCAGTGTCGTCCCGAGCCGCTCATACGCGCCCACATCCTTTACAATCAGGAGTTGCGTGTGTCCGCCGGAAACGAGCAGAAAAAGGTAGGGAAACCGCAAGGCGTCGGTGAGCCCTGCGCTCAGCGCATGGGCCTCCAAATGATTGATGGCGAGGAACGGCTTGCCGAGCCCGAGCGCCATGGCTTTCCCCGTCGTTACCCCGACGATCAGGCCGCCGATCAGCCCTGGTCCCGCGGCGGCCGCCACGCCATCCACCTCGAGGGCATCCAGATTTGCTTCCGCCAGGGCCTGTTTGATCGCCGGATTGAGCAGGTCCACATGGGCGCGGGCGGCGATTTCCGGCACCACGCCGCCATAGGCCGCATGGAGGTCGAGCTGCGCGCGCACCACATTGGCCAAGATCTCGCCCCGCCCCCGGGCGTCCCGCCGCACGACAGCCGCGGCGGTTTCGTCGCAACTGGTTTCGATCCCGAGCACGGTGAGGGGCCGTTCCGTCATGGCCCTGTTCTATACGGTCCACGTGCGGATTCGCGAGGAGATTGAAGGGGAAGGCGAAACCGTCCATTAATGCGGGGCGCGTCGCCCTTTTTGTTGAAAGCTCAAGGAGTTCCGCCTTGCCGGCCTCGATTCTCATCGGCACCCGTGGCAGTCCGCTAGCCCTGTGGCAGGCGAAGCATGTGCGCGGCCGGCTGCGCGAGGCGCACGGCCTGGAGGACGGCGCCGTGGACCTCAGCGTCATCACGACCTCCGGTGACCGCATCCAGGACAGGCCGCTGGCCGATGTCGGCGGCAAGGGGCTCTTCACCAAGGAGATCGACGAGGCGCTGCTCTCGGGCGGCGTGGCGCTCGCCGTGCACTCTATGAAGGATCTGCCCACCGTGCTCCCGGACGGTCTATGCGTGGCTGCTGTGCTGCCCCGCGCCGATGTGCGCGATGCCTTTTTGAGCCCTGCGGCGGCCTCCATCATGGAACTTCCGCCCGGTGCGGTCGTTGGCACTTCATCCTTGAGACGCGGCGCGCAGGTCAAACGCCTGCGGCCCGATCTGCGCGTTATCGATTTCCGCGGCAATGTGGAGACGAGGTTGCGAAAGCTCGATGAGGGCGTCGCCGATGCCACGCTGCTTGCCATGGCCGGGCTTGACCGTCTCGGCCTGTCGTCGAAGGTCACCTCGGTCTTGCCCGTCGATGAGATGCTGCCCGCGGTCGCGCAAGGCGCCATCGCTATTGTCGTCCGCGAGGACGATGCGGAGACGAAGCGTCTCTTGGCGCCGTTGAATGATCCGCAAACGGCGGCCGCGGTGACTTGCGAGCGCGCGTTCCTCGCCGAACTCGACGGCTCTTGCCGCACGCCGATTGCCGGTCTCGCCGAAATTGATGACGGCGGCCTGCGTTTTCGCGGCTTGATCCTGTCGCCAGGCGGCGCAGAATGGCACGATGTCGAAATGACCGGCGTGGCGGAGCGGGCCGAGGAGCTCGGCCGGATAGCCGGTGAAGATGTGCTCGCCCGCGCGGGCACGAACTTTCTCGCAAAGCTGCCGTGATGGGTTTGATGCGTGTGCTTGTGACCAGGCCTGAGCCTGATGCGCGCCAGGAGGCGGACGCGCTTCGCGCGCGTGGCTACGAGCCGGTGCTCGCGCCGCTCCTGGACATCGAGTTTCTGAAAGGCGTTCCGCTCGATCTCGACGGCGTGCAGGCCGTGGTCATCACCAGCCGCAACGCGCTTCGCGCGCTTGCCGACCATCCGCAACGCGAGGCGGTGGCTGCGCTGCCGCTCTTTGCCGTGGGCGAGGCGACCGCTTGGGCCGGGCGTCAGTTTGGTTTCAGCGAAGTCACCATCGGCCCCGGCACCGGCGCGGGGTTGCCGCCAATCATCCGCCGGGAGCTGCATCCCGAAAAAGGGCCCCTGGTGCATATCGGCGCCGAGAAGGTCGCCTTCGATCTGCAGGCCGCGCTTGAGGACGACGGGTTCGAGCTGCGCCGTTTCGTGCTTTACCGCTCGCACCCGGTTGAGACCCTGCCCGACGCGGTGATCGCCGATCTTGCGGGCGGAGAGATCTCGCGCGTCCTGCTGTTGTCGCCACGCACCGCCAGAACCTTTGCCAGGCTCGCGCAGCGTCACGGGGTGGTGACGGAGTCCAAGGGACTGATTTGCTATTGCTTGTCGAAGGCGATAGCAGAGGCTGTCGCGCCGATGGGTTTTACGGTTCGCGTTCCGCAGCATCCGCGCGAGGAAGATCTCCTTGCGCTCCTGGACTCCGACGCGTCATCCTCGTGAGGAGCGCGATTCTTCTGGACGTGAAGGTAGTGAAGTGATGGGCGGCTCCTTCGACAATAAGGGCGGCGGCGATCAGGCGGGCAAGCGCCCGGCGCCGACCATTGAAGGCACCGCGACCGAAGTCTCGGTAGAGCCGGAGGCCCAGGAGGCCGACATTGGCGCCAGCGAAAACGAAGGTCGCGACCAATCCGAGATCAACGACGAGGCCGCCGGGGACTCCAGCGCGCTCCCGCCCGATGACGAAGCAAAGACGATCGAAGAGGACGTGCAACCGGCGGAGACAAGCAAACCGCGTGACAGCGGCCGCCGGTCCTTTGGTGCCGTCCTGCTCGCTGCCGTGACGAGCTTTCTCACCCACGCGGCGGCAGGGCTCATCGGCGGCCTTGCCGTGCTCGCCGCCATCGCCTGGGGCTACTTGCCCATGAGCGCGCCGGCGGATGCCCCCGATCTCGCCCCCCTGGAGGGGCGCATCGCCAAGCTCGAAGCCGCGCCCCAAACGCCGGACAATCGTGAGGCGATTGAGAAGCTCCAGACACGTGTCGCCGACCTCGAGGCCAAAGCGTCCGGCACGCCACCGGAGTTGGCGGCCCTGACCGAACGGGTCGTACAGCTCGAGACGAGCCTCAAGTCCATGGCCGAAGCGGCGAAGGACGGCGGCTCCGTCGCCGACGCCGCGGCCATCAGCCAGCAGATCAACGAAGCCGAGAAGCGCCTCGACGAGAAGATCGAGACGGCGTTGGCGGAGGCCAAGGCCGGGACGGGGACCGACACCACGGCGATCGACAGCCTCAAGAAGGAACTCGCCGACGTCGACGCCAAACTCAAGGCTCTCACCGAAGCGGAGCTCGGTTCCGAGGAGGCGTCGCAGCTCCTGCCTGAGATGGCGGTGCTCGATGAGCGCCTGCGCAAGATCGAATCGACGTTGCCGCAGTTGCTAGAGGCGGTCGACGAAGACATCAACGACACCAAGCGGGCGACGCTCGCGATTGCCTTCGCCAATCTCCGCGCCGCCGTGGACGACGGGCGGCCTTACGCCGATGAGCTCGCCGCGCTGACGCAGCTCTCGCCCGGCACCGCCGATTTCGGCAGTCTCCTGGACTATGAGGACACCGGGATTCCGACCATGCGCGCACTCACCGCGTCATTCGAGGAGGCCCGCGAGGACGCGCTGTCCACGCAACAGTCGTCCGGCGATGCCTCCATCATCGACCGCCTGCTGGGGAGTGCGGAGTCGCTGGTCAAGATCAGGCGCATCGACGAAGCAGCTGAGGGAGGTGAGCCGGATGCCGTGCTGGCGCGCGCAGGCGCGAAGCTCGAGCAAGGCGATCTTGGTGCGGCGGTGAACGAAGTGGAGACGCTGCAAAGAGCACCGCGCGAGGCCTTCACCAAGTGGCTCGACGCGGCCAAGGCGCGTCTCGGTGCCGAAGTAACCCTGCAGCGCTTGCAGAACATCTTGCTCGTTTCCCTCGGCGGAAGCGGCGCCGTCGAGAAAACCGAAGAGCAAGAGTAGACGATGACCCGCATACTTTTATTCGTTCTCTTCATCGTGGCTGCGGCCTTGGGGCTCGCTTGGCTCGCCGACCGGCCGGGCACGGTCACCGTCCAGTGGCTGGGCTACCAGATCGAGACGAGCGCCTTCGTGGCTACCCTGATCATGTTCGCGCTGGTTTCGCTGGTCATTCTTGTCCTTGCGCTGCTTCGCTATGTTTGGACGCGGCCCGCGGCGGTGGCGGCCTACATGCACGAGCGGCGGCAGCAGCAAGGGCTCGAGGCCTTGTCACGCGGACTTTTGGCCATCGGCGTCGGTGACCGCGCTCAGGCGCAGCGCTATGCAGGGATCGCTGCGCGGTATTTGCCGCGCGAGCCGCTCACCGCGCTGTTGCGCGCGCAAGCCGCACAGCTCAAAGGCGACCCGGCTTCGGCACGGCGCGCTTTCGAGGCGATGCTCGACCGGCCCGAAACACAGCTTCTCGGCGTGCGCGGTCTGTTTCTCGAAGCCAAGCGCGGCAATGACGAGGACGCGGCGCGCGCGTTGGCCGAGCAGGCGGTACGGCAAGACCCAAAGCTTGCTTGGGGCGTGAACGCACTGTTCGATATCCAAGCCCGCGCGGGCGATTGGAATGGCGCTCTGAACACGCTCGCGATCGCGCGCCAGAACGGCCATGTGGATACCGGCACGGCGAACCGCCGCCGCGCCGTGCTACTGACCGCGGAAGCGCGAGAAACGGAGACTTTTGATCCCGACAAGGCGCTGACGCTCGCCAATGAGGCGTTGCGGCTTGCACCCTCGCTGGTGCCGGCGGCGGAGCTCGCGGGACGCTTGTTTGCCTCAAAGGGCGAAGCGCGCGCAGCCTCGCGCCAGATCGTCCGCACCTGGAAGCTCTCCCCCCATCCCGACCTGGCGGTGGCCTATGCCTTCGCCAAGCCGGGCCTCTCTCCGAAAGATAGGCTGAAGCGCGTCGAGTATTTGGCCGGACTCACCCCGGACGATGTCGAAGGCCCGATCGCCGTCGCTCAAGCGGCGATCGACGCAAAGGAATGGCAGCAGGCGCGCGACGTGCTGGCGCCCTACGTTGAGGGCCGGCCCTCCGCGCGCATCTGCACGCTGATGGCGCGCATCGAAGGCGGTAGCGGCGACAAGGGCCGGGAACGCGAATGGCTGGCGCGGGCTGTCCGCGCGCCGCGCGATCGCGCCTGGATCGCCGACGGTTACGTCTCCGACCGTTGGCTGCCTGTGTCGCCGGTCACCGGCGCCGTCGATGCTTTCGCTTGGAAGGCGCCGGTCGATGCCATTGGCCGCGGCGACGACACGTTGATGATCGCGGAGGACACTGAGCCCCCGCGCGATGCGAGCGCCATGGTGAGCCTGGCGCCGGCGGAGCCCGCCGACGTGGTCGACGTGACGCCCATTGCCTCCGAGACGAGCGAGGGGGGACAAAAATCAACCGAGCCGCGAGACGGTGAGGCGGTCGAAGTCTCTGCAGGCGTCAAGGCCGGAAGGGCCGAAACGTCACCGGCGGCGACGCCGGGGCCCAAAGTGAACGTGGTGGGCACGGAACGGACGGAGGAAAAGCCCGCTTCGTCCGACTTCATGCCGATCCGGCCCCCCGACGATCCCGGTGTCGCGCAGCCTGATCCCGACGAGAGCCCGACTTCGCTGGAACGTCTTCGGGCGGCGCAGATCCGCTGAGTCTGGAGGTGGAGGCCGAAGATCGGCGTCCAGCTTGCGCCTTCCCGATATTGGCATTAAGCACGGGGCCAAGGTGAGCCCGGGGCGGCGTTACCCGACGTCCCAAGGGCACTCCAAGGCTTGCACGTCGCATCTAGTCTCATCGGCAGGCGCGACACGCCCGGAGCCGCAGTAGCTCAGTCGGTAGAGCATCGCATTCGTAATGCGGGGGTCGGGGGTTCGAATCCCTCCTGCGGCACCAGTTTCACCTTCTCGACAACGCTATATTGCCATTCGCCGCCGGAAGCCGTGTTGCCGGCGCCTCTGCGGCGATCTAGCGCTGGGGTAGGTTGAATCTGTAACCGAGGCCGAGCACGCCGGAGAACTGGTTTTCGGTCGCGACGACGGGGCTGTCCGCCGCGTCTCCAAGCAGGCGTCCGTAGCGGCCGCCCGCCTTGAGGAGCCATCGGTCGCTGAGGTCCATCGTCCCGCCAATCTCGAAGAAAACGTCTTTGATGCCGGCGTCGGGCGTGTACGCCGCAAGTCCCGCCTTTGAGTTGCGGCTTTGGGCGGGCGTCACGCCGAAATAGGTCTGCATGTAGTCGTCGCTCGCGAAGGTGGTGCCGACGCGCGCCACGATCCGGGTGCGCTCGGTGATCTGCTGTGTCGTTTCCACGCCGAAGCGGAACTCAGGGCCTGAGTCGTCGCCTGTGACCTTCTCCAGCATGGTGGCGTCGAACTGGAACGCGCCGAGCGTGAATCCGGTATAGGCGCCGGCTACGAGCCCGCCGTCGATATCACCGAGGCCCCGCAGGAGCCGACCGTCATCTTGATCGCGCTTGGTGATGTAGCCGGTGACCGCGCCGGCGTGAAACCGCTCGCCGCCGAGAACCCGGATGCGGATCTCGTCCAGCCCCCGGAAGTTCACCCGCTTTCGCACCTCGGTGATCGCGGAACCGTTCTCCTCGACCGTCTCGCTGAATTTCGGAACGATGATCGGGATGGGAATCGTCTCGAACTCGTCCGAGCCCTCGTATTTGGGCTTGACGATCGCCGCGCCGCCGAGCGTGATCGAGCGGCCCCCCTCAGGGTCTGCTCGCGCCTCCGAAGCGGCGCCAAACGACGCGGCAATAAAAAATGCGCCGGCGGCGCAAAAGCGATTTCTTGCACAACGAGTCGAGTGCGACATGAACCCCCCGATGCGCCTTCCCGACAGGACCCTGACACGATGCGGCTAGGGGAAGCAACTGGATTTCGGCAAGCAGAGCGTGCAGGACTTCGCCTTCTCGCGATGTAGACTTCACCGTCTGCGACGCGGGAAAAGGTCATGGGCCTTTGGTTTGTTGTAGCCGCGAGGCATGGAGGTAGTGGCCCGTGAAAAGCGACTCCCGCAAAGTGATTTACGCGGCGCTCGGCGCCAACGCGCTGATCGCGGTGAGTAAGTTCGTGGCAGCGTCCATCACGGGCTCATCGGCGATGATGTCCGAGGGCGTCCACTCGGTGGTGGACACCGGAAACCAGGGCTTGCTGCTTCTCGGCATGCGTCGGGCCAAGAGGCCGGCGGACGCCGAGCATCCCTTCGGCTATGGAGCGGAGATCTTCTTCTGGGCCTTCGTGGTGGCGATTCTGATCTTCGCACTCGGCGCCGGTATTTCCATCTATGAAGGCATCAACAAGCTGCTCAACCCCCACCCGATCGACCGGCCCTACATAAACTACATCGTGCTCGGATTTGCCTTCGTCTTCGAGTGTGCGGCCTGGACGATAGCCTACAAGGAGTTCCGCAAGGCTCAAGGGAGCAGGCGTAAGTTTCGCTTTTTCACCGCGGTCCGCCAATCCAAGGACCCTGCGACGTTCACCGTTCTGTTCGAGGACAGCGCCGCGATGCTGGGCCTGTTGGCGGCTGCGGCAGGCGTAGCTGCAGCCTCTGAACTCGGTCTTGAATGGGCCGACGGTGTGGCCTCGATTGTGATCGGGGTCATTCTCGCCGGCGCCGCGATTCTGCTCGCCCGTGAGACCAAGGGGCTCTTGATCGGCGAGGCGGCGAGCCCGGCCGTCGTGCGGGGCATCCGTGAGATCATCAAGGACGCGCCGGATATCCTGCACATCAATGAACTGCGCACCATGCACCTCGCCCCGCACGAGATCTTGCTGGTCTTGAGCGTCGACTTCGCGGACGGCATTTCATCGCAGAAGGTCGAGCAGGCGGTGAGCAAGCTCGAGCGCGAGATCAAGGAAAGCTATCCCGAGGTGCAGCGTGTGTTCATCGAGGTGCAGGCGAAGCACGACGGCATGCGGAAGGGGACGTGAGCCTCTAGTCCTCTTCTTCCATCTCTTCCATCGTGACATCGGAGGTGAGCTTCTGCTCGGCCTCCTTGGTCGGCTGGCGCGTGAAGTTCTTCAACGTGCCGACCTCCTCGGCATCGCGCGTGAACTTGACCGGGCCCAGCACGTACGCGGTGAGGAGCTCCGCCAGCGAGCGCAAGGCATGGATGTGGATGCGCTCCCAGCCATGAGACGCATCGACGCCGAAGCAGATCAGCGCGGTGCGCACGTCGTGTCCCGCCTCGACGGCGGACGCCACGTCCGAGCGGTAATGGCGGAACACGTCGCGCTGATGGTAAATTTCGTTGTCGGCGCAGAGCTTCGCCAACTGCCGGGTGAGATGATAGTCGAACGGTCCATTCTGATCGGCCATGGCGATGGTGACGCCAAACTCGGCGCTGCTCTGGCCCGGCGCAGAGGTGCCGTTATCCACGGCGATCAACGACGCGACATCCTC
>CAYWIA010000019.1:0-4821 GCA_964458245.1 uncultured Methyloceanibacter sp. | reverse complement strand
TCGTCGACCTCGTCGCCATAGGTATGACCGGACGCCTTCAGCGGCAGGATGGTACCGCGATAGCTGCCCTGCTCGGTGAAGATGGTGCAGCGCGCGCCCTCGGCAAACCGCGCGCTCCAATTGCCGATCGGCACTGCCGCGAGCCGTCCGTTGTCCTTCACCTGCTTGACCTGCGCGCCGAGCGTATCGAGATGGGCGGCGATGGCGCGCGCCGGGCGGCGCTTCTTGCCGCGCAGGACCGCGCGAATGGCGCCGCGCCGCGTGACCTCGAAAGGGACGCCGAGCTTGTCGAGCTCCTGACCGACACGGCGGACGATATTGTCCGTGTAGCTGGTCGGGCTCGGGATCGAGAGGAGCTCCTCCAGCGTGGCGGCGAGGTAATCGAGGTCGATATGCAGAATCGTCATGCGGGCGGCCTTTGCCGGACTCCGTAGGCTCTAGGTCAAATCACAGTTGGTCTACAATGGGTAGTACGCCAGCGCCTAGATTTGAAGCGCTTCGCGCACCGTGGCGGGCACGGACTGGGGAAATAACAGGTCCACGAAACGCTCGGCGGTGGGCTGCGGCTCGTGATTTGCCAGTCCCGGGCGCTCATTGGCCTCGATGAACCAATAGTCCGGCTCGGTCGGCGCCTTCACAATGAAGTCGATCCCGGTTACCGGAATCTCGATGGCCCGCGCCGCCCTGACCGCGGCCTCGATCAGCGTCCGGTGCAGAATGCCCGTGACGTCGTGGATCGTGCCGCCGGTATGGAGATTGGCGGTCTTCCGCACCACGAGATATTTGTCGGCCGGCGGCACGTCGTCGAGGCCATAGCCGGCTCCGGCCACGCAGCGTTCCGTCTCCGCGTCGATGGGGATTGACGATTCGCCCCCGGTGGCCGCGGACCGGCGCCTTGATTGATGTTCGATGAGATCGCGCACGCTGGAGCGTCCATTGCCGATCACCGCCGCGGGCTTCCGGATCGCCGCGGCGACCACGCGGTAATCGATGACGATGATCCGAAGATCTGCCCCCTCGACGAACTCCTCGACCACCACCTCATTGCAGATCTTTTGGGCCGCCTCGATCGCGGTCTTCGCCTGATCCCAGCCTTTGAGGCCGACGGCGACGCCCTTGCCCTGCTCGCCGCGTGCGGGCTTGACCACCACCGCCTCGTGGTTCTCCACGAAGGCCCGCGTGCGGTCCTCGTCGTCGGCCGTGACCTGTTCCGGCACGCGAACCTCGGCCGCCCTCACGATGCGTCGCGTCACGCGCTTGTCGTCGCAAATGCTCATGGCGATAGCCGTGGTCAGCGCCGTGAGGCTCTCGCGGCAGATCACCGAGCGGCCGCCATAGGTCAGGCGGAAGAAGCCGCCTTCCGCATCGATAATGTCGACGCCAATGCCCCGCCGCAGCGCCTCGTCGATGATGATCCGAGCGTATGGATTGAGCGCCTGCTCGTCGAACGGCGCCTCGGTGAACAGCCGCTCGTTGATGACGTTCTTGCGCTTGACGGTGAACGTGGCCCACCGGATGAACCCGAGCTTGTCGTAAAGGGCGATGGCCTGCTCGTTGTCGTGCATCACGGAGAGATCCATGAAGGCCGAGCCACGCTCCTTGAAATGCTCCGCCAGCCTGCGCACCAGCGCCTCGCCGATTCCAGGCAGCGTGGCTTGGGGATCGACGGCCAGGCACCATAGCGACGAGCCGTGCTCCATGTCGCCGAACGCGGCGTCGTGATCGACACCGGTGACGGTGCCGATAATGCCGCCGGTGGTCTCGTCCTCGGCGACGAAATAGGTGATCGCCCGGCTGTCGCGCTTCTCCCAGAAGAAGTCGGGCGAGACCGTGACCATGCCGCGCGCGGCATAGATGCGATTGACCTCCTCGGCGTCCTGAACGGAGCTCAGCCGGCGAATGTAGAAGCCGCGCGGTTTGGACTTCGCGGGCTCATACTTGGCGAGATCGAGCCTGTAGGTATGCGAGGGATCCAGAAACAGCTCCTGCGGCGCGGCGGCGAGCACCACGTGAGGGTCGAGAATATAAAAGGCGATGTCGCGCCGGCCTGGACCCTCGGCGCGAATGCAGGCCGCGAGCTCGGTCGCCTCGGCAAAGGTCTGTCCGAACAGCAGACGCCCCCAGCCGCAGTCGAGAGCGACATTGGCCTGCGCCGTCCCGTTCCATTCGGTCCTGCGCGGGGTGGCTGCCTCGACGGCGTCCCCGGTGCTGGCTTTGTCCATGCTCATCGCCACGCCTATATGTTGTGGGTTTGCAGCCATAGTTCCAATAACGCGCACTGCCATAGCTCGGATCCACGCAACGGCGTGATATGCGCGGTGGGATCGTCGAACAGGGCGCCGAGATATTCGGGCCGGAACAGCGCCCGCTCGCGCGCCGCCTGCGAGGTGAGGGCGTCCTTCGTCATCTCCAGCACTGGCCCGTCGATATATTTTAGCGCCGGCACCGGGAAATAGCCCTTGGGCCTGTCGATGACCTCTTGCGGGATGACGTCGCGGGCCACGTCTTTCAGCACGCCCTTGCCTTCGTCCTTCAGTTTCAATTCCGGCGGCACGCGCGCGGCAAGCTCGACGAGTTCGTGATCCAGAAACGGAACGCGCGCTTCCAACCCCCACGCCATGGTCATGTTGTCCACGCGCTTCACCGGGTCGTCCACCAGCATCACCGTCGTATCGATTCGCAACGCCCGGTCGAGCGGCGTCTCCGCGCCCGTCCGCGTGATATGCGCTTCGACGAAGCGCGCCGGCTCGTCGTCCTCCGACATCCAGTCGGCGCCGAGATGGGTGCCGAGCTTGTCGCGGTCGCGGTCGAAGAACAGCGCCTTGTAGTCGGTGAGAATGTCGTTGGAGTTTTCGAGCTTCGGATACCAGTGATAGCCGGCGAACACCTCGTCGGCGCCTTGACCGCTCTGCACGACCTTCACGTGCTTCGCCACCTCGCGCGACAACAAATAGAAGCCGACATTGTCATAGGAGACCATGGGTTCCGACATGGCGGCGATGGTGTCCGGCAATGCGCTGAGCATGTTCGCCGTGGGGATCATGATCTTGGTGTGATCGGTGTCGAAGCGCTCGGCGATGATGTCGGAATATTTGAACTCGTCGCCGGCCTCGCCATGCGCCGCCTCGAAACCGATGGAGAAGGTCTTGAGGTGCTGCTGTCCGGCTTCCGCCAGCAAGCCCACGATGAGGCTCGAATCGACGCCGCCGGAGAGCAGCACGCCGACGGGCACGTCGGCGATCATGCGCCGGTCGACGGCGCGGCGCAGGGCATCGCCCACGCGCTCTTTCCAGATCGCATGATCGAGCGTCAGGTCTTCGCGGGAACGCTCGAAGGTCAGCGCCCAATAGATGTTGTCTTTGATACGCCCGTCCGGCTCGACGATGCGCAAGGTTGCCGGCGGCAGCTTGCGCACGCCGCGCAGGATCGTATGCGGCGGCGGCACCACCGCGTGGAAGGTCATGTAGTAGGAAAGTCCGACAGGATCGATCGCCGTGTCGACGCCGCCCGCCGCAACCAGCGCCGGTAGGGTGGAGGCGAATCGCAAATGCTTGTCGTCCTGCACGTAGTAGAGCGGCTTGATGCCGAGCCGGTCCCGGCACATGGCGACCCGGCCCGTGTCGCGCTCGTGGATCACGAAGGCGAACATGCCGTTGAAGCGTTTCGGCGCGTCAGGTCCCCAGGCGTGCCACGCCTTGAGGATCACTTCGGTGTCGCTGGTGGAGAAGAAGCGGTAGCCCTTGCCTTCCAGCTCGGCCCTGAGATCCTTGTGATTGTAGATGCAGCCGTTGAAGACCAGGCTCAAGCCCAGTTCGGAATCGACCATGGGCTGCTGTCCGCGCTCCGACAGGTCGATGATCTTGAGGCGGCGATGGCCGAGAGCGACCCGGCCGCGGGCCAGGATGCCCTCGGCATCGGGGCCCCGCGGGCACATGGAGCAGGTCATGGCGCTGAGCGCCTCGACAGAAGCTGGCGAGCCGTCGAAGGTGATCTCGCCGCACAAACCGCACATGATTAGAGCCTCGGGTTTCTGAGAAGTTCAGGCCGGCATGCATGCATAGTCAAAGATGCGAGCAAGAATGGGGCCGATTACCGCGAGGCTTCGCGAGCACCCGCGTGAGGGTTTCAAGAGCTGGGAGTTCCGCTGATGTCGGCGGTTATTGCATCAATGCCTGCTGTGATCAAATTCCGGGTGTCATAACGTCTGCGTGGAATCCGCGCATATGCCCATTCTCGGGGCAAATAGCCGGAAAAATCCTCCGGGCTGCTGCGTATGTGTCTCCCAAACGCCACGCTCGGAGAAACGTTTCGTTAATTCTCCCCGGAGGCCCAGGAACTGCCCCGTTTTGCCGATATCCGTCAGGTCTCTCACGAAATCGTCAGTGATTTCAGAGTGGCCGTTGGTAGTCCCAGGGACTACGCTGATGGGGTTGAGGGGACCAGGAGATGGGCGGACGACCCACAGTTGTGGGGCTACTCGCAGTAGCTGCAGCGGCGTGGTGCGCGGGCGCAATCGCGCCGCCGCCTGCGGCTGCGGAATTTCGGATTCCTGGCCTCTTCGAGTTAAAGCCCAAGGCCGCCCAGCGGAAGCAGGTTTTCCGCCCCACCATACCGAAGCGCAATCCCAGCCGTGTGACAGCCGGCATATCCGCCGCTGCCGTGTCGCCGGAGATCGCCGACAACAGCGAAGCCATGGTCGTCGTCGGCACCGCGTCGGCGGCGAGCGTCGCCCTGGCGCTTCCCGCGCCCGAGCGGAAAGTGGCCGCGGCCGAAACTCAAGCCCCCGAGATCGAGACCGCCGCGATGGAGCCTGCGGCGGAG
>CAYWIA010000018.1:0-22345 GCA_964458245.1 uncultured Methyloceanibacter sp. | reverse complement strand
GCCGATATCTGGCTCGCCATCCCCCCGGACGAGACGGACGACGGCAGCGTCCGCTATCGCAATGCCCGCACCGCCGCCTATGTCGCCTATGTCCGGGCGACGACGCCGAAGCAAGAAGCCGCGGGCCTAGCCACGCTCGCCACCGCCTTCGGCAAAGGCGGCGACTGGCGCCCGGCGCTGAACGCGCTGCATCTTGCGCTCACGCTCGACGACAACCAGGGCCTCAAGGTCACCTACGACCAACTCCGCGAGAAGTACGGATTCCGCGTCGCAGATTTCAGCGTGGATTCCGACGCGGCGTCCCCACGCGCCTGCTTCCAGTTTACCGAACCTTTGCTGAAACGCGCGGACTTCTCGCCATTCGTCTCGGTTGCGGGACAGGACAAGCCGGCGCTCTCGGCGGACGACCAGCAGCTTTGTGTCGAGGGGCTGAAACACGGCGAGACCTACGACGTCACCTTGCGCGAGGGACTGCCCTCGATGGTGCACGAGGACCTGCTGAAGGACGCGGAATTCACGATCTATGTTCGGGACCGGAAGCCGTCCGTGCGGCTCGCGGGCAAGGCCTATGTGCTGCCGAGCACAGGGCAGCAGGGCATTCCGCTTGTTTCCGTCAACACCGGGCTACTCGACGTAACGATTTACCGGATCGGCGACCGCAACCTGCTCGGCAACGTGCTGAGCTACGATTTCCAGCGCAATCTCTACCCGTACGATCTCGAGACCGTCGCCGACGAAAAAGGTCAAGAAGTCTGGAGCGGCGAGCTCGCGGTCGCGCAGGAACTCAATAAAGAAGTCACCACCGCTTTTCCCATCGGCGAGGCGGTGCCTGAGATGGCGCCGGGCGTCTATCTGCTCGCGGCGAATCCCGCGGACGTGCCCGGAGACGATTACGGTCAGCGCACAACGCAGTGGTTCGTCGTCTCCGACTTCGGCCTCACCGCCTATTCCGGCTCCGACGGCGTCCATGCTTTCGTCAACTCGCTCGCAAGCACGGCGCCCTTGCCGGGTGTCGAGGTCCGTCTGATCGCGCGCAACAACGAAGTGCTGGCGACGGCGGCGACCGACGACAAAGGCGCAGTCACGTTCGCGCCCGGCTTGGCGCGGGGCGAAGGCGGCCTGTCGCCGGCGATGCTCGTCGCTTCGGGGACCGACGGCGACTACGCCTTTCTCAATCTCAAACAGTCCGGCTTCGACCTGACCGACCGGGGTGTCGCCGGACGCGAGGCGCCCAAGGGCCTCGATGCCTTCGTGTTCACCGAGCGCGGCGTCTACCGCACCGGCGAGACCGTGCACATCACGGCACTGCTGCGCGACGCTGCCGGGATCGCCGTGCCCGGCGTTCCCCTGACGCTGGTGGTCGAGCGTCCCGACGGCATCGAATATCGCCGCGCCGTGGTGCCCGACGAGGGGCTCGGCGGCCGCGCGCTCGACGTGGCTCTGATTTCCTCTGCGCAGACAGGCACTTACCGGGTCGAGGCTTATTCCGACCCCAAGGGCTCCTCCATCGGCAAGACGAGCTTCCTGGTCGAGGACTACGTGCCGGAGCGGCTCGAATTTGACATCTCGACCGGCGCCAAAGCCCTGTCGCCGGCGAGCCCCGCCGAGATCGCCCTCGATGGACGTTTCCTCTACGGCGCACCGGCCTCCGGGCTGCCGATCGACGGCGAGCTGAAGATCGCCGCCACCAGCGGACGCCCGGGCTTCACCGGTTACGTGTTCGGACCGAACGACGCGCAATCGGACGACAGCTTCTCCTCCGAGAGCTTTCCGCTCGCCGACCTGCCCGAGACCGACGCTAAGGGCAAAGCGACCTTCGCGGTTGCGCTCGAGGAGGTTCCCGCTTCGGGCAGGCCGCTCGAGGCCACGGTCGTCGTGCGGCTTGCCGAGCCCGGCGGCCGCGCCGTCGAACACGAACTCAAACTGCCTGTTACGCCGCGTTCCGACATGATCGGCGTGAAGCCGCTGTTCAAAGGCTCATCCCTCGGCGACCAGGACATCGCCAAGTTCGACGTGGTGATGGCAACGCCCGACGGGATGCAAGTCGCCGCGAAGGGACTGAAATGGCAGCTCTTGCGCATCGAGTCGAAGTATCAATGGTACCGGCAGTACGACAGTTGGTACTACGAGCCCGTCAAGGTCACCCGCCGGGTTGCCGACGGTAGGATCGATGTTGGCGCGGCGCAGCCCGGCCAGATCGAGGTGCCGGTGAGCTGGGGCCGCTACCGGCTCGAGGTGGAAACCAACGACCCGCAAGGCCCGCTGACCACTTACGGCTTCGACTCCGGCTGGTACGCGGAAGCTTCCGCCGACACGCCGGACCTTCTGGAGATCGCGCTCGACAAGAATGGCTATGCGCCGGGCGACACCATGACGGTGGCCGTGACCGCGCGCAGCGCCGGCACCGTGACGCTGTCGGTGATCGGGGACCGGCTCATCACCCAAACCACCACGGACGTCGAGGCGGGGCTGGTGAAGCTGCCGCTCACGGTGGGCGATGATTGGGGCACCGGCGCCTACGTGCTGGCAACTTTGCGACGGCCGCTCGACGCGCCGGAGAAGCGCATGCCCGGGCGCGCCATCGGCGTGCAGTGGTTCAGCGTAGATCGCCCCGCACACACGATCGGCGTCGACCTCGACCTGCCCGATCTCGTCCGACCTCAGACGACATTGCGCGTGCCGGTGCGGCTCGCCAATCTTGCCGCCGGCGATCAGGCGCGCATCGTGGTCGCGGCCGTCGACGTGGGAATTCTCAATCTCACCGGCTACGAGCCGCCGAACCCCGACGAGTACTATCTCGGCCAGCGTCAGCTCTCGGCCGAGGTGCGCGACCTCTACGGCCAACTCATCGACGGGATGCAAGGGGCACGCGGGCAAATCCGCACCGGCGGCGACTCCGGCGGGGTGATGCAAGGCAACCCCCCGACGCAGCCCCCGCTTGCGCTCTATTCGGGCATCGTCACCGTGGGCGAAGACGGCACGGCGGAGGTGACATTCGACATCCCGGCCTTTACGGGCACTGTCCGCGTCATGGCCGTCGCCTGGAATAAGGATCAGGTCGGGCACGGCTCCGGCGATGTGGTCGTACGCGATCCCGTGGTGGTCAGCGCCACGCTGCCGCGCTTCCTGCTCACGGGCGACACATCCACGCTGCGCCTCGATCTCGACAATGTGGAAGGCGCGAGCGGGAACTACCAAGTTGCCGTTTCGGCCGCCGGTCCTCTCAGCGTCGCCAATGCCGATACATCCGTCTCGCTCGATGCCAAGACGCGCGGCGCGGCGACCTTCAAGGTCTCGGCGCTTGGCGTCGGCGACGGCACGATCGACGTCACGGTGACGGGGCCGGAGGATTTCGAGGTGACGCGGCGCTACGCGCTCACCGTGAACCCGGCGACGCAGATCCTGGCGCGTCGCACCGTGAAGGCGCTCGAACCCGGGCAGAGCATCACGCTCTCCAACGACGTGTTCGCCGATCTCGTGCCCGGCACCGGTAAGCTGGCGCTGTCGGTCACGCCGACCGCGGCACTCGACGTGGCGAGCCTGCTCGCCGCGCTTGACCGCTATCCGCTCGGCTGCACCGAGCAGATCGTGAGCCGCGCGCTGCCGCTGCTCTACGTCAATGACATGGCGCTCGACGCGAAGCTCGCTGCGGATGTCAATGTCGACAAACGCATCACCAAGGCGATCGAAACCGTGCTGGCGCGTCAAGGCTATGAAGGCGCGTTCGGCTTGTGGTCGCCCGGCGGCAGCGACGCCTGGCTCGATTCATATGTCACCGACTTCTTGACGCGCGCGCGTGCCAACGGCCACGCCGTCCCGGATGACCGCTTCAAGCTCGCCCTGAACCGCTTGCGGAACTATGTGAGCACGGCGCCCGACGTCTCCACCGATGGCGGGCTCGCGCTGTCCTATGCGCTCTACGTGCTCGCCCGCAACGGCATGGCACCCGTGGGCGACCTCCGTTACATCGCCGACGTGAAGCTCGACAAGCTCGGCACGCCGACGGCGCAAGCGGAGATCGGCGCGGCGCTGGCCATGCTCGGCGACAAGACCCGCGCCGAGAAGGCGTTCCGCGTAGCCGCGGGCGCGCTGCCGGCGGAAAAGCCGAACGAAGGTGGTCGTGTCGATTTCGGTTCGCGCCTGCGCGATGCGGCCGCGGTGGTCACCCTCGCGGCTGAAGGCGATGCCGGCAAGCCGATCCTGGTCAGCGCCACGCGGCAGATCGGCGTGGCGCGCGACGCCGTGACCTACACCTCGACGCAGGAAAACGCCTGGCTGGTGCTCGCCGCACGCGCCCTCGGTCAGCAAGGCGTCAGCCTGACGATCGAGGAAGGAAGCGGCGAAGAAGGCGGTCAGCTTGGCCCGCTCTACCGATCCTTCAGCGAAGAGGATCTCGGCATCAATCCGATAACCGTGACCAATAACGGCGACACGCCGGTCGACGCGGTAGTCTCGGTCAGCGGTGCCCCGACCACGCCGGAACCTGCCGCCGATCACGGCTTTGCGCTCGAGCGGACCTTCCACACGCTCGACGGCGAAGAAGTGGACATCGCCACGGCCACGCAGAATGAGCGTTACGTGGTACTGCTCACCGTGACGGAGGCCAAGCCGCAATTCGCCCGCGTTGCGCTGACCGACCATGTGCCGGCCGGTTTCGAGATCGACAATCCGAGGCTCGTCTCGTCGGCCGATACCGGCGGTCTGTCCTGGATCGGTCAAGCCGCGACTCCTGAGCACACCGCATTCCGCGACGACCGCTTCGTCGCCGCGTTCGAGCGTAAGGCGGACAGTCCGGTGGTCTACCGCGTGGCTTACGTGGTGCGCGCGGTCTCGCCCGGAGATTACGTGCTGCCGCAGGCCGTGGTCGAGGACATGTACAATCCCGACCGTTTCGGCCGCACGGGCACCGGCGCCGTCAAGGTGACCGCGCGCAAATGAGCCGGCTCACGCGACGCACGACCTATGCCGCGATCGGGGCGGTGTGGCTCGCGGCAATTGCTGCGGGCGGGCTTTCCGGGCTGGCCGACACCTTCGGCCCGCCGCCTTTGGGAAAAGACCTCGAATATTCCACCACGGTGCTCGACCGCGACGGCAAGCTGTTGCGCGCTTATTTGACGGACGAAGGCCGCTGGCGGCTTCCGGCCACGCCGGACGATGTCGATCCGCGCTTCATCGAGGCGCTGCTCGCCTATGAGGACAAGCGGTTCTTCTCCCATCACGGCGTCGATCCGCTGGCCATGATGCGCGCGGCCTATCAGTTCGTAACTCAGGGCCACATCGTCTCCGGCGGCTCGACGATCTCGATGCAGGTGGCGCGCCTGCTGGAGCCGCGGCGGGAGCGTTCGCTCTATGCCAAGTACCGGCAAACGGTCCGCGCGCTTCAGCTCGAATGGGCCCTCGACAAGGATGAGATCCTGTCGCTCTACCTCACGCTCGCGCCCTATGGCGGCAATCTCGAAGGTATCCGCGCCGCCTCGCTCGCCTATTTCGGCAAGGAGCCGCGACGGCTGACGCTCGGCGAGACGGCGCTGCTCGTGGCGCTGCCGCAATCGCCGGAGTATCGCCGGCCCGACCGGCATCCCGATCGGGCGCAAGCGGCGCGGAACCGCGTGCTGGATCGCATCGCGGGCGACGGCCTTTTCAGCGCGGAAGAGCGCGCCAACGCCAAGACCGAACCCGTTCCGGATGCGCGAAAGCCGATGCCGCTCTCCGCGCCGCACGCCGCGGACGAAGCGCGGTCCGCCTCAGCCGGTGCCAAGATCATCCACCTCACCATCGACGGGCGCTTGCAGCGCAGGCTGGAGCGGCTTGCCCGCGAGCGGGCGGCGGCGTTCGGCGAAGCCATGTCGGCGGCGATCGTCGTGGTCGAGAACGACACCGGCGAGATCCGGGCCCGGGTCGCCTCGCCGAACTATTTCGATACGGCCCGCGCGGGCCAGGTGGATTTGACGCGCGCCTTGCGCTCGCCGGGCTCGGCCTTGAAACCATTTATCTATGGGCTCGGTTTCGAGGACGGGCTGGTCCACCCCGAAACGCTGATCGAGGACCGCCCAATCCGCTATGGCGACTACGCGCCGGAGAATTTCGACCAGAGCTTCCAAGGGACGGTCACGGTGCGCCGGGCCCTGCAATTGTCGCTCAACGTGCCCGCGGTCGCAGTGCTCGATGCGGTGGGACCGAACCGGCTCTTGGCCCGGCTCGGGGAGGCGGGCGCTTCGCTGAAGCTGCCGGACCACGAGACGGCCGGGTTGGCGCTGGGGCTCGGCGGCATCGGCGTGAAGCTGATCGACCTTACCGCGCTCTACTCGGGGCTCGCCCGGCAGGGCACGGTGGCTCCTTTGCGGGAGCGGAGCCGCGCGGCGCATCTCCCGAACAAGCGGCTGATGGCGCCGGTGGCCGCCTGGTATGTGGGCAACGTGTTGCGCGGCGCGCCGCCGCCGCCGAACGCGCTCGGCGGGCGCATCGCCTTCAAGACCGGCACCAGCTACGGCTATCGCGACGCGTGGGCGCTCGGGTTCGACGGCAAATATACGATCGGTGTTTGGGTCGGGCGGCCCGACGGCGCGCCGGTGACCGGCCTCGTGGGCCGCACGGCCGCGGCGCCAATCCTGTTCGATGCCTTCGCGCGACTGACGCAAAAGCCGGAGGCGCTGCCGCCGCCGCCGAAAGGCATCGTCACGGAACGCACGGCGCAATTGCCGCCGCCGCTTCGGCGCTTCGCCGGACGCGGCGAGCAGGGCGAAGCCATGAGGCCGAAAGTCCGCATCGTGTTTCCACCGAACAATGCGAGCCTAGCGCTCGCTTCCGACGGCACCGGGCTCGATCCCATTGCCATTAAGGTCGCGGGCGGCACGCCGCCGCTCAACGTGCTGGTAAACGGTCTGCCGTTCGAGACGGCGCGTGGCGCCGGCACTCTGTTCTTTGCGCCGGACGGGCCGGGTTTCGTGCGGCTGACGGTGACGGACGCGAATGGCGCCGCGGACAGCGTCACGATAAGGCTGCAATAAGCCTTCTAGTCGGACTTCGACTTGTGTTCCGGCTTGCCCTTGCGCTTCGTCGAGGCCATCTCGTCGAGTTCCTTCTCCGACATCGACTCGTACATGCTCTTCGAGGCGCCTTTCAATTCGCTGACTTTCGTCTCGCCGCGTTTGGCAGACAGGGCCGCGCCGGCGGCTTTCTGTTGGGCTGCTGATTTCGCTGGCATCCTTACTCTCCACGACTGATCCTAATGTCGCAAAAACGCCTCAGGGGCACGCGCGTTCCCCCGTTTCCAACTCGGAGAACCAACATATGGCAGCGCCTCTGACCCTCGCTGACCTCGCGGTGCCCCTCAGCCTGGAACCCATGGAGGCGAAGCTTGTGAGCGAACTGCCCTACGACGGCGAATGGCAGTTTGAGCCCAAATGGGACGGCTTTCGCTGCCTCGCTTTCCGCGCCGGCGAGCACGTGGATTTGAGGGCGAAGTCGGGTAAGCCACTGACGCGCTATTTTCCGGAGCTCGTCGAGGCACTGAAGTCGCTCAAGCCGAAATGCTTTGTTCTGGACGGCGAACTCGCCATTCCAGCCAGCAACGGGCTATCATTCGATGCCTTGCAACAACGCATACATCCCGCCGAGAGCCGCATCACAAAGCTTGCGGCGGAGACGCCAGCGATCCTCATCCTGTTCGACATGCTGGTCGACGCGAAGAACAAGAGCCTCGTGGAGGAGGCGCTCACCAAGCGGCGGGCCGCACTCGAGGCTTTTTACAAGTCAATCAGCGCATGCAGCAGCGTGAAGCTTTCCCCGGCAACGATTGCGTACAAGGAAGCCGAACGTTGGCTGAGCCAAACAAGCGCCTCGCTCGACGGCGTCGTGGCCAAGCGCCTCGACGGCCCTTACCTCCCCGGCGAGCGCGCCATGCTGAAGGTGAAACACTTGCGCTCTGCGGACTGCGTGGTGGGCGGCTTCCGCTACGCAAGCGGCAGCAAAGAGGTGGGCTCGCTCCTGCTCGGCCTCTACAACGAGGCGGGCCAACTCGACCATGTCGGCTTCACCTCGGCCATCACCGACAAAGAACGCCCGGCGCTGACCAAAAACCTGGAGGCCTTGATCGCGCCTCCGGGTTTCGACGGCAAGGCGCCCGGAGGCCCGAGCCGGTGGTCGACCGAGCGTTCCAGCGAATGGGAGCCGGTCAAGCCGAAGCTCGTGGTGGAGGTCCGCTACGATCACGTCACCGGCGACAGGTTCAGGCACGGCACCAAACTGGTGCGGTACCGGCCGGACAAGGCGCCGAAACAATGCACGTTCGAGCAGATCATGCCCGCCCGCAAGCCGCCCAAGTTGATCGCCACGATGCTGGGATAGTGACGGGGATACTTGACGAACCGGGCCTTCCGGCCCAACAAACGGCAAATGGCGATGAGCCCCAAAAAGCTCCACATCAAAACCTTCGGCTGCCAGATGAATGCGTACGATTCCGAGCGCATGGCCGAAGCGCTCGCGCCTGCCGGTTTCGAGCTGACCGAGGCCATGGACGACGCCGACCTGGTCATCCTCAACACCTGCCATATCCGCGAGAAGGCGGCCGAGAAGGTCTATTCCGAGCTCGGCCGCGTGCGCCTGACCAAAGAAGCGCGCAAAGCGCACGGCCGCGACACGATGGTGGCGGTCGCCGGCTGTGTCGCCCAAGCCGAGGGCGAGGAGATCATCGCGCGCGCGCCGGTGGTCGACATCGTGGTCGGCCCGCAAAGCCTGCACCGCCTCGCCGATCTTGTGGCAATCGCTTCGACCGGCAAGCGGTCGGTCGAAACGGAGTTTCCGGCTCAGGACAAATTTGCGGCGCTCCCCCAGCGCGCCATCGGCAAGCGGCAGACATCCGCCTTCGTCACCGTGCAGGAAGGCTGCGACAAGTTCTGTACGTTTTGCGTCGTGCCGTACACGCGCGGCGCGGAGTATTCACGTAACCCTTCGGAGATCGTCGCCGAGGTCGAACGGCTTGCCGACCGGGGCGTCCGCGAGGTGACCCTGCTCGGGCAGAACGTGAATGCGTATCACGGTGACGCTGCCGGCAGTGGCACCTGGGGCCTCGCACGGCTGTTGCGGCGGCTCGCCGAGATTCCCTCAATCGCGCGGCTCCGCTTCACCACGAGCCACCCGCGCGACATGGACAATGATCTCATCGCGCTGTTCGGCGACGAAGAGAAACTGATGCCCTATCTTCATTTGCCCTTTCAGGCCGGGTCCGACCGCATCCTGGCGGCCATGAACCGCAAGCACACGGCGGAAGAGTACGAGGGGCTGATCGAACGCATCCGCGCCGTTCGGCCGGATCTTGCTCTGTCCACCGATGTCATTGTCGGCTTTCCCGGCGAGACCGATGCCGACTTCGAGGACACGCTTTCGCTGGTGCGCCGGGTCGGCTTTGCCCAAGCCTTCTCCTTTAAGTATAGCGCCCGGCCGGGCACGCCCGCCGCCAAGCTCGAAGACCAGGTGCCCGAAGCGGCCAAGAAAGAGCGTCTTGCCGCGCTTCAGGCGCTGCTCGAAGAGAGCCGGCACGCCTTCGACCGGAGCGTGGTAGGGCGCCGCCTGCCAGTGCTGTTCGAGGGCAAAGGGCGGAAACCGGGACAGGTCACCGGGCGTTCACCCTACCTCCAGGCGGTTCACGTGGAAGGCCCGGAAGCGTTGATAGGTCACATCGCCGAGGTTGACATCCGGGCGGCAGGGCCGAACAGTCTTACCGGTGTCATGAATTCGGGATTTGAATGGCGCGAGCCAGTTCAGGCGGCCGTGTGACCAGCAAGGCCAGCGTTCGGAAGCCATCTTTGACGCGCGGGCGAGCAGCAACGGCAACGCGTCCAGACGCGGCGCAAACCAACGGGGGCGGCGAGCCCCTGGTCGTCTATTTCGACGATATCCGGCTCGTGCGCGATCTCCTTGGCGACTATGACGCAAATCTCGCGGTCCTCGAGGATCGGCTCGGCATCTCAGCGACCGTCAACGGCAACGCCGTGGCCTTGCGCGGGCCGGACGAGGCCTGCGCCGCAGCGAAGGCCGTCCTCGAACAGCTTTACGGCCGCTTGGCCCAAGGCGAGATGATCGGCGCGGGTGAGGTGGTGGGCGCGATTCGCCATGCCCGCGTCACCGAAACGAACGAGGATGGCGCGCCGGACGCCAAGGCCCAGCAGATCCGGACGCGCAAGCGCCTGATCACCGCGCGCACGCCGGCGCAAAGCGCTTATCTGGAATCCCTTCAGCGGAACGACCTCGTGTTCGCCACCGGCCCGGCCGGCACCGGCAAGACCTATCTTGCCGTCGCCTTTGCCGCGGCCTGCCTGGAGGCCGGGCGTTGCGACCGGCTGATCCTGTCGCGGCCGGCCGTAGAGGCCGGCGAGCGGCTGGGCTTCCTGCCCGGCGACATGCGCGAGAAGGTCGATCCCTATTTGCGCCCCCTCTATGATGCCCTCTATGACGTGCTCGCCCCCGAACGGGTCGAACGCGGGCTCGATACAGGCGTGATCGAGATCGCGCCCCTTGCCTTCATGCGCGGACGCACCCTCTCCCATGCCATGATCATTCTCGACGAAGCACAGAACTGCACGGCGGTGCAGCTCAAGATGTTCCTCACGCGCATCGGCGAGGGGAGCAAGATGATCGTCACCGGCGATCCCACGCAAGTCGACCTGCCGCCCGGCAAGGACTCCGGCCTCAATGACGCCATCGAGATCCTGCGCGGAATCGACGAGATCGGTCACATCGCCTTCTCCAAGTCCGACGTGGTGCGCCGTGAACTCGTCGGCCGCATTGTCGAGGCCTACGAGGCCGCCCCCAACGAGCAGGCCGCCGCGACGCCTGCTCCGAAGACCGGGGAAAACGCATGAGCGACGACGGCTCTAGTGGCAACAGCGGGGAACCTCCGCAAGCGGTGACGCTCGCGGCGGAGGTCGTGCGCCATAGCAGTGCGTGGGACGACAGCGCTGTCAGCGACGCCACGCTGGAACTCGCCGCGCACGCGGCTTTCACCCAGGCTCTGCCCGCAAAGCCCTCGCCCTACGAAGCGACCATCCTCCTAACGGACGATGCGGAGATGCGCACCTTGAACCGGACCTGGCGCGGCAAAGACGAGCCCACCAACGTGCTGTCCTTTCCAGCGGGCGCGGCGCCCGGGGAAGACGGCGCCCTCGGCGACGTCGCCATCGCTTATGAGACTGCCAAAGCGGAAGCCGACCAAGCGGGCATTCCGCTTTCCGATCACGTTTCTCACCTCGTGGTGCACGGCGTCCTTCACCTTCTCGGCTTCGACCATCTCGACGACGCCGAAGCCGATAAGATGGAAGACCTGGAAAGAGAGGCCCTCGCCTCACTCGGCATCGCAGACCCCTACGCACATGGGGACGAGGCCGGCCTCGCAGAGGTGACTTGATGAGCAACCCCTCGCCCGAACGCGAGCTTGAGACAGAGCAAGCGCGCAACGCCGACGAGGACTCGTCCTGGTTCGATCGCTTGTTGCAGACCTTCGGTCTCGGCGAGGAGCCGGACCTGCGCGAACTCATCGAGAGCGCGCTGGCCCGCAGCAAGAGCGACACGCTGAGTGCGCAAGAGCGCAGCATGCTGCTGCGGATCCTGCGCTTCGGCGCGCTCACGGTCGAGGACGTCATGGTGCCCCGCGCCGACATTGTCGCGGTGGACGACAGCGTCACCATCGAGGAACTGCTGCGAGTTTTCCGCAAGGCCGAGCATTCGCGCCTGCCCGTCTATCGCAAGACGCTGGACGATCCGCGCGGCATGATTCACATCCGCGACCTCATGTCGTGGATCACCGAGGAAGCGAACGGAGGCGACGACGACAGGCTCGATCTCGGCAAGGTCGATCTTGGCCGGAGCGTGGGCTCGATCCAAATCGCCCGCGAACTGATCTACGTGCCTCCGTCCATGTCCGTGCTCGATTTGCTGCTGAAGATGCAGACCTCGCAGCTCCATCTCGCGCTTGTGGTCGATGAGTATGGCGGCACGGACGGGCTCGTCTCCATCGAGGATCTGGTGGAGGAGGTCGTTGGCGACATCGCCGACGAGCACGACGTGGAAGACGAGCCGATGATCCATACCGACCCGCGGCTCGGACTGATCGCGGACGCCCGCATTCCAGTCGAGGATCTGGAGGAGCATCTCGGCGTCCAGCTCGTCACCGACGAGCAGGAAGAGGATATCGATACCCTGGGCGGCGTGGTGTTCACCCTTACGGGGCGCATTCCGGCGCGCGGCGAGCTCGTGCATCATCCGAGCGGAATCGAGTTCGAGGTGCTGGATGCCGATCCGCGCCGCATCAAGAAACTACGAATCCATCTGCCGAAAGAGCTGGACACCGCCTCCGCCGAAGGTCAGGCGGGTCAGCGCGCGTCTTGAGCCTCGCATCATCGCCGCTTTCCCGGGCGGCGGCCTGGACGCGTGCGCTCGCCGGGGCAAAGCGCGCATGCGCCGCGGTGCTCCTTGGCGCGGTGTCGGTGCTGGCCTTCGCGCCGGTGCATTTCTGGCCGATCCTCTTCGTCAGCTTCGGCGGGCTCGTCTGGCTGCTCGACGGCTGCCATGGGTCGCGCGCGGCGCTTGGCGACCGCCTGAAATGCGCGGGCCTCACCGGCTTCTGGTTCGGATTCGGGTTCTTTCTCTCCGGGCTCTACTGGGTCGCCGAAGCATTCCTGATCGAGCCCTGGCGCCACGGCTGGCTGATCCCCTTCGTCATGACGGCCCTTCCCGCCGGCATGGCGCTGTTCTTTGCCGCGGCCTGCGTGCTCGCCATGGGTCTTTGGCGGCCCGGCCCGGCCCGCGTCTTCGCCTTGGCCATCGCTTTCGGCCTGGCCGAATACGCCCGCGGCCATGTGCTGACCGGCTTTCCCTGGAACCTGATCGGCTACGGGCTCCTGACAGACGGTCCGCTGATGCAACTCGCCGCGCTTTTCGGCGTTTATGCGCTGAGTTTGGTAGCCGTCCTCCTGTTTGCGGCCCCCGCGGCCATTTGGAACGCCAACGGACGAAGCAGAGGAACGGCTTTACTCGCGGGGATTCTCTTTGTGCTCTTGGGCCTGGGCTATGTGTGGGGCGAGCGCCGGCTCGCATCCGCCCCCGAGGAAGCCACGACTGTGCGCCTTCGCATCGTCCAGGCCAATGTCGACCAGGCCGATAAGTGGCGGCCGGAGAACAGCGCAGAAATCTTCGCCGAATATCTCGACCTCACCCGGACCGAAGGGCTCGGCGAGATGGACCTCGTGATCTGGCCGGAGACGGCGCTGCCCTTCCTTCTCGGCGACTCGCCCGATGCGCTTGCGGCGATCGGCGAGGCGCTCCCGCAAGACACCACATTGCTCGTCGGCGTTGCGCGGGTGGTCGACCAGCGAGACCCAAGCGGGCGCCTCGAAGGGCGCGCCGTGTTCAACAGCCTGCTTGCCGTCGGCACTGGCGGGCAAATTCTCGACAGCTACGACAAGATGCACCTCGTGCCTTTCGGCGAGTATCTGCCGTTCCAGGACTTCCTCGAAAGCCTCGGCTTCATGCAGATGACCGGCGTGCGCGGCGGCTTCAGCGCGGGGACGGGACCGCGCCTGCTCGACATTCCCGGCCTGCCGCCTGTCTGGCCCCTTATCTGCTACGAGATCATTTTTCCCGACGAGATCGCCGACCAGGGTATGCGGGCCCGCTGGATGCTCAACGTGACCAACGATGCCTGGTTTGGATCGAGCGCCGGCCCCTACCAGCACTTCCATCAGGCCCAGGTTCGCGCCGTAGAACAAGGCTTGCCCGTGGTCAGGGCGGCCAATACCGGCATTTCCGCGGTGATCGATCCGTGGGGACGGGTGCTTGCCGAGCTCGGGCTCGGCGAGAAGGGCCTCATCGACGCAAATCTGCCCAAAGTGGGCCCGATAACCACGTATGTTGCCCTTGGAATGAAGATGGACATCTTGGTTTTGATGCTCGGGATCGTGGGGTGGCTGGTTTGCCGCAGTGCGCGCATAGGTGCAAACTTGACGGGTTCATATACCACCCCTATGAACCAAACCGGGTTGGGGACCCACCAGCAAGACGCTGAACAACCTTCTGTTTTTGCCAACTAAAGGATTAATTTCGCCAATGGCAGGTAAGAAGCCTAACCCCGTGGACACGCATGTCGGGAGCCGAGTGCGCTTGCGGCGGATGTTACTCGGCATGAGCCAAGAACGCCTTGGCGACAGCATGGGGCTGACTTTTCAGCAAGTGCAGAAATACGAAAAGGGCGTCAATCGCATCGGCGCCAGCAGGTTGTTTCAGATCTCCAAGATCCTCGACGTGCCGGTGCAGTTCTTTTTCGAAGAAGCCCCTTATGTGGGCGACGGAAGCAAGGCTCCCGGCATGGCGGAGCCCGACTCCGAAGCCTTTATTCTGGAATTCCTGAACAGTCGTGAAGGACTGGAACTCAACCGCGCATTCGTCAAGATCAGCGACCCCAAGGTCCGCAAGAGCGTCGTCGACCTGGTCCGCGCTTTGAGCGCCGGCAGCGGAACCAACTAGTTCCCTCGCAAATTGCCGGGACTTGACCTCCGGCTCCACGATTGTAAGAACCGGGCCGTCCATTTCGGCCGCCCGGCCCAACTCGTTTTTCTAAAAGGGGAGAGCATGTCCCGAGGAAACTACCTCTTTACCAGTGAATCCGTGTCGGAAGGCCATCCCGACAAGGTGTGCGACCGCATCTCCGATGCCGTCGTGGACCTCTATCTGGCCGCCGACCCCCTGTCTCGTGTCGCGTGCGAGACGCTCGTAACCACCAACCGCATCGTGCTTGCCGGTGAGGTCCGCGGACCCGAGAGCGTCACCTCCGATGCCATCGAAGACGCCGCGCGGGGCGCGGTGCGCGACATCGGCTACGAGCAGGATGGCTTTCATTGGAAAACCGCCACGTTCGAAAACTACCTGCACGAGCAGTCGGCCGATATCGCCATGGGCGTCGACGCCGACACCGAGAGCGACAAGGACGAAGGCGCGGGCGACCAGGGCATCATGTTCGGCTTCGCCTGCCGCGAGACCGAGCCGCTCATGCCGGCGCCGATTTATTATTCTCACCGAATCCTGCACGAGATGGCGAAAGGCCGGCACGCCGGGCGCACGCCGGAGCTCGGGCCCGACGCGAAGAGCCAAGTAACGCTGATCTACGAAGACGGAAAGCCGGTGCGCGCCGACTCCGTCGTGGTCTCCACCCAGCATGCCGAGGACGCAAGCCAAGAGCGCATCGCCGAGATCGTGCGCGGCTTCATCGACGAGGTGATGCCCGACGGCTGGGTCAACGGCAAGACCACGCTTTACGTCAATCCGACCGGCCGCTTCGTGATTGGCGGTCCCGACGGCGACGCAGGGCTCACCGGCCGCAAGATCATCGTCGATACCTATGGCGGCGCGGCGCCCCATGGCGGCGGCGCCTTCTCGGGCAAAGATCCGACCAAGGTGGACCGCTCGGCGGCCTATGCCGCGCGCTACCTCGCCAAGAACGTCGTGGCGGCCGGTCTTGCCGACAAATGCACGCTGCAGGTCGCCTACGCGATCGGCGTGTCCCAGCCGCTGTCGCTCTATGCGGACTTGCACGGCACGGGGTCCGTCCCCGAGGACAAGCTCGAAAACGTGCTGCGCAAGGTGATGGATTTGAGCCCCCGCGGCATTCGCGAGCATTTGGGCCTAAGCCGTCCGATCTACGAGCGCACCGCCGCTTATGGCCATTTCGGCCGGCAGCCGGAAAACGACGGCGGCTTCTCATGGGAGCGCCTCGACCTGGTCGAGCCGATTCGCGGCGAGCTCAGCTAGCCGATTTCATTCCGGTTTGAACGCTGATGGCCGGGCTTCGCCCCGGCCATTTTGCGTTGGGGTGGAGAAACCGATGCCCGGGAGCTGCCTGCGCGACGCCGAAGCCCCCGCTGCCGTGATGCGCATGTTAGGTAAGGCTTCGCTTCGGTAAAGGCAGGCAAGGCCACGCATGACGGAAAAACGCGACGTGTCACCGCCGGCCGGACCTTCGCCGCTCAGATCCTACGGGCGGCGCAAGCGCAAGCGCTTGAGCCCGCGCAAGGAGCGGCTCATCGCGGAGCTGCTACCGACGCTTCGTCTCGGTCTCGAGGACGCAGTCCTGGAGGACCCATGCGCGCTGTTCTCCGTGCCCGTGCGGGAAGTGTGGCTCGAGATCGGCTTCGGCTCGGGCGAGCATCTGCTGTGGCAGGCGGCACGGAACCCGGATATCGGCTTCATCGGCTGCGAGCCCTTTATCAATGGCGTCGCCAGCCTGCTCGGTGCCATCGAGGATCGAGGCCTGAAAACCGTTCGCATCCATGATGGCGACGCGCGCGAGGTGCTCGGCTGGCTCCCGGATGGCAGCATCGCCCGCGCCTTCATCTTGTTTCCCGATCCGTGGCCCAAGAAGCGGCAGGCGAAGCGGCGGCTGGTCTCGCCCGTGCTCGTGGACGCCCTCGCCCGTGTGCTGACGCGAGGTGGCGAACTGCGCTTCGCCAGCGACGACGTGGAGTATGCCGGCGAGGCGCTGCGGGCCGTCAACCAGAATGGCACTTTCGATTGGCTGGCCGGCAAAGCCTCGGATTGGCGCTTGCGGCCAGAGGACTGGCCGGAGACCCGCTACGAGCGGAAAGCCTTGAGCGAGGGCCGCAGGCCTGTCTATCTCAGCTGGCGGAGACATTAGGAAAGGAGCGTCCCATGCGCGCATGCGCCCTGGCTTTTGCGATCCTCCTCGTTCCGGCCGAGGCGTCCGCGGCCGATATTTCGGCGGCCTGCTATACGGATTGCGAGGCGCGGACCACGTCGAACCCGGAATACAAGGCATGCTTGGCGCGTGCGGCGGATGCCGCCGATGCGGAACTCAACCAAGCTTACACGGTGCTGAAGGCCGCCATCCGGCGCTTCGCAAAGGAGATGGGCCAGCAGCCGGACATTCAGCTCCAGTCGCTGGTCGATGCCCAAAAGAAATGGATCGCCTATCGGGACGCCAACTGCACCTTCGAGGACCAGCTCGCCTTCGGGGGCACGATCGGCGGCAATTATTCGGCCTGCCTGTGCGCGCTGAGCCTGGAACGGGCGCAAGACTTCGCCCGCATTGCCGAGCACGTGATCCACATCGATTAGAAAGCATCGTTGCAAAACAAGCGTTTGCTTGAGGCCAAGCCGCTTGAAACCCTCGGGAAAGCACGTATATTAGCGCTCGAAACTCATGGTTGATTTGATCAGGAGTGGGCCGCGGCCCGCTCCTTTTTATTAGGGCCCACGCCTTCTGGCTGATTGGGGTCTTCGAGCCCTGCCGTCAATGCCGAGCACTGCGACACCCAAAGAACGCCGCCTCGTCCGGGAAACGGACCAGGAGCGGACAGTCGCCGAGCTTGCCGAGCCGGTGATCGAAGAGCTCGGGTTCCGCTTGGTGCGGGTGAAGATTTCGGGCCGCGACGGCGGCACGGTGCAGATCATGGCCGAACGGCCGAACGGCGAGATGTCGGTGGACGATTGCGCCACGATCAGCCGGGGACTTTCGCCGGTGCTCGACGCCTACGATCCGATGCCCGCGGCTTACAACTTGGAGGTCTCCTCCCCCGGCATCGACCGGCCTTTGGTCCGCCCGAGCGATTTCGCGTTATGGGCGGGTCACGTGGCCAAGATAGAGCTGAAGGAGCCGGTGGACGGTCGCAAGCGCTTCAAGGGCACGATCGAGGACGTGGCCGGCGAGGAAGTGCATTTGAAGATTGAGCTGGATGGCAAGGCCGAGCCTGTGATTATCGGCCTTCCCTTCTCGCTCATTGGCGAGGCGAAGCTCGTCGTCGATCCCGACGGCTTCAGGATGGATCTTTCGGGCAGCAAGCCCGTGCATTGAGTTTTCCGCGGCGAGCGATGCTCCCTGCGAACGAACGCAACTTGAGTTGGAGGCTAGAGAATGTCGCAGGCAGGTGTGAGCGCCAACAGACTGGAGCTCCTGCAGATCGCCGATGCGGTCGCACGCGAGAAGTCGATCGACCGCGAGGTGGTGATCACCGCCATGGAGGACGCCATCCAGAAGGCGGCGAAGTCCCGCTATGGCAGCGAGAACGAGATCAAGGCCGAGGTCGATCCCAAGACCGGAGAGATCTCGCTGGCGCGTCTTTTGGAAGTGGTCGAGGACGTGACCATGGAAGCGACGCAGATTTCGCTCGCCGAGGCGCGCCGCAAGAACCCGGCTGCGCAAGAGGGCGACTTCATCGCCGAGCCGCTTCCGCCGCTCGATTTCGGGCGCGTCGCGGCGCAGAACGCAAAACAGGTCATCGTGCAGAAAGTGCGCGAAGCCGAGCGTGAGCGCCAATTCGACGAGTACAAGGATCGCGTCGGCGAGATCGTCAACGGTATCGTCAAGCGCGTCGAGTACGGCAACGTGATCGTCGATCTCGGCCGGGCCGAAGCCATCGTGCGCCGCGACGAGACCTTGCCGCGCGAGAACTTCCGCTATGGCGACCGCATCCGCGCTTATGTCTACGACGTACGGCGCGAGCAACGCGGACCGCAGATTTTCCTGTCCCGCACGCATCCCGAATTCATGGCCAAGCTGTTCGCGCAGGAAGTGCCGGAGGTCTATGAAGGCATCGTCACCATCAAGTCGGTTGCGCGCGACCCCGGCAGCCGCGCCAAGATCGCCGTGGTCTCGCGCGACGCCTCGATCGATCCCGTGGGCGCGTGCGTCGGCATGCGCGGCAGCCGCGTGCAGGCCGTGGTGAACGAGCTTCAAGGCGAGAAGATCGACATCATCCAGTGGTCGCCGGACGCCGCCACCTTCATCGTCAACGGCCTCGCGCCCGCCGAAGTGGTCAAGGTCGTGCTCGACGAGGACGCCGAGCGGATCGAAGTGGTCGTGCCCGACCAGCAGCTTTCTCTGGCCATCGGCCGCAAGGGCCAGAACGTACGGCTGGCTTCCCAGCTCACCGGCTGGGACATCGACATCATGACGGAAGCGTCGGAATCCGAGCGCCGCCAGGCGGAGTTCGCCGATCGCTCAGCCAAGTTCATGGCGGCACTCGACGTGGACGAGGTCATCGCCCAATTGCTGGCTTCGGAGGGATTCTCCTCGGTGGAGGAAGTGGCCTTTGTCGAGCCGGATGAGATTTCCTCGATCGAAGGCTTCGACGAAGACACCGCCGAGGAGATTCAGGCCCGCGCCCGCGAGCATCTCGACAAGCTCGAAGCGGAGCTCGACGCCAAGCGCAAAGGGCTCGGCGTGGCCGATGAGCTGTTGGAGGTTCCGGGGCTCACGACGGCGATGCTGGTCGCGCTCGGCGAAAATGGCGTGAAGACCGTCGAAGATTTGGCCGATTGCGCCACCGACGATCTCGCCGGCTGGAGCGAGCGGCAGGATAAAGAGACCATCCGCCACGCGGGCTTCCTCGACGGCTTTGGCGTGAGCCGGCCGCAATGCGAGGACTTGATCCTTGCCGCGCGGGTGAAGGCCGGCTGGATCGACGCGGCAGACTTGGCCGCCCCGGAAGACGAGGCCGAAGGCGAAACGGACGCCGAGGCCGAGGCGGACACCGAGGCCGGTACGGAAACGCAAGCGGGCGAGGCGCCCGCGGCCGATGACGCGCCTGCGTCATGAGGCGATTAGGAGACAGAGCGGTTGCGGCTGGAAGCGGCAGAGCGAAACGAGACGCAGGAGCGGGCGGCGGAAACGCAGCGCCGCTGCGCCGTCACGCGCGCCCACCGCTCTAAGGACGACCTCATCCGCTTTGTGCTCGGGCCGGACGGCGCGGTCGTCCCGGACCTGAAAGAGAAGCTTCCCGGCCGCGGCGTCTGGTTGACCGCCGCCCACGAAACCATCGCCGAGGCGGTCAAACGCAAGGCTTTCGGCCGGGCGTTCAAGGCCCAGGTCAAGGTCCAGGAGGCGCTTCCGGACCGGGTGGGCGACCTTCTCGCCGAGGCGGCCCTTAGGGCACTGAGCCTCGCCAACAAGGCCGGGGACGTGGTTTTCGGCCATTCCAAGGTCGAGGAGGCCTTAAGCAAAGGCCGCGTGATCGCCCTGATCCACGCCTCGGACGCGGCCGAAGATGGTTGCCGGAAACTTGACGGCAAGGCCCGCGCGTCGACGCAAGGGCGCGGTCTCCCCTCGATCTGCGCCTTTACCGCAGATGAATTGGGTTTGGCATCGGGCCGGTCAAATGTGATACATGCTGCCCTAATCCAGGGTGGAGCGGCTCGAAAGTTTCTGGCGGCAGCCGCGCGCGCCGCGCGCTACCGCCAGGGAATTTCCGCATTCGCGGACAACTACGGATTGGATACGGACCAAGAATGAGTGAAACGAACGAGACTGAAGGCAAAACTCGCGGGCGCAAGATGACGCTCAACGTGCGCCGGACCGTGGAGTCCGGCCATGTGCGCCAGAGCTTTAGCCATGGGCGCTCGAAGTCCGTTCTGGTCGAGAAGAAGAAGCGCCGGTCGGTCGGCTCGAGCGGTGCGGCTGCACAGCCAGCCGAGGAGACCAAGCCGAAAGTCGCGGCGCCCGCCGCCGAGGCGAAACCCGCCAAGCCCGCCGCCGAAGAGAAGCAGCGCCGTTCCGGCGTCGTGCTGAAGCAGCTTTCCGAGGAAGAGAAGGACGCTCGCGCCAAGGCGCTCGCCGACGCAAAGGTGCGGCAAGCCGAGGAGAAGGAACGCGCTCAGGAGACCGCAGCCCAGGAGGCCGTTCTCGCCGAGCAGCGCGCCAAGGAAGCCGAGGAGGCCGAGGAGCGCAAGCGTAAGGAAGACGAGAAAAAGGCTGTCGAGGAGATAGTCCCGCCCAAGGCCGAGGAGCCCGCGCGCGGCAAGCATCTGAAGCAAGAGGCCGAGGAACAGCCGTCGCGCACGCCGGACGCCCGTCACAAGAAGAGCCCCGCAGCCCCGCGGCGCGGCGACGACCGGCGGGTTCGTGGCCGCTTGACCATTACCAACGCGCTCGACGAGGAGCAGCGCCAGCGGAGCCTTGCCTCCCTGAAGCGCCATCGCGAGCGTCAGAAGAAACAAGGCACGGGACCGCAAACTACGCAGAAGATCGCGCGTGAGGTGGTGATCCCCGAGGTCATCACTATTCAGGAGCTGGCCAACCGCATGGCCGCGCGCGGCGTCGACGTCATCAAGTACCTGATGAAGGACGGCGAGATGCACAAGATCACCGATGTGATCGACTCGGACACAGCGCAGCTCATCGCCGAAGAGTTCGGCCATACGGTACGCCGGGTGTCTGAGGCCGACGTCGAAGAGGGCTTCATCGGAGCCGAGGACGATGTGGAGGATTTGCAGCCGCGCGCGCCCATCGTCACCATCATGGGCCACGTGGACCACGGCAAGACTTCGCTGCTCGACGCGATCCGCCAGGCCAATGTCGTCGCCTCCGAGGCGGGCGGGATCACCCAGCATATCGGCGCCTATCAGGTCATGGTGCCGTCTGGTCAAAAGATCACCTTTATTGACACGCCCGGCCATGAGGCGTTCACCGCCATGCGGGCCCGCGGCGCCAAGGTCACGGACATCGTCATCCTGGTGGTGGCGGCGGACGACGGCGTGAAGCCGCAGACCATCGAGGCGATCAATCACGCCAAGGCCGCCGAGGTGCCGCTGATCGTCGCCATCAACAAGATCGACAAGCAAGGCGCCGACCCCAAGCGCGTGCGCACGGAACTGCTCAGCCACGAGATCGTGGTCGAGAGCCTGGGCGGCGACACGCTGGAAATCGAAGTGTCGGCCCTCAAGAAGACCAATCTCGACAAGCTGCTCGAGGCGATCGCGCTGCAGGCCGAAGTGCTGGAACTCAAGGCCAATCCGGAGCGCGACGCCGACGGCGTCATCGTCGAGGCCAAGCTCGAACGGGGCAGAGGCCCGGTGGGCACGGCGCTCGTTCAGCGCGGAACGCTGCACCTCGGCGATATTGTCGTGGCCGGTTCCGCGTGGGGCCGCGTGCGCGCGCTGATCGACGATCTCGGCGATCAGGTCAAGGAGGCCGGCCCCTCGGTGCCGGTCGAGGTCCTCGGCTTCGATTCAGCGCCTGAGGCCGGCGATCAATTCGCCGTGGTCGAGAGCGAGGCCCGCGCCCGAGAGATCACCGACTATCGCATGCGCGAGCGCCGCAAGCGGCTGGCCGTGGCCGGCCAGCGCGGCAGCCTCGAGCAGATGATGAGCCAGTTGAAGGAAACCGGCGTCCAGGAATTCACGCTCGTGATCAAGGGCGACGTGCAGGGCTCGGTCGAGGCCATTTGCGCGGCTCTCGCCGCTCTCGGCACTGACGAGGTCAAGGCGCACATCGTGCATGCGGGCGTCGGCGGCATCACCGAGTCCGACGTGTCCTTGGCGGTGACGTCGGGCGCCGCGCTGCTGGCCT
>CAYWIA010000017.1:19916-22631 GCA_964458245.1 uncultured Methyloceanibacter sp. | reverse complement strand
CGTCATGCTCGACCACGATCACCGAGTTGCCGAGATCGCGGAGCGCTTTGAGGGTTTCGAGCAGGCGGGCATTGTCGCGCTGATGGAGGCCGATGGAGGGCTCGTCCAGCACGTAGAGCACGCCGGTCAGCCCTGAGCCGATCTGCGAGGCGAGACGGATGCGCTGGCTCTCGCCGCCGGAGAGCGTGCCGGAGGCGCGCGACAGCGTCAGATATTCGAGACCCACATCGTTGAGGAAGGTCAGCCGCTCGCGGATCTCCTTCAGGATGCGCGCGGCGATTTCGTTCTGCTTCTTGGTGAGGTGCTCGGGCAGCGTGTCGAACCAGGCCTTCGCCTCGCGGATCGAGAGGTCCGTGACCTCGCCGATATGGAGGCCGGCGATCTTCACCGCGAGGGCTTGCGGCTTGAGGCGATAGCCGGTGCAGGCCTCGCAGGCCTGGTCGGACTGGTAGCGCTCCAGCTCCTCGCGCACCCAGTTGGACTCGGTCTCGCGCCAGCGCCGCTCGATATTGGTGATGACGCCTTCGAACGGCTTCGACGTGGAATAGCGCCGCACGCCGTCGTCATAGGTGAAGGTGACGTCGTCGATGGAGCCGTAGAGCACGATCTCGCGGAAGTCCTCCGGCAGATCCTTCCACGGCTTCGTCATCGGCTGCTTGTAGTGCTTGGCGAGGGACTCAAGCGTCTGCTGGTAATAGGGCGAGGTGGCGGACGTGCGCGTCCATGGCGCGATGGCCCCGCGGTTGAGGCTCAGCTCCTCGTTGGGCACCACCAGCTCCGGCTCGAAGAAGAGCTCGGTGCCGAGCCCGTCGCATTCGGGGCAGGCGCCGTACGGGTTGTTGAACGAGAACAGGCGCGGCTCGATCTCCTCGATGGTGAAGCCGGAGACCGGGCAGGCGAACTTCGCCGAGAAGATGATGCGCTCCGGCTCGCCCTTGGCCCGTTGATCGGCGAACTCGGCGAAGGCGATGCCGTCGGAGAGGCCGAGCGCCGTCTCGAGCGAATCCGCGAGCCGCGCGGCGATGTCGGGACGCACCACGACGCGGTCCACCACCACGTCGATGTCGTGCTTGATCTTCTTGTCGAGGGCCGGGGCCTCGGAGATCTCGTGGAAGGCGTTGTCGATCTTGACCCGCTGAAAGCCCTTCTTCTGGAGCTCGGCCAGCTCTTTGCGGTACTCGCCTTTGCGGCCCCGTGCGATGGGCGCCAGCAGATAGAGCCGCGTGCCTTCGGGGAGGCTGAGCACGATGTCCACCATCTGGCTCACGGTCTGGCTCTCGATGGGCAAGCCGGTCGCGGGCGAGTAGGGGACGCCGACCCGCGCCCACAACAGACGCATATAGTCGTAGATCTCCGTGACCGTGCCGACCGTCGAGCGCGGGTTCTTCGAGGTGGTCTTCTGCTCGATGGAGATGGCCGGCGACAGACCCTCGATATGGTCCACGTCCGGCTTCTGCATCATGTCGAGGAACTGCCGCGCATAGGCGGAGAGCGATTCCACATAGCGCCGCTGGCCCTCGGCATAGATCGTGTCGAAGGCGAGCGAGGACTTGCCGGAGCCGGACAGCCCCGTGATCACCACGAGCTGCTCGCGCGGCAGGTCCAGCGAGACGTTCTTGAGGTTGTGCTCCCGCGCGCCGCGGATGGAGAGGGATTTGGAGGTCATGCCGTTAGCAATGTCGGGGGACGAGGGCCTAACCGCAAGGCTTAAGCCCCCTGGTGGCGGGCGGCAAGGGGTCGCCCGCCCGACCTCCAAAGGCTAGCTTTTGAGGAGGGCGACCTCGAAATGCATGCCGTCGCGGCGCCCGAAATGCCCGCCCCAATAGAAGCCGTGCTCGTGGGCGATCGGCACGAGCTCGCGCACGCAGCCTTTTTGGCCCAGAAGAGCTGGCTGCGTGTTGAGCTTGTTCCAGCTGTAGTTGATGTCGAAGGCCGAGCCGAAGGCGTGGTTGCTGAGCGTCTTGGTGCTGCCCCGGATGAAGCGCGGCACGAACGCGCCTTCATAAGTCAGGATGCGATCCAGCAGTCCGGCCTTCTCCCACGCTTGCCACAGGGCTTGCAGTTGACCAGCGGCGAGCTTGTGGAAGCGCATCGTGGCCGGGGCCTTCTTGCCGATGGCCGTCTTCTTGAGTTGTGGGATCGGCACCGCAGCGATGTTGTCCTTCTCCCAGCTTCCCACAATGCGGATCCTTTCCTTGTTGGCATTCGTGGGGGCATGGACGTAGGCATAGGAGCCGAAAACCGCTTGCCGTTGGGCGTTGCTCACCAGCGGAGAAAAAGACGGCCGGGCAGGGAAGTTGGATCCGCTGTTGTCGGGGGCGGGCTCCTCGATCAACTCGAAGCCGCGCGCCAACGCCTTCCTGAGCGTCTGACGGCCCACCACGCCGTCGGCTTCGATCCCGGCCTTCTCCTGGAAAGCCGCGGTGGCGGCAAGAGTCTTGTCGCCGAAGACACCGTCCGGTTCGCCCGGATCGAGGCGTTGGCCGACCAGAAAGTTCTGCCACGCAAGAACGAGCGTGCCCCGCATGCCGATGCGCAGCGCGCTCAGCGGATAGGGCACGTCCTTGTCGGTCTCCAGCCCAGGCGCGGCGGCGTAGTCGCCAAGCTCGGTCACCCGTTGCGGGACGACCGGGGGCACGAAAGTCGGAGATGCCACGGACAGGAAGGTGCGGGCGAATTTCAGCGCGTTGTTCCAGCGATTGACGAGGCCCTTCC
>CAYWIA010000017.1:0-19816 GCA_964458245.1 uncultured Methyloceanibacter sp. | reverse complement strand
TCGCGCGCGTCGCAGAGATCCTCGAGCAACTGCCCGGGGTCTTGCTCGGCAACGGCGATGACCGCTCTGGTCTTCGGTCCGACGACGCCGTCCATGACCACGCCAAGCGCGTATTGCAGGATCTTGGCCGAGCCCGCATGGCCACGGTTGAAAGCGCAGTCCCGCAGATAGGCCTCGATCGGTGCCGATCGGGTCCACGACACCACGACATCGGTGTTCGAGGCGATGTACTCGATGGCGAGCGCTTCGGCCTTTGCGTGCTGGCCGGATTCGATCAGCGCGACCAGCTCGTCGCAGACGTCCTTGTTGTAGCGCTCGTTGATTCCGGCGACTTCGTAGCGGCCGCCGCCATCTTCCTTATGCAGCTTGTAGACCACCAAGCGACGCTTCGAATCGCGCCGCGCCTCGAAGTCGACGATGCTCTTGGCCATCGCCAAGCGTTGTTCTGGCGTGCTCATTTTGCGTTCTCCCCAAACCCCCGAGACCTGCCCGGGTGCGCCTATTCAGGATACACGCAAAAGTAGCATTAGGAGCGGAGAGCGCAACTAGGGATAGAATGGCAGGATTTACTCGCGGAAGGGGTCCTGCGGGCGCGCGGGGCGGGGTCAGATCAGGGCGAGCTTCTTGAGCCGCGACCTTATGGCGCCGGGTTTGCGGCCCAGTCCGGCGGCGATGGCGCCCACGCTCTCGCCCGCCTGGTGGCGGCGGCGCAGATCCCGCTCCTCGCCCTCGGTCCAGGGCGCATAGGCCTTGCCGTGGCTCTGGCGCAGGGCGGCGACGTCGTAGCTCTTGGACGGTGCGGCCTCCGCTTGCCGGGTGCCGCAATCCCCTAAGAAGGCCGCCTGGCGCTTTGAGAGCTGCCCCGGGCCGAGCCGCGCCAAGGTGTCCAAGGCGTGATCCGAAGCCGCGCGGAACGCCGCGTCCGTCTCGATGGCTTGCGGGTGCACGCGCAAGGCCCGCTCGTTGAGGCCGAGCAGGTGCAGGCCCGAAAGCTTTCGCAACCGGGACAGCGCCACATAGCCCTGGCCGTATTCGAAGGCGCGGGAGAGATCGATGACGGCGGCGTCCAGCGACATGCCCTGGCTCTTATGCACGGTGATGGCCCAGGCGAGCCGCAGCGGCACTTGCGTCACGGAGGCGCGCTCCTTGCCGCTCTCCTCGATCTTCCAGGTGACGGGCTCGGCCACGATGCGCTTGCCGGCCTTGGTGCGCACGGCCGGGGCGCCCGATTCGGGATCGAAATCCTCCACGAGCCCGAGCGTGCCGTTCACGTAGCGCCCGGCCGGGTCGTTCTTGGTGAACATGACCACGGCGTCGGGCTTCAGGGCGAGCACGTCCGGCGACAGGCAGCCGCGCTTCAGCGTCTCGATCGCGGGCGGCGCGCCCTTGGCGGTCATGACGAAGCTGCGCGTCTCGCCGCCGAGCTTGGCCAATTGCTGCCGGTTGATGTCGTCCACCGCCGCATTGTGGGTGAACAGCCGCGTGCGGCTGGCCGGCAGCTGATCGCGGTCGACCATGCGCGCCGCGAGCCGCTCCCGGTGGATGCCGGTGCAGGCATTGGCGCGGATGGCGTCGAGCACGTCGAGAAAGGGCTGGTCGTCTTGCCGGTGCTGCTCCGACAAATAGCAGACCATGGGATCGAGATCGCGCCAGGCCGACGAGCCATGGGCGAACACCGCGCCGAAGCTGTCGTCGCCGCCGCCGAAGTCGAGCAGATCGGGGTCAGCGCGCCGGCGCGTCACCGGCGGCAACTGGAAGAAGTCGCCGACCAGGACGACTTGCAGTCCGCCGAAGGGCGCGGGCGTCCCTTTGATATGCCGGCAGACCGTGTCCACGAGAGTCAGGGACTGGGCCGGGAGCATCGAGATCTCGTCGATGATCAGGACGCTGGTTTTTTCGATGCGCCCCGCGACCCGGCGATTGGCGGCGATGGTATCCAGATCGCGCCGTGTCAGGGTCTCGCGCACGCCGATGCCGCTCCAGGCATGGATGGTGACGCCGTGGCCATGGGTGGCGGCGATGCCGGTCGAGGCGGTGTAGGCGTAGTCGACGCCGGCTTGCGCCAGCTCCTTGAGATAGCGGTTGACCGTATGGGTCTTGCCGCTGCCGGGCTGGCCGGTGAGGAAGATGCTGGCCCCGGTCCTGAGCAGCGCCAGCGCCTCATCTTGAGTCATTGCCTCTCCCGTCTCCGCTCGAATCCGTATGACAATTTCAGCATAACCGATGGCGCCGCCGCGAATCCCAGCCCATAGAGAAATACATGACCATGACCCGCACCCAGATCGCCATCGCCGCCGGCATTATCCTCATTGCCGGCGCAGCCCTTTACGGCATGGGCCATCCGCTCATCTGCAAATGCGGCTATGTGAAGCTTTGGCATTTCGATGTGGTCAGCGCCGAGAACTCCCAGCACATCTTCGATTGGTACACGCCCTCCCACCTCATCCACGGCTTTCTGTTCTACGCGCTGTTCTGGCTGATCATGCCGCGCGCCTCGTTCGGGGCACGGCTCATCGCGGCGGTCTTGCTTGAGGCGAGCTGGGAGGTGATCGAGAACACCGACTTCGTCATCAACCACTACCGGGAGACGACGGTCTCGCTCGATTACTACGGCGACAGCGTGCTCAACTCGCTGAGCGACATTCTTTTCATGGTCGCCGGATTCTTTCTCGCCGCCTGGCTGCCGGTGTGGGTCACGGTCCTGCTCGCCATCGCGCTCGAGGTGTTCGTCGGCGTCATGATCCGCGACGGGCTCACCCTGAACGTCATCATGTTCGTGTGGCCGAGCGAGGCGATCCTGCAATGGCAGCAGGGCAGGTAGCGGCTAAAGCGGTACGCGGATGCCGAAGATCATGATCAGCATGAGCCAGGCGAAGGCCGCCACCGTCGGATAGAAGGTGAGGCCGAAGCCGAACGCGCGCAAATACGGGTTCTTGTGGTAGCCGATCCAGAACAGGATGCGGCCCAGCACGAACAGCGCCGTGAGGATCGGCAGCGTGCGCGCTTCCTCGATGGGGCAATACATCGCCAGCCCGGCATTGGCGATGAACCACGCGGTGAACTGCTCGAACGTGTTGAGGATGAACCGGTTGTTGATGTCGACCGGCGAATTGGCCTTGGGCACGCGGCCGACAAACTGACTGGGATCGAGCCGTTGCGCGGCGACGATACAGATGCCGATGACGCCGGGCACCAGCGCGATCACGGCGTCCTTGATGACCAAGGCCAGGCGGTCGGCAATGCCCCAGGCCTCCGGCGTCCACGTCCAAAAGTATTTCGCAGCTGCGAAGAAGGCAGCCGCGAACAGCCAATTGCCCACCAGCGTGGCGATGAACGGCCACTGCATGGCGGTGAAGCCAAAATACTTGACGCGTGGATCGCGCCGCTTTGCCTTCCGGCGTCCTGATGCCTGCTGCTGATCGACGGACCGCTGCATGTTCCCCTTCGTCCTGGGCTTCAGGTCAACACCCATCCCGCCCTGGGAGGCGCTGCCAATGAAATCGTTTTGTGTTCTTGTCTTAGCCATAGGGCCCACGCCTTGAAACCACAAGAGGGCGACATAGTGGACGAATTAGAACAAAAGAGGTACATAACGAGGGAATGCTCCGGCTTGTTGAGCTTGTGGACAGGCCGGGCACCGGCAGGGAGTTGCCTGGAAGGCCGCGGCTTGTGGGCCTAGACTGCCGGATTGCCCTGAAGGGCATACGTAACGCTTACCCGCGGGGAGGTCCAAACCATGGCCGGATCGGTCAATAAAGTCATTCTCATCGGCAATCTCGGCGCCGATCCCGAAATCCGCCATACGCAGGACGGCCGGCCGATCGTCAATTTGCGGGTGGCGACGAGCGATAGCTGGCGCGACAAAGCGACCGGGGAGCGGCGCGAGAAGACCGAGTGGCACCGCGTGGTCATCTTCAACGAGGGGCTGGCGCGGATCGCGGAGCAATATCTGCGCAAAGGCTCGAAAGTCTATCTCGAGGGCGCGCTCCAGACCCGCAAATGGGAAGATCAGTCGGGCCAGGAGCGCTACAGCACCGAGGTCGTGCTCCAAGGGTTCAATTCCTCGCTCACCATGCTCGACGGCCGCCAGCGCGAGGGCGGCGGCATGGGCGAGAGCGGCGGCGAGGGCGGCGGCGACTTTGGCCGCACCAAGCCGCTTGGCGGGGGCGGGGGCTCGTTCAACAAGGAGCTCGACGACGAGATTCCGTTCTGACGGCCCCCATGCTTCCGCGCGCAAGCGGTAGCGCGCCGCCCCGCTGATGCGCTGCCTCGTCACCGGCGCCTATGGATTCATCGGCCGAGAGATCGTCACCGCGCTGCTCCGCGAAGGCGTGACCGTCGTGGGGGCGGGCCGGGATCTCGATTTCGGCCGGCGCATCTTTCCGGGCATCGACTGGATCGCCTGCGACTTCAATCGCGACACCGACATTGCCCAGTGGCGTGAGCGGCTGGGCGGCATCGACGCCGTGGTGAACTGCGTCGGCATTCTGCAAGGCACCGCCAAGGACAACGCCGAGCGCATTCACGGCGATGCCACCATCGCCCTGTTCGAGGCGTGCGCGGAGGCCGGCGTGCGCCGCGTCGTGCATGTCTCGGCGATAAGCGCGGAGGGCGACGTGGCGAGCGGCTATGCCAAATCCAAGGCAAAGGCCGATACGGCGTTGGCAGGTCTCGATCTCGATTGGGTCATCGTCAAGCCGTCGCTCGTGATCGGGCGGGGCGCCTATGGCGGCACGGCGCTGATGCGCGGGCTGGCGGGGCTCCCTTACATCCTGCCGCTGCCGGGGCCGGCCACGGAGCGTTTCCAGCCGATCGCGGCGGACGATCTGGCGCGCGGCATCGCCAAGCTCGTGACGGGGAAGACGGCGCCGCGAGAAACGGTGTTTGCCGCCGGCCCCGAAACACTCAGCGTAGGCGACATTCTGCGGCACTTGCGCGCCTGGCTCGGTTTTGCGCCGGCGCGGGAGGTGGCCGTGCCCCTGCCGCTCTTGCGCCTTCTGCTGCGCTTCGGCGACGCGGCGGGCTGGATCGGACATGCCTCGGCGGCGCGGACCACCTCGCTCACCCAGATGCTCTATGACCGGATCGTGGACGCCGAGCCATTTACGCGGATCGCGGGCCCGGTGAAGACCTTTGCGGAGACGTTGCAGACTGCTCCGGCAACGATGCAAGACCGGCTCCACGCGCGGGCCTATTTCGCCGTGCCGTTCCTTCAGGTGGCGCTTGCCGTGTTTTGGATTCTCTCAGGGATCATCGCCCTTGGCCCAAGCACGACGCTGCTCGCGGGCACCATCCTTGCGAATGTAGGCGTCGACCCCGCCATTGCGCAGCCGCTGGTCGTCCTGAGCGCCGCCGTCGACGTGCTCGCCGGCATCTTGTTCCTGGTTCCCGGCTGGGTGCGGCGGGCAGGGGCGCTGCAACTCACGATCAGCGCTTTGTATCTGATCGGCCTCAGCGTCGTCGCGCCCGCCCTGTGGTTCGATCCGTTCGGGGCGCTCCTCAAGATCGTTCCATTGATGGGCGCGACACTCGTGGTCATGGCCTTTCAAGAGAAGCGCTAGGCGATGTCTCTCTATCTCGCGCTGAAATTTCTGCACCTTGTCGGCGCGGCGGTCCTGCTCGGGACCGGCGCCGGAATCGCCTTCTTCCTTTACCGGGCCGAGCGGCACGAACCCCCTGCAATCGTCGCCGGCACGCTCCGCATCGTCGTTGCCGCCGATTACCTCTTCACCGCGACCGCGGCCATCGCCCAACCGGTCACCGGGCTATGGCTCGTGTCCGTCGCGGGCTATGCCCTCGATCAGACCTGGATCGTCGCAAGCCTCGTCCTCTACGCGCTCGTTGCCGTCTGCTGGTTGCCGGTGGTCGTCATACAAATTCGCATGCGCGACATCGCCGCCGCAGCGGTTGCCCAAGGCGCGGCCGTGCTTCCCGAGAGCTATTGGAAATTGTCGCGGGCATGGTTCTGGCTCGGCTGGCCCGCGTTCTTATCGGTTGTGCTGATTTTCTGGCTGATGATCGCCAAGCCGGCCTGACGGGCACGAAAAAGGCCCGGCCGGCCGTTCGGCAGACCGGGCCTCGTCCTACGAAGAACGCCCGTGGCTTAATAGACGCCGGAATCGCTCGGCAGCCTCTGCTCGTCCTTCTCGATGACGCTGGTGTTCTCGCCGACGGTGAGGGACTGCTCGCTCAGACGCTCATAGTCGGGGGCGGACGTGAGAATCTCGCTGGTCAACGTGGTGACCACGGTCACGTTCTGCGCCTCGTCGCGATTGAACGTGAGGTCCTCGTAACGCACGGCGACCTCTTTCTCGCCGATGCCGAGGAACCCGCCGACGCCGATCAGCACGGCGGCGATCTCGCCGTTCTCGTTAATGACGACGTCGTTGATATGGCCGATGGAATCGTTATCGGCATTCACCACGGATTGGCCGATCATGTTGCCGGCGAGCCACTGATCGGGCTCTTGCTTGGCGCCGAACATCGGCTGGTCGAGCGAGGCGGAATCTTCAATCGCTTCCTCGGGGTGGTCCATCGGCTTTTCGAGCTCGCTGGCCTTCGGCAGAGGCGGCATGACGCCGCCCTCAGGCGGGGCAATCTCGGACGAGCGGTCCGGAATGGGCTCCGCGGGATCGGCTGGCTCTTCCATGATCTCCGGCGGCGCGATGTCGGACGGTAGCGTCTCCTCCGCCGCGGCCGGAGGGGTCTGCGCGTCGTCGACCGGAAGGTCCGTGTCCTGAGCAAGGGCGGGGGTGATGCTCATGAGCAGCCCAACCGCCGTACCTGTGAGAAGTCTATTCATGGCTCTTCTCCTCGTCGGGTTTCGCTGGTGGTCGGCGCCATTTTCGCGCCGTAATCCTCGGCGGCACAGTCCATGCCGCTGCGTTCCAAACCAACGTTCGCCGACTCGCGGAGTTCCCAAAAATCGCTTGCGCGGACCTGCTTTTTGAGGGCGTAAAAGCGCCCGTTTCGTGTCGCCGCCGAGGCCGTGCAAGTGCTTGTAGTTATTGACGAAAATAACGGTGTTCTGCGGCCGAGAATGGTTGCGGAATCGCCTTCAAATCAGCTATAGAAAAACGACTCCTCGAACGCATTGCACGCAACGCCGCAAGGTCAATTTTCCCGCGGCGGGGCAGGCGTCTATCAGGGGTCTGACATTTCTTAGAAGGCACTCCCATCCTTGGCTGACCAAGACGATACAGACGTCGAAGGGCCGTCGCCCTCGGACATAAGACCGGTCTCGCTCATCGACGAGATGAAGCGCTCCTATCTCGATTACGCCATGAGCGTGATCGTCTCGCGCGCGCTGCCCGATGTGCGCGACGGGCTCAAGCCCGTGCACCGCCGCATCCTGTTTTCGATGCGCGAGAACAACTACACGCCGGACCGGCCGTACAACAAATCGGCGCGCGTCACCGGCGACACGATGGGTAAGTATCACCCGCACGGCAACCAGGCGATCTACGACGCATTGGTGCGCCTCGCCCAGGACTTCTCCATGCGTCTGCCGCTGATCGACGGGCAGGGGAACTTCGGCTCGGTCGACGGCGACCCGCCCGCGGCCGAGCGCTACACCGAGGTCCGCCTGGCGAAGCCCGCCATGGCGCTGCTCGACGACCTCGAAAACGACACGGTCGATTTCCAGCCGAACTACGACGGCCGCGAGAAAGAGCCGGTCGTCCTGCCGGCGAAGTTTCCGAATCTGCTCGTCAACGGGGCGGGCGGCATCGCCGTCGGCATGGCCACCAACATCCCGCCGCACAATCTCGGCGAGGTGGTCGATGCCTGCATCGCCTATCTCGACAATCCCGCCATCGATATCGACGAGCTGATCGAAATCGTGCCGGGGCCGGACTTCCCGACCGGCGGCCTCATTCTCGGCCGGCAAGGCATCCGCTCCGCCTATCACAAGGGCCGGGGCTCGGTCCTGATGCGCGGCCGCGTCGCCGTGGAAGAGGTGCGCAAGGACCGCGATGCGCTGGTCATCACCGAGATTCCGTATCAGGTGAACAAGGCGACGATGGTCGAGAAGATCGCCGAACTCGTGCGCGAGAAGAGAATCGAAGGCATCTCAGACATTCGCGACGAGAGCGACCGGCAAGGCATGCGCGTGGTCATCGAGCTGAAGCGCGACGCCATGGCCGACGTGGTGCGCAACCAGATCTTCCGCTTCTCACCGCTGCAATCGACCTTCGGCTGCAACATGGTGGCGCTGACCGGAGGCCGTCCCGAGATCTTCAATCTCAAGGACATGATCCGCGCCTTCACCGACTTCCGCGAGGAGGTCGTCGGCCGCCGGATCAAATTCCTCTTGAAGAAAGCGCGCGACCGCGCCCATGTGCTCGTCGGTCTCGCCATCGCCGTCGCCAATATCGACGATGTGATCGCGCTGATCCGGAAAGCCCCCGACCCCGCGACCGCCCGCGAGCAGCTGATGGCGCGCGACTGGCCGGCCAAGGATGTGGTGGCGCTGGTCGAGCTGATCGCCGATCCCCGCCACAAGGTCTCCGAGCAGGGCACCTACAAGCTGTCCGAGGAGCAGGCGAAGGCAATCCTCGATTTGCGCCTGCAGCGCCTCACCGCGCTTGGCCGCGACGAGATCGGCGACGAACTGAAAGGCTTAGGCGATCAGATCGCGGACTATCTCGACATCCTGCGTTCGCGCGAGCGCATCGTCGATATCGTCAAGGGCGAGCTGAACGCGCTGAAAGAGCAGTTCGGCACGCCGCGCCGCACCGAGATCATCGACATGGTCGGCGAGGTCGAGGACGAAGACCTCATTCAGCGCGAAGACATGGTCGTCACCGTGTCCCACAAGGGCTACATCAAGCGCGTGCCGCTGTCGTCCTACCGGGCTCAGCGCCGCGGCGGCAAGGGCCGCGCCGGCATGGCGACGCGCGACGAGGATTTCGTCAGCCGCATCTTCATCGCCAACACCCACACGCCGGTGCTGTTCTTCTCCTCGCGCGGCATGGCCTACAAGATGAAGGTGTGGCGTTTGCCGCAAGCCGCGCCGCAATCGCGCGGCAAAGCGCTGATCAATCTGCTGCCGCTCGGCAAGGACGAGATCATCACCACCATACTACCGTTGCCTGAGGACGAGACGTCCTGGGCGAAGCTCGACGTGATGTTCGCCACCAATGACGGCAGCGTCCGCCGCAACAAGCTCTCCGACTTCATCGAGGTGCGCCAGAACGGCAAGATCGCCATGAAGCTCGAAGAGGGCGACCACATCGTCGGCGTCGAGGTCTGCAGTGTGCAGCACGATGTTCTGCTCACCTCGCGTGACGGCCAAGCGATCCGTTTCCCCGTGGACGACGTGCGCGTGTTCAAGGGACGCATGTCGACGGGCGTGCGGGGCATCAAGCTCGGCAAGGGCGACGAACTGATCTCCATGTCGATCCTCGGGCACGTCGAGGCCTCCGCGGCCGAACGCGCGGCCTATGTGCGCCAGGCCAATATGGTGCGCCGCGGCGGCGTCGATTACGAGCCGGACATCGAACCGGACGGCGAAGGGGAGGAGGCTGTGGTGCTCAGCCCCGAGCGTTACGCGGAGCTCAGCGCTCATGAGGAGTTCGTGCTGACCATCTCCGAGAACGGCTACGGGAAGCGCTCGAGCGCCTATGAGTTCCGGGTCTCCGGCCGGGGCGGCAAAGGCATTATCGGCATGGTCGTCAACAAGCGGAACGGCAAGCTGGTTGCGTCCTTCCCCGCCGAGGACAGGGATCAGGTCATGCTCGTGACGGATCGGGGCCAGCTTATCCGTATCCCCGTCGACGGCATCTCCATCGTCGGCCGGTCGACCCAGGGCGTGATCGTGTTCGACACGGCGCAAGACGAGCGGGTCGTCTCCGTCGAGCACATTCCCGACGAGAACGGCAGCGGCGCCGTCGAAGAGGCCGGCGAGATTGACGAGGCGGACGAACCGGGTGGCGATGAGCCCGCGCCGGACGAGGATCTTCCAGACGAGGCGTAACGTGCCTCTCTGAAGACAATCAGACGCTCGCTTCCGGCCCGCCGCACAGCGCTTGAAGCGAGCTTGCCGCGGGCGTCAACGCGGCGAGCGCCTCGAAGTCGCGGATCAGGGCCCGGTGCCGCTCCGGATGGCTCAGAAGCCCGGTGGCGCGCAGGCGGGAGATCGTCCGCGACAGCGTATCGGGGTTCAGCCCGAGATAGTCGGCCAGGTCGGTGCGGCTGAGCGGCATCTCGAAGGCGAGACCGCCGCACGGCGCCCGCACGCCGGTGGTCAACGCAAGCTCCGTGAGGAAGGTGGCGAGGCGCTGGAGACAGTCGAGCCGCCCGACCGCGGCCAGGTGAATGGCTTGCCGCGCGGTCTGCTTGGCGACGGCGTCGTCGAAATAGCGGGCAATCGCCGGATCGTGGGCCGCAAGCGCGGCGAAGGTGCCGAAGCGGAAGCGGAGCACCTCGCCGGCGCTGGCGGCGGAAAGATGCGCGGCGGCCGCAGGCGGCGCAAAGGCTGCACGAAACACGTCCCCAGGATAAAGCAGCGTCACCACCTGGCGGAGATCGTGGGGCAGCGTGACGCGCAGCATCAGAGCGCCCGTGCGGATCACGAACACGGTCTCTTCGCCGTCCAAGCTTAGAGGCAGGGATTGGCCCCGCCGGGTCCGCACCATCGCGCCTTGGGCCGCGAGCGCCGGGGGTATCCCGTGCGGCATCGCGATCTCGGGAGAGGCGACGTCAGACAGTCGGAAGGCCTCCGGTCTCTTCAAGCTGGATGTGGTCTCCAAGGGTCATCCCCACGTGACGGAAAGCACATGCCGTCAAGACACAAGCTGTCGAGCCTAAAGCGCCGCCGCGCCTTGATATCGATCAAGCCGGTCTCGCCCCGCGACACCGTGACCGCCGTCACCGGTCCCCGCAACGAATTGATCGAGATCAAGAAAAACCGTGTCGCTGCCGCAACAGTCCGATGACGATACGCGGCAGGCTGACCTCGGTCAGCCCAGGCAAACGATCGGTGCTGGTGCGCCCGCGGCCTCCGTCTCAACAATGAGAGAAACACGCGCGCGGCGTTTTCGCACTTCCGCGGCGACTGGGGGATGTCACATGAACAGATTTGCGATTGGCGCACTCGCGCTCTTGGCCTTGGCGGCGCTTGTTGGGGGCACGTCCAAAGGGGCCATGGCGGGCGACGAGCACGGCGACTTCATGATCAGGGGCTTGGTCACGGGCGTTTTGCCCGATACCGATGCCGCGGTGTTTTCCGGCGGAGCGCGTATTCCCGGCGCCAACGCCGAGGTCAGCGACGAGGTGATCCCGGCGACAACGTTGACCTATTTCTTCAACGACAATCTGGCGGTCGAGCTGTTCTGCTGCTTCGCCAAGCATGAAGTCGACGGGACGGGCGCCATCGCGGGTCTTGGCGATATCGCCGACACCTGGATCTTTCCCCCGGCGCTCACCGCCCAGTACCACTTCAATACGGATGGCAAGTTCAAGCCGTATGTGGGCGCCGGCCTGCAATACATCGTCTTTTTTGACGAGGATACCGGCCGCAACGCGCTTGGTGCGACGAGCGTCGATATCGACGACGCCGTGGGCTTCACGCTCCAGGCCGGTCTCGACATCTCCATCGGCAACGGCTGGTCCCTCAACGCGGACGTCAAGAAGACCTGGCTCGACACCGAGGTACACTGGAACGGCACCGGCGTGCGGGCCGACGTCGATCTCGACCCGTGGATCGTCTCCGCCGGCTTCGGCTATCGCTTCAACCTAAGCGACATCTTCGGTCACAGCCAGCAGACCGCCTCAATACCGATGAAGTAATATAATGAGTTGAGGTGGGAAGGGCCCGGTTCACGCCGGGCCCTTTTTTCGTGGCCGGCCTGCCTGGAGACTTGCGGCCTTGCCGATGATGCGCCCGCGCGGCTAGAAGAGGGCCGCTAAGGCTTTCCAAGCGGTCCATCCCGGACGGCGGCAGGAACGCCTGAGGAGCGTAGGCGGCATGCGCGTTGGTCTCTATCCCGGCAGCTTCGATCCCGTCACCCTGGGGCATGTGGATATCGTGCGCCGGGCGGCGCGCCTCGTCGACCGGCTGGTCATCGCCATCGGCACCCATCACGACAAGCACCCGCTGTTCTCGGCCGAGGAGCGGGTGGCCCTGGCGCGCCAGGTGCTCGAACCGGAGGCCAAGGCGCTCGGCCTCGATCTCGCCGTGACCACCTATGACAGCCTGACCGTAGATGCGGCGAAGTCCGCCAACGCCGGGATCGTCATCAGGGGCCTGCGCGACGCCGGCGACTACGACTATGAGATGCAGATGGCCGGCATGAATGCCGCGCTCGATCCCGACGTGGAGACGGTGTTCCTGGCCTCATCCCCGGCCACCCGCCATATCGCCGCGAGCCTTGTCCGTCAGATCGCCGCAATGGGCGGGGATGTTACGAGCTTCGTCCCGCCGATCGTGGCTTCGAGCCTCAAGCAGAAATTCACCTCATAACCAAGTCCAACCCCCGCGAGGAAACCCATGACCATCAGGACCATCGTCCTTTTCACCGCCGCACTATTGTTTGGGGCCGTGAGCATCCAGCCAAGCATGGCCGCCAATCTCGGCGATCCGTCGTCGCTCAACGAGAAGGCGCCGGACGTCTACAAGGCGAAGTTCGACACGAGCAAGGGCACCTTCGTGATCGAGGTGCATCGCGACTGGTCGCCCAACGGCGCCGACCGCTTCTACAATCTGGTGAAGAACGGCTTCTTTAACGATGCGCGCTTCTTCCGCGTGATCGAGGGCTTCATGGTGCAGTTCGGCATCAGCGGCAATCCGGACCTCTCCGCGGTGTGGCGCGAAGCGCGCATCCCCGACGATCCGGTGAAGCAGAGCAACACGCGCGGCACGGTGAGCTTCGCCACCGCCGGGCCCGGCACCCGCACGACCCAGGTCTTCATCAATTTCGGCGACAATGCCGGTCTCGACGGTCAAGGCTTCTCGCCCTTCGGCCAGGTCGTCTCCGGCATGGACGTGGTCGACTCCTTCTTCAAGGGGTACGGCGAAGGCGCGCCGCGCGGCCAAGGCCCCGACCAGGGACGCGTGCAGACGGAAGGCAACGCCTATCTGATGACCGACTTTCCCAAGCTCGACTACGTCAAGAAGGCCACCATCGAGCAGTAAGCAAACCCGGCAACGAAGGAGGCCCTATCCATGGCAAATCCCGAAGACACCCTCATCCTGGAAACGAGCAAAGGCAACGTCGTGGTCGAGATGCGGCCCGACCTCGCGCCCAAACACGTCGCCCGCATCAAGGAGCTGGCCAAGCAGGGCTTCTATGACGGCGTGCCGTTTCACCGCGTGATCGAGGGTTTCATGGCCCAGACCGGCGATCCGACCGGCACCGGCGCCGGCGGCTCGGGCCAAAAGCTCGGCGCCGAGTTCAACGCCGAGCCGCATACGCGCGGCGCCGTGTCCATGGCCCGGGCGCAGTCGCCCGATTCCGCGGACAGCCAATTCTTCATCGTGTTCGACGACGCCACCTTCCTCGACCGCAAGTACACGGTCTGGGGCCGGGTGATCGAAGGCATGGAGAATGTCGATCAGATCAACCGGGGCGAGCCGCCCGCAAATCCCGACAAGATCCTGTCGGCAAAGATCGGCGCAGGAGCCTAGGAAACCGAAGATGCAACGAGAGGGGATGCCCATGTGGTTGCCGGGACTTCTATTGACCGCGGTGGCGCTCGTCGCCGGCGGCATGATCGCCCTGCAGGCGCCCATCAACGCCGAAGCCGCATCCCGCCTTGGGCACCCCATCTCGGCCGCCACCATGTCGTTCTGCGTGGGCACGGTCGCGCTGATCGGGCTCACGCTTCTCTTCGCCCGGAGCAGCACCAATCTCGGCGCGCTTGGCGGCATGCCGCTCTATATGTTGCTGGGCGGCGGTCTGCTCGGCGCGATGTATGTCACCATCACGCTGTTCCTGGCGCCAAAGATCGGCGTGGCGGCCGTGATGGCGCTGGGCATCGCCGGACAATTGGTCGCCGCGCTGCTGCTCGACCGCTTCGGGATGTTCGACCTGATCGAGCGCGAGCTGAGCCTCGGCCGGGTGGGCGGCGCGGTGCTCGTGCTGGCCGGGGCGCTTATGGTGCGGCTGCTCTAGCCGCGGATCGCCCTTGCGCACGGACCTTTTCGATTTTGAGCTGCCCGAGGAGCTGATCGCGCTGCGTCCGGTGCATCCGCGAGACGCCGCGCGGCTGCTCGTCGTGCGCCCGGACGGGCCGGAGCTTCTCGCCGATCACGTGATGACCGATCTGCCGTCCTTGATCGCGCCGGGTGATGCGCTCGTGTTCAACGATACGCGCGTGATCCCGGCGGCGCTAACAGGCGTGCGCACGCGCGGCGAGGCCACGGCGCACATCCAGGCCAACCTGATCGAACGCCTGGACGACCGCCGCTGGCAGGCGCTGGTGCGACCGGCGAAGCGTTTGGAGCCCGGCGACCGCATCCAATTCGGCGAAAGCGGCAATGCCTGCATGCTGGGGACTCTTGACGCCACAGTCGAGGCGAAGGGCGAGGGCGGCGCGGTGACGCTTGCCTTCGACCTGAGCGGGCCGGCGCTGCACGACGCCATCGAGGCGCAAGGCGCCATGCCGCTGCCGCCTTATATCGCCGCGCGGCGCGCGCCTGACGAGCAGGACCGCAGCGACTACCAGACCACCTTTGCCCGGGAGGAGGGCGCCGTCGCCGCGCCGACGGCGGGCTTGCACTTCACCGGCGGCCTGATCGAGGCGCTCGAGGCGCGCGGCAATATCTGCTTTTTCGTGACGCTCCATGTGGGGCCGGGCACGTTCCTGCCCGTGCGCGCCGAGGAGACGTCCGAGCATAAAATGCATGCGGAGCACGGCGTCGTCAGCACGGACGTCGCCTTCGCCTTGAATGCGATCAAGTCGCGCGGCAACCGGATCATCGCCGTCGGCACCACCTCGCTGCGCCTGCTGGAGAGCGCGGCGGACGAGTTCGGCACCTTGAAGCCGTTCTCGGGAGAGACCGATATTTTCATCACGCCGGGCTATCGCTTCCGCTTCGTCGATCGCCTGTTGACCAATTTCCATCTGCCACGCTCGACCTTGTTCATGCTGGTCGCCGCCTTCTCGGGTCTCGACACCATGAAGCAGGCTTACGCGCATGCGGTCGCCGAACACTATCGCTTCTATTCCTACGGCGACGCCTGTCTGCTGAGCCCGGCGGAGCGGCTATGAGCAAGCGGTTCTCGTTTGAACTGAAAGCGAAGGACCGGGCTGCGCGGACCGGCGCCATCACCTGCCCACGGGGCGTGATCCGCACGCCGGCCTTCATGCCCGTGGGCACGGGCGCCACGGTGAAGGCCATGTTTCCGGAAGACGTCGCCGCCACCGGCGCCGATATCATTCTCGGCAACACCTATCATTTGATGCTGCGGCCGGGCGCCGAGCGTGTCGCCAGGCTCGGCGGGCTGCACAAATTCATGCATTGGGACAAGCCGATCCTCACCGATAGCGGCGGCTATCAGGTCATGTCGCTCGCCAAGCTCAGGAAGATCAGCGAGCAGGGGGTCACCTTCCAGTCGCATTTGGACGGCGCCACGATCGAGCTCACGCCGGAACGCGCCATCGAGGTGCAGTGCCTGCTCGGCAGCGACATCCAGATGGTGCTCGACGAGTGCACGCCGTTTCCGGCCACCCGCGAGGAGGCGAAGCGGTCCCTGGATCTGTCGATGCGCTGGGCGGAGCGGTCAAAGGCCGCCTTCGAGACCATGAGCGCACCGGGCCAAGCCTTGTTCGGCATCGTACAGGGCAGCACCTATCCCGACCTGCGCGAGGAGTCCGCCCGCGCACTGATCGCAATCGGCTTTCCCGGCTACGCGGTCGGCGGCCTCGCGGTGGGCGAAGGGCAACAGGCGATGTTCGACACGGTCGAGATCACCACGGCCTTCCTACCCGAGGACCGGCCGCGCTACCTCATGGGGGTGGGCACGCCGCAGGACATGCTGGGCGCGATCGCGCGGGGCATCGATATGTTCGATTGCGTGATGCCGACCCGCTCGGGGCGCCACGGCCAGGCCTTCACCTGGGGCGGCCGCATCAACCTGCGCAATGCGCGCTACGCCGAAGACACGGCGCCGCTCGATGCCGAGAGTAAATGCCCCGCCGCCCGCTACGAGCGCGCTTACCTGCACCACCTCATCAAGTCGGGCGAGATTCTGGGCGCCATGCTGATCTCCTACGCCAACGTGCAGTTCTATCAGGAGCTCATGGCGAAAGCGCGCGAAGCCATCGGGGCGGGGACGTTCGCCGCATTCGCCGAGGATGTGGCGCGGCGCTACGCAACAGTCGATGAGGGCTGAGCGCTATTGCGGCGGGTCGACCTGCGCCGCGGGACCGCCTTTGGCCGAGACTTTGCGCTCCCGCGCCAGCAAATAGAGACCGGCGAGGATGACGATGCCACCGCCGCCGAGCGTCCAGCCCGTCGGCACGTCGCCGAACACCAGGAAGCCGGCGACCGACATCCAGATCAGCCCCAGATAGATGTACGGCGCGAGCACCGCCGCCGGCGCCATCCTGTGGGCGAGGATCAAAAGCCAATGGCCGAGCCCGCCCCAGAAGCCGAGCGTGGCGAACAAGAGCCACAAGAACCAATCGTCGGGCGACTGCCAGTCCGCGAAAGCGAACGGCGTCATCACCAGGACGCCCACCAGCGGCGTATAGGTCTGCGTCACCGACGGGGGGTCGAACGCGGCCAGGTAGCGCGTTGCGATGTTGTAGAGCGCGTAGCCGCAGGTGGCGCCAAGCACGAGCAGCATGGCCCAATGCACCTCGCCAAGACCGGGATGCATGACCACGAGCACACCGAGAAAGCCCGCGGCGATGGCGAGCATGCGGTGCAGCCCGATCCATTCGCCAAGCAGCGGCCCCGCGAGCCCGGCCACCAGGAGCGGCGTGAGGAAGAAGATGGTGACCGTCTGATCGAGCTGCAGATATTTCAGGGCGATAAAGTTGAGCGCCGTCGTCAGGATCATCATGCAGGAGCGGAAGATCTGGACCATCGGTTTCGCCGAGCGCAGCGAAGGCTTGAGCGCGAAGGGCCACAAGACCAGCGCGCTGAACACCACATGACCGGCGAAGCGCAGCCACGTGGCCTGGCTCGTCGGAATCTGATGATCGTCGACCAGGTATTTGACCGTGGTGTCGAGCAAGGCGAAGCAGACCGTCGCCAGCGCCATGAGGCCGATGGCCTTGTAGGTCTGGCTCGGATCGGCGGAGGCGGACGGGGTCGGGCGGGGGATCATGACGCGGCCTGCATGAACCAAACTATGTGCACCAAACTTTGCCAAAGCGCCATTGGCCGATAAAACAGATGGCCGCGTTCAGCGAGGAGGACCAGTTGGCAGACATTCGCGCCATATGCGCTATCGGATTGCGCGGGCAACTCGGCCTCAATGGCGGGCTCCCGTGGGAGGGCAACAAGGGACGCGACTATGTCGCCGACGTCGCCCGCTTCTTCGAGGTGACACGCGGTCACGTGCTCATCGCGGGGCCCAAGACCGTCGCCTCGATCCCGGCCTTCGCCTACGAGGACCGCACGATTTGCGAGATCCGCTCCGGTCACCATCCCGAAGAGGTGTTCGCCTGGTTCCCCGACCGCGTGGTCTATGTGGGCGGCGGACCGCCGGTTTGGGACGTCTATGCGCCCTATATCCGGCACTGGGACATCAACCGCCTGCCCTATGACGGCGAGGCGGACCGCTGGTTCGACCCTGCTTGGCTCGTGGCCACCGTGGACGGGGACTGAAGGGCGGCGCTTTCAGGCCGATGCCGTAGGTGGGGTCAACTTCCCGCGACCAGCCCGAAATCGCCGTATTTGAGCTTTATCGCACCTGCGAAAAGATGTTTCGCCGTGGCACGGCCACAGCTAACATTTGAGCCACGACCGGAGGCCGGGCACCTTCCGGCTGCCGTCAAGGACCCCAGCCAAACAGTCTGATGGAAGTCCCCGCGCGGACGCTTGCCAAGGAGAGGGCTATCGCTGCCACGGAAACAGAGTTTACAGCCGAGCAAGTCGGCTGGCGCTTCGCGCTCGGCACGGTGATTCTCGTCGGCGCCTACGTCGCTTGGCCGATGATTCCATTCGTCATGGCTGCGGATCTCGACCCGGGCTTCAAGGCGGGGCTTTCCGGCCTGCTGGGAGCCACGCCGTTCCTCTCGAAGTTCGTGGCGGTCGCCGTCATGGGCCGCCCGGCCTATTATTTCCTCAAGCGAAACGTCTATGCGCGGCTGCGCCGCCGGTTCGCCGGAACGCCTGCCGAATAGACGCCAAAATCTCCACATTTTCGCCGTTGCGCACGGCGGAACGGCCTTCAGCAGACATCACGCCGTGTTCATCGGCTCTCACGCTTCGTTGAAGCGTCGGCGAGGAAATGTGCCGGAGAGTTGAGTTTTCCGTGAGCGGTGTTCGGTGCTCTCTTTGCCGCGTGAGGCACTTCTGCCTCCCCAAAGAGGAGACACCCCCATGAAGAAGATTCTGATTGCAGCTACGCTGATCGGCGCCTTTGCAGCTCCTGCGCTGGCGATGGACAGCTTCTACGTCATGTTCGACAACACGGCGAAGAAGTGCACCATGGCCCGTTCGGCGCCGACGGATACCGAGAAGTTCAGCATGATGGGCATCTATGGTTCCGAGGCCGACGCGCACATGGCCATGAAGGGCATGACCAAGTGTAAGTAAGCCTTCGCTTGCTTGGTCCGTCTCAAGGCCAAACTTCAGTTGCACAGCCGCTCTCGTTCTTCGAGGGCGGCTGTGTTGCATCAACGGCGTCATGAGACTGGAGACTGGGCAATGAAAACCCCGGCCGGGAGAACCCGACCGGGGCTGGCATTTGCCGGAGAGATAGTTTGAAGGGCTATCTCGTCGTCAATTTCTAGGTTTAGCCGAGCTTCAACGGCTCAACGACAACCGCTTTCTCGTGATGGCCGAAGCAGCCGCCGAGGCCGATGGTTGCCGAGATGATGATGGCACAAGCGATGAACAGACGCATGGTTGGTCCCCCGTTTCTTTCTGTCGATTCTGCCAATGACTATATCGGGCTTTGCCGGGAAATGCTGTGACGTTTAGGTCACGCTTTGCCCCAAAAAAACACAACAGCAAAGTCCCGCAAATCCGCCAGTTTTCGCTCCGACAGGCCCTGGATCGGTGTCGTCCGGAGCCGCCGGCGGCTCCAATGGGGCTGTGACCGGAGGTCGTCGCCCAGGCTCTCAGGGGCCTGACTTGGAGGGAGCGACTCGGGCCTCGCTCATGGTGCGCAGCCGCGGCAAGAAAAAACCCCGGCCAGGAAGACCTGACCGGGGCTGGCATTTGCCGGAGAGATAGATTGAAGGGCTATCTCGTCGTCAATGTTTAGCCGAGCTTCAACGGCTCGACGACAACGGCTTTCTCGTGATGGCCGAAGCAGCCGCCGAGGCCGATCGTGGCCGAAACGATAATCGCGCAAGCGATAAAGAGTCTCATGGTTGAATCCCCCAAAGGTCCTGCAGAATCGACGTTTATGAGAAGATTATAGCCTGCCGGGCCAAGCCAGGCTGTATCCTGCGGGCCACAGAGTGAGAAAGTTTGAGCGGGCAGGGGGACGGCCCCCGGCCCCTTCAGAGGCAGCCTTTCGGGGCCCCGATATGAGGTGCAGGCCTTGGTCGGAAAGCGTGTTCAATTCGATGACGAGACTTGGGCTGCGCTAGAGGCGGTCGCCGGCGAAAGCGGGCGTAGCTTCCAGGATGTCGCCGACGAAGCGTTTGCCGATTTCCTCAAGAAGCACAAGCAGCCGGTGGGGCTCAA
>CAYWIA010000016.1:0-22826 GCA_964458245.1 uncultured Methyloceanibacter sp. | reverse complement strand
GCGTCGTTCCGCACGCTGAAGCCCGGGGAGGTGTTCTCGCAGGAGGGCGAGACCAAGATGTTCGCCACGGAGCCCGAGGCCGTGAAGTGGCTGCACACCCAGGCGAGCAATCTCGGGTTCGCGGCGATCGACATCCGGCAGAAATCCGGCGACTAGGTTCAGCGCAACGGCGCGCCGGCGGTCGAGGATGGCACAGCCGACATCATGGGACAGCCGAGCGTCTTCTCGAAGGCTTCCACCAGGTCCTGGCGGTTCTCCGCGGTGATGTAGAGGCCGCCGGTTTCCTCGGCGAGACATTTCACGTCAAGGAAGCTCTGCGCGCCGGTCCAGCGGAACGCCCTCAGCTGATAACCGACCACATGGACGGTGAGCTTCCGGCCGCTCGCCTTGATGATCTTGCCGAGCTCGCAAGGCGCCCCGCCGCAGGTTTCCTCGCCGTCGGTCAAAAGCACGATGACGCCCGGCTTGTCCTTGGACTCGAGCGCCGCCGCGGCCACCTTCACCGCCGAGACGAGCGGCGTCTTGCCGGCCGGGTTGATCTTGTTCACCACGCTCATGATGGGCTGGGTCGCGTTCCACATGGGCTCGAAGTCGAGCTGGACGTTGCATTGCTCGTAGGGCCCGGGGCCGTAGGTGATGAGGCCGATCTTGCGGTACCGCGCGGCATGGGGCAGCACCTGGGCCAAGGCGATGCGGACCTCGTCGATGCGCGTCACGTCGCTGAACAGGCCCTGGACCGTGTTGCCGGCCATGGAGCCCGAGGCGTCGAACACGATCATGGCGTCTTCGGTGCAGTGCGGCCGCGCCTCGTCCGGCGCCTGTGCGGCCGCCGGTCCGGCGAAAGCGGTGATGAGCGCGAGCGCGGCGCCCGCGAAGCGTGACAGCCTGTTCATGCCCGACCTTAGCCTAGAACGAGCTGCAACGCGTTCCCAATCGCGTGAGACCGGGCGGGCGCATCGGAGCCTTGACCGGGCTCGCCCGCTACTCGTGCACGAACGTGCCGAGGCCGGTTCGGTCGTAGTAGTCGAGCACGACCTTCTCCGCCTTGCCGTCCTCGCCGACGGTGAAGATCGCCCCGGCCAGCCCGTTGGCGTTCTCGCCGATGGTCTCGAAGCTGAACGTGTCGCCGTCGAAATGGGTGAGCGCGAAGGTGGTCGGCGCGCCTTGCGGTCCCATGGTCATGGAGAGTTGATCGCCGTTGCCTGCGACCGTGAGCGGGCCGTAGTACGAATTGCCGTAGCGTCCCGTGTAGGCCGCGAGGTCCTGCGCGGGTTTCGGCTCCGCCGGCAGTTTCGTGTAGTCAACCTCCGGTGCCTCGGCCGCGCGCATCTGGTCGAAGATGCCGCCCACGAAGCCGACCCAGTCCACGGTCTGCTTGCCGTTCTGCGCGACATCGAGAAAGGCCGCGCCGACCGCCTCGGCGACGCCGATCGGCGTGCCGTTGGTGAGCACGACGATGCCGAGATCCTCGCCCGGCATGAAGGTGACGTTGGTGGCCGTGCCGAGCTCGAAGGCGCCGGAATGACCGAGGCGCACGCGGCCTTCGTCGTCATAGGAGACGTTCCAGCCGAAGCCGTAGAAGCCGGCGGGGGTGGCAACGGAGCGCGGCGGCCCGGGAATCATTTGCGGCACGTGGGTTGGGGCGAGCGCGTCCGCCTTGACGATCTCCTTGCCGTCGAGCGTGCCGTCGCCGAGCTGGAGGCGCACGAAGCGCAGCATGTCGTTGAGCGAGCCGGATGCGCCGCCGGCCGGGGCCTCGGCGTCGGCGTTGCGGTCAAATTTCGCCGCCCAGGTTCCGTCCTTCAGGCGCGCGTGGATAAGGGCCCGGTCCTTGTGCGCCAGATAGTCCGCGTGGCGGAAGCTGGCGGTGGTCATGCCGGCGGGGGTGAACAGAACCGTTTCTGCCAGGTCCTCCCAGCTCTTACCGGCGGCGGTCGCAGCGGCGATGCCGCCCGCCGTATAGCCGAAATTGCTGTAATGGTAGGTGGAGCGGAACGGGTCGAGCGGCTGCTGGTCGATCTGCGACAGGATGTAGTCCCGGTCGAAACCGAGATCTTCCAAGAGATCGCCGGAGCCCGTGCGCAGGCCGCTGCGGTGGGACATCAGATCGGCGATGGTGGCGTTCTCGGTGACGTACGGGTCGCTCAGCGCGAAGGCGGGATTGTAGCCCTTCGCGGCACCGTTCCAGTCGACCACGCCCTCGCCAACGAGATGGGCGACGATGGTCGAGGCGATCGGCTTCGACACCGAGGCCAGCAGGAACACCGTGTCGGGATCGATCTTGCCGGGTTGGTCTACTTCACGGACGCCGAACCCCTCGGAGTAGATCACCTTATCCTTGTAGACGATTCCGACCGCCAAGCCCGGAAGCCCGGTCCGCTTCATGGCGCCCTCGACGATGCCGTCCAGTGCGGCCGTGGCCTTGTCGATAGCGGCCTGGTCGAACAGCGGCGGCACCGGAGAGACCGGCGCCTCCAACAGCTTCGCTTCTTCCGACACGGCTCGGTCAGCAACCAGGACGGACGCGAGACCGATTCCGCACAGCACGGCAACACGGGCACAGCGAAGGATGCGGGACGCAGCAGAAACCAGCATGGACAGTTCTCCGAGGTCTGAGGGTACGCGCCGCGCGCTCCGGCAAAACCTTGCGTGCGATGCGATGTCGAGGGTAGTAGAAGCTTCTTTCGCGGCGAATCCAAGAGACACCGAGGTCCATGAGAAAATCGAAATTCACCCCCGGCGGGTTCGATCTCGCCGTCAAGAAGGCGCGCGCCGGGCGCGGCCTGTTCGCCCAAGAGACCATTCCGAAGGGCGTCTGCATCATCGAGTATGTCGGCCGCACACTTACGGCAAAAGAAGAGGAGACGAGCCGCAGCCGCTATCTGTTCGAGGTAACCAAGAAGAAGACCATCGACGGCTGGAACAAGAGAAACACCGCACGCTACATCAATCATTCCTGCCGGCCGAACTGCGAGATCGAGATCCGCAAGAAGCGCGTCTTCGTGATGTCGAAGCGGAAGATCCATCCGGGCGAGGAGCTCGGCTACAACTACGGCAAGAGCTATTTCGACTCCTTCCTCAAGCCCATCGGCTGCCGCTGCCTCAAATGCATGCCGGAGAAGGAATGGAAGAAGGTCAGCGCCAAGCTTAAAAAGAAGAAAAGGGCTTGAGGTCCGAGAGGATGGCGCGGGCCGCATTGTGGCCAGGCGCGCCGGTGACGCCGCCGCCGGGATGCGCCCCGGAGCCGCAGTGATAGAGTCCCGGTAACGGGCCGCGGTAGTCGGCGTAGCCCAACATGGGCCGTGCGGAGAACAGCTGATTGAGCGTCAGCGCCCCGTGAAAGATGTCGCCGCCGAGAAGCCCGAACTCGCGTTCCAGATCGAGCGGGCTCAAAGCTTGTCTCCCCACGACGCTGTTGGCGAAGCCGGGCGCGTAAGCGTCGACCGTGGCAATCATCAGATCGGCGACCTCGTCGCGGGCCTCGTCCCAGGAGCGCCCGTCCGGCAGCTCCGGTGCCACATGCTGGCAGAACAAGCTCGCCACATGGGCGCCCGGCGGGGCGAGGCTGTCATCGAGGGTCGAGGGGATCAGCATCTCGATGATCGGCTCCCGGCTCCAGCCGTGCCAACGCGCATCGCGATAAGCCTTGTCCATGTATTCGAGGCTCGGGGCGATGATGACGCCGGCGCCGTGGTGGGCGCCGGCCTCCTTGCCGGGGAGGGCGGTAAAGCTCGGCAGTTCGGACAGCGCGACATTCATGCGGAACGTGCCCGAGCCGCACTTGAAGTTCCGCATGCGCATGAGGAAGTCCGCCGGCAGGGCGTCTTCCGGCATGAGCCGTGTATAGAGCAGCTTGAGGTTTAGATTTGCGGCAAGCACGCGGCCTTTGACGACGCTGCCGTCTTTCAGCACGACGCCTGCCGCGCGGCCTTTCTCGACGAGAACTTCGGCGATATCCGCGTTCGTTTGGATGTCCACGCCATGTTCGGCCGCGGCTTTGGCCATGGCTTGCGTGATCGCGCCCATGCCGCCGATGGCATGACCCCACGCGCCCTTCTTGCCGTTCACTTCGCCGAAGGCGTGATGCAGCAGCACATAGGCGGTGCCGGGATCGTAGGGGCTCGCGTAGTTGCCGACGATGGAATCGAAGCCGAGCAGCGCTTTCAGCGGCGCGCTCTCGAACCATTCGTCCAAGACGTCGGCCGCGGGCTTGGTGAAGAGATCGAGGAGGAGGCGCCGCTGTTCGAGATCGAGATGACGGAGATCGTTGCCGAGCGCCACCGCGCGCCCGAGTTCGCGGAAGCCCCGCAAGCCCAAACCTTCGACGACATTCGGCGGGGCCCGCAGAACGAGATTGCGCAAAATGTCCGCGATCTCCTCGAGCTTGGCGCCATAAGCATCGTAGCGGTCCGCGTCCCGCGGACTGAACTTGGCGATCTCGGACTTGGTGCGCCCGTCGCCCGTCAAGAGATAGCCGCCGTCGGGGAGCGGGAGGAAGTTCATCATCGGCCGTTCGAGGATGTTCAGCCCATGCCTGTGCAGTTCGAGATCGGCGATGATCTTGTGATTGAGCAGGCTCACCGTGTATGAGGCGATGGAGTTGCGGAAGCCGGGATGGAATTCCTCCGTGACCGCCGCGCCTCCGACGATAGGGCGACGCTCCAGGACCTTAACCTTGAGGCCGGCGCGGCCGAGATAGGCGGCGCACACAAGCCCGTTGTGGCCGCCGCCGAGGATTAAGACGTCATATTCCTTTGTGGGAGAGGCTGGCACGGTGCGGCCCGTATGATCTCGTTCAAGGATCGCCTGTATAGGCCAGCCGGCGGTCTTCGTCACTTTGTGCGGCGTTGTCTGCCCAGGAATCGACACAGGGAGAGGCTAAAGCTGAGCGATGCTCGACGTAGCGAAGTTACGGCGCATGGTGGCCTTCCTTCGGGAGGAAATCCCGGCGGAGGACGTCTCCAAGAATCCGGTCGTCAACCATCCGCACAACACAGCGCGGATGGTGCCCGAGCGGCTGCCCGCGGCCAAGATCAAGGAATTGTCGCAGCTCCAGCCTGAGAAGGCGGTGGTTGCGACGCTGGCCGAATGGGCGGGGATCGCCGGGGCCATCGCCCTGTGCACATATTTCTGGCACCCGATACTCTATGTGCTCGCGGTCATGTTCATCGGCGCGCGCCAGCATGCGCTGCTGATCCTCGGCCACGACGCCTCGCACTTCCGTACGTTGAAGACCCGCTGGCAGAACGACCTGTTCGCCAACATTTTCATGATGTGGCCGACCTTCGCCTCGGTCGAGGGCTTCCGCAAGTTCCACGGCACGCATCACCAGTACACGAACCTGCCGGACGACGGGAACCGCCACATCTGGTACACGCACGATGCGGCAGGCGAACTCGCGCCCGATTGGCAGTTTCCGAAGACGCGGCTCGGGCTCGCACTTGTGCTGTTGCGGCGCGCGGCGTTCCTCACCGGTCTCTTCTGGATCGTGCGCGGCCTGGTCGGCTCGACACTTATTCCGTCGCCGGGGTGGATGCGTGCGGCGCGTTTCAGCTTCTATGCGCTGACGATCGCGGCGCTCACCTATTTCAGTCTCTGGTCCGCGTTCCTGCTTTATTGGATCGTGCCGTTCTGCACGTGGCACATCGCGGCGCAATATATGCGCCTGATCTGCGAGCACAGCGCGGTGGAGAGCGATGAGGAAGAATATTCTATCACGCGAAGCACCATTCCGACCTGGCTCGAGCGGCTCTTCATCCTGCCCTGCAATGTGGGCTACCACCTCGAGCACCACTGGTATCCGAGCGTGCCGTTCTACCGGCTGCCGGAGCTACATCAGGCCCTGATGGAACGTCAGGGTTTCCGCGAGCACGCCGTGATTCGTCACTCCGTTCTGACGTCGCTCAGCGAATGCGTCCGGCAGCAGTCTTCGCCTGGAACCCAGTTGGCCCAGGAAAGCGTCCGCTAGGCCTCCGCCCGGGTCAGGCTTGCGGGCACTGCGCCGGCAATTCGTACAGCCTGAAGATCTCGGCTTTGACGCGGGCCTTGCAGGTCAGGTCGGCGGGCCGGCACAACCCATATTGCAGCAGACGCTTCCGCAAGCCCGAGTGACTTTGCTCGTGCAGCGCGCGCCCGGCGCGCACGAGGCGGCAGATGTGATGCTTGTCGAAGCCGATGCGCTCCAGGTCCACGCCAAAGGCAGCCGCGTATTTCGCGACGGTCGCGGCGCTGCCCCCGAGCTCGGCCACGAGGGACGGGTAGGGCACGTAAAGACCCACGCCGATCAGGGCCCCGGTTGTCAGGATGCGGCAGGTCGTACTGATCTTGTCGATATAGGCGAACTCTTTGTCCCAGAGTTGCCTGCGCTCGCATGGCGTGGCCGCAAGGGCTGCCGTGGTAATCGCAAGAGATAAGACACCGGAAATCAGAACCGTGCCGAGCCGGGTTTTGCCGCGCATTGTCGTTGCTCCCGAGGTTGCCCTAAAGAGCCAGACTAACGTATAAGTTGTGTAAGGGGAAGATTCTCGCTTTTGGACTATTTGTCGGGAAAGCGTGTGACGAAATCCGCCGTGGAATTGACCTTTGGGTAGGGGGTTCCCGGCTCTGGCACGCCCAAGAAAGCGCAGAGCGGCGCCCAGCCCTGGCCGGCCTCGTAGACCAAGAGGCTTTCCGGTGGCACAGTGCGGCGCACCTCTTCGTTGTGCGCCTTGAAGACTTGAATTGCGTGGTCCCGGCTGAGGTCGCCGCCGAAGGTGCCGTGCAGCACGACGGCGTTCACCATCTGCATGTGTTCCTGACGCGAGGGATCGGCGGCGGCGCGGCCTTCGGTCTGCGCATTCTGGTGCTCGCTCATCCGCTGAAAAATCGTCTTGGACGCGCTTTCATACCAGCTCTCGGGATCGCGAACGGTGAGGATCACGTTGGCGTCAGGGTTTGCGGCGATCAGCTCTCTCCAGATCAAGATGGCGGGCCAATCCACGCTGGAGCGATAGCCACGGAGTATCGCGCGCCAGTCGTCCGACTGCCCGGTCGCCAGCGCAAGCCACATGGCGTCGTGTGCCAGGTGCTTGCGCGTCTCGATCATGTGGTAGCAGGGGCCGAAGCCCAGTTCCTCGAGCGCGAGCTTCAGCGAGAGCGTGCCGGTCCGGCCGAACCCCGCACCGATGACTTGAAGGCTCATTGGCCGCGTTCCTCTCCAGGAACCACTCGCGGTAAGCGATGGTTGTGTGAGACTATACGAGCCGCGAGGAGGAAGCCGATGTCGAAAGTCGTATACAAGATCATCAAGCATGAGAATGGCTGGGCCTATCAGGCGCGAGGCACAATCTCGGAGACGTTTCCCACCCATGACGCCGCGCTTGAAGCGGCCAAGCGTGCGGCGGGTGAACAGAAAGTGCCGGGCGAGACCGTCGGCATCGCGTATGAGACGGCAGATGGCGAGTGGCACGAGGAGCTCGACCCGGGCACCGATCGTCCCGAGACCGTGGTCGAAGACAAATAGGCACGGGTCGTCCCCGCGAGTTGACACGTCGCGCCTATCGCGGTCTCTGACACCTGTAGACCGGGGCAGAGACGCGGGAGGGCGCGGTGATTCAATCCTATGTTCTATGGGCCTTGCTCGGCATGGCCGGCTACTCGCTCATGACGCTGTTCGTGAAGCTCGCCGAGCGGAGCGGCACTGTCACGACCTATCAAGTCCTAGCCGTGTCGACCACGATCGTGGCGATCTTCGCCATCGCCGTCGTGGCGTGGCGCGGCGAGTTGAAGACGCTGCTTTTCGAGCTCGAGACTCCGCCGCTGCTCTGGGCGATTGCCGGCGGCATCGCGCTCACGGTTGCCGTAAGTTCCCTGTTTCATGCTCTGTCGCTCGGGCCGGCCAATGTCGTGGTGCCGGTCTACGGCATGTTCATTGTCGGCGGTGCGGTGCTCGGCGTGGTCGTACTGGGCGAAGCCATGCCGTGGCATCGCGTGGTCGGGCTCATCGCGGCGGTGATCGGCGTGGTGCTGATCTCGCTCTAGGCTTTGGGGGCGGGGCGGCAACCTCGAAAGGCGCCGCCCCGTCTCGCAGGTTAGGCCGCGTCGACCAAGACGATCTCGGCGTCCTCGAGGGCTTTTACCGTCAGCGCGGTTTCGTTCTTGATCGCCACGCCGTCGCGGCTGTTCACCGCGACGCCGTTGACCTCGATACGGCCCGTGGCCGGCACGAGATAGGCGTGCCGTGCGGTGCCGAGGCGATACTCGGCCGTTTCGCCCGCCTTCAACGTGGTCCCGAGCACCCGCGCCTCGGCGCGGATCGGCAGCGCTTCCGTGTCGCCGTCGAAACCGGACGCCAAAGCCACGAACTGGCCCGAGCGCTCGTCCCGCGGAAAGGGCTTTGCGCCCCAAGACGGCTCGCCGCCTTTGACGCCCGGCTCGATCCAGATCTGGAACAGCGTGGTGGGCACGTCCTCGCGGTTGAACTCGGCGTGGCGAATGCCGCTGCCGGCACTCATCACCTGGACGTCGCCGGCTTCGGTCCGGCCCCGGTTGCCCATGCTGTCCTCGTGGGTGATGGCGCCCTCGCGAACATAGGTGATGATCTCCATCTCCGCGTGGGGATGAGCGGGGAAGCCGGTGTTCGGCGCGATCTCGTCATCGTTCCACACGCGCAAGGCGCCGTGGTTGACGCGCTTGGGGTCGAAATAGCGCGCGAAGGAGAAGTGATGCTTGGCCTTGAGCCAACCATGGTCGGCGCCGCCAAGCGTCTCAAAGGGTCTGACTTCAATCATGTCCAAACTCCTTTCCGTTACAAACGTGTCCGGCGTACGCGCTCGCATCGCGGCGAGCGGATACGCTCATGGTCTTGTCAGGTCGACTAGGCGTTAAAGCCGCCGTCGACGGTCAATGTCGTGCCGGTGATATAGCCGGAACTCGGGCTCGCCAGGAACGCGACGGCCGCGGCGACTTCATCGGCGGTGCCATAGCGACCAAGTGCGGTCGCCGCCTTCTGCGCATCGGAGAACTCGCCGTTACCGGCAGGGTTCATGTCGGTGTCGATCGGGCCGGGCTGCACCGTATTGACGGTGATGCCCTTGGGTCCGAGATCGCGCGCCCAGCCGCGGGTGTACCCGAGGAGGGCAGCCTTCGTTGCGCTGTAGTCGGCGGCGCCCGCGAATGGCGTGCTTTCGCCCACGACCGAGCCGATGGAAATGATGCGTCCACCATCGCTCATCAGTGGTGCTGCGGCGCGCACGGCGGTTGCGACTCCGCCGACATTGACGGCGAACATGCGATCGATCTCGCCAAGATTGTTGGCACGGTCATGGACCTGGCCCAACGTGAACACGCCGGCATTGTTCACCAGAATATCAAGGTGCCCAAACGCCAGGACCACGGCTTGGACGAGACCGTTCACCTCATCCGGATTGGCCTGGTCCGCTTTGAAGGCATCGGCCCGGACGCCTTTCGCCCGCAAGGTGTCGACGACGGCCTTCGCTTTCTCTTCAGACGCCGCGTAGCTGATGGCGACGTCTGCGCCGTCATCGGCCAGCGCCCGAGCGATTGCCGCGCCAATGCCGCGTGAGCCGCCCGTCACGAGCGCGACTTTTCCTGTGAGCTTCTTCGACATGGGTCCGTTCTCCTGGCTAAGGTATTATGTAGCAGACGCTACAAATGTGTGCCTGGACCCAGCTTGTCAAGACCATTATATAACGACCACTACAAAGATGGGAGGTGATAGGCATCGGAAAACGGCTTGGAGAGAACTTCGTGGCTATAGGCCGCCCCAGGACTTTCGATATGGATCAGGCCCTTGACCGGGCGCTGGAGGTGTTCTGGCGCCAGGGCTTCGAGGGGGCGAGCATTTGCGACCTGACGGCGGCGATGGGCATCAACCCACCCAGCCTCTATGCCGCCTTCGGGAACAAGGAGGCGCTGTTCCGGCGTGCGCTCGACCGGTACGCGGAAACGAAGTCAGGATTTATCCGCGAGGCGCTGGGCGAGCCGAAGGCCCGCGACGCCATTGCCGCGTTGCTGCACGGCACGGTGCGTTCCCTGACCGACAAGTCCAATCCCGCCGGTTGTCTGTTGGTCCAAGGCATCGCCGGCGCCGGCGAGCATGCGCAATGCATTCGCGACGAGCTCTGCGCCCGGCGCGCGGCCTCGGAGACATTGATCCGCGAGCGGCTGAAGCGGGCGAAAGCGGAGGGGGATCTTCCCGCCGACGCCGACCCGGCGGCGCTCGCGCGCTACATCGCCACAATCACCCAAGGGATGTCCGTCCAAGCGGCGGGAGGCGCCAGCCGGAAGGAGCTTGAGCGTGTCGCGGAGATGGCGCTCCGGGCGTGGCCCGAGTGAGGTATGCTGGGCGAGCGCGAATCTGTGTCATGAGGGCTCGACGATGAGAGGACTGACCGCAGCCGCTCTTTGTGCCGCACTTGCCGCCAGTCCGGCGGTCGCCGAACAGATGGAAACCGGCGACCCTCTCGCACCCTGTCTCAAAGGGGCCAAGCCTCCGGAAGGTCTGGGGCCGTCGGGCACGGGCTGGGCCGTCGAAATCGCCTCGTCCTTCAACAAGAAGGAGAGCCTCGACGAATTCTCTCAGGCGCAGAAGGACTATTCCGACCTTCTCGGCGATTTCAGTCCGACGCTCGTGGCGGTCTGCGATCTCAGCATGGGTACGGATCTGCGCTACTCCGCCCGCGTGGTGTTCGATGACCGCGACGCCGCCGACACGCTCTGCGACAAGCTGCAAGCGGCGGGCGCTGCCTGCATCGTTTCGAAGAATTAGGGCCGTGCGCCGAATGCGGGGTATAGGCGTGACCGTCGCGGTGCTTCTTGCCGTGGGGCTCACAACAGCCCGCGCTGCGGAAACCACGGAAGCCCGCGTCGCCGCTGGCATCAAGGCGGCGGGGCTCGCCGCTGCCGGCCCCAAGCCGTTCGTCGAGATCGTCTGTCCGCTGATGCAGCAACAGGCAGAGGAACGCGGGCTCCCGCCTATGCCCTTCGTCCGGCTGATCTGGCGGGAGAGCCGGTTCAATCCCAACGCGGTCAGTCCCAAAGGCGCACAAGGCATCGCGCAATTCATGCCCGGCACGGCGGCCGATCGTGGCCTGGACAATCCGTTCGAGCCGAAATCGGCGATCCAACACTCGGCGAGCCTTTTGGCGGACCTCAAAAAGGTGTTCGGGAATTTCGGGCTCGCGGCCGCCGCCTATAACGCCGGGGAGGAGCGGGTGCGCGGCTGGCTGGCGGGCAGCAGGATTCTGCCGGGCGAAACGCGGCGTTACGTGATGTTCGTCACGGGACGCGCGGCCGAAGAGTGGAAGCTGCCCGAGACCGAGCTGCCGGAGTCTCTGAAAGCCGAAGGCGATACGGTGCAGGATTCCTGCAAGAAGCTCGCGCCGCTCGTCGTGCGGGCGGTCTACGAAACGGAGCCGCTGACGGCGAGTGGCGCTTGGCGGCCCTGGGGCGCGCATGTTTCCAGTGCTTTTTCCAAGGGACAGGCGCTGGAGAAGTTCTCGAGGCTCAGGCGCACGCACGCTTCGGTGCTGGCCGACCGTGAACCCTTCGTGCTGCCAGAGCGGAACTTGAGCCGGGGACGCCGCGCGCTCTACATGGTGCAGATCGGCGCCGACAGCCGCGCCGATGCGCGCGAGGTCTGCGCGGCGCTCCGTAGGGATGGCGGCGCCTGCATCGTGCAGAAAAACTAGCGGCCGCCCTCGATTGGAGAGCGGCCGCTGTGTCGCTTTAGAAGGCGATGCTGGCGTTCGCCCACAACGTGCCGTCACGCTCGAGCTGGTAGCCGTTCACGTCCTCGCCGACGGGTTGAAGCCATTCGGCGGAGAGCCGCAAGCCTTTGAAGGTTCCGCTCGGCACCACGGTGTTGATACCGAAGCCAATGTCCCAGAACCGGCCGCCATAGTTGAACTGAAGATCGGGCGGGCTCGAGTGGTTGTGCGGGCCGTTATAGTGGCCCTCGATCTTGCCTTGCTCGGTGTAGAGGCCGCGAACCGAGGCAGAGATCCAGTTGGCGAAGCGATAGCTGCCCCAACCGGTGGCTTGGAGCACGTCGCCAAGCTGGTAGCCCGAGTCGTTCTCTTTTTCCAGCCGCACAACGCCGAGGATTTGCGCGCCCCAGGTGAGACGATCGGCGCGACCGGTGTAGGTGATGCTGGGCAGGAAGTCCCACGTGCCCGATCCGAGCTGCATCATGTAGTGGGTGAAGGTACCGTTCATCTTGTAGTCTACGTTGCCGGTGGGCGCGCTGAACATCGGCGCGAATTGGAGATGATAGCCGGGGCCGTCGGCGATCTTGAGCTCGGGGCCGAAGATCGTGTCGCCCCAGCCGTCGGTGCCATGAGAATGGCTTCCCATGTGGCCTCCATGGGCGCCGTGCCCGTCATCCATGGGCATTTCCATATGCTCCATGTGCTCCATGTGGCCCGTATGGCCCATGGGCCTCATGGAGGATTTTAGTGGCCGCATGGTCATGTCGTGGGACATGTACATCGGCATAACCATGAGCGTCACCCAGTCGGTCGGCGCATACATGATATCGAGCATGTACATGTTCATCGCCATGTCGCTCGGCGTCATGGAGCAGGTGTGCGGCTTGCAGCCGTTGTCGATGATCTCTTGGTCGCTCGCTTTGTCCGAGCCGTTCAGCATGTCGCCGCTGGCGCTCGTGTAGGCGTAGCGAAAGCCGATCATGAACTCGCCGGCCTTGTGCATGTGGTCGAACATGACGCCGGCCGGCGCGTGCGTGTCGGCAAGCAGTCCGGTGTCATGATCGGAGTCGGCTTGTGCAGTGCCGGGGGCGGCCGCAAGCGCGGCGCCCAGGCAAAGGGTGAGCGCCGGTATCGCGGCGCGCGAGAAAATTGAACGCATTTGGTAGCCCCCCATGGGCGCCGGACTATTTTGCAGCCGGTCCGCCCCTTTCAGATTGTGACGTGAATGGTGCGCAGGCCATGGCTCTCCGCGCAGGCCGAGCGGGCTTCGCTCTAGAGATCTGGTAGCGTTTTGAGCTTACGCGTGGGGAGGGGCGCGGGGCTGGGCTGCGGCGTGTCCCGCCGGCGTGGTCGTGGGCGCATCGAGGCGCGGTGTAAGGACGGCAATAACCGTCGAAGACGGCAAGGGCACGCGGGCGAAGTTTGGCAGGATGCCGCCGCAAGCACCGCCGCATCCTGGCCGGCAGAACATTTGGCAGCACTGGCAATCCGGGCCCTTGTTGGTATGGCCCGGGCTCTCCGGAATGACGGCCGTGCCTCTGGAGGTACACAGAATGCTGGCTTGACCCGCCTCCGAGGTGAGAGTCGCGGCATGAAGCCCGGTCGTGAAGGGGAGCGCGATCGACTGGAGCAGAATCGCCCAGACGACGAGGAGCCCGAGGAGGTCTCTTTGTTTGCGCAGCCAGCCCATAACAGAATTTGTAGGCCTTCCGTGAACCTTGTGTCAAAGGTCCGATAGCGTCCACAGTGTCTCATCTGAGACACAGAGGCCTTGGTATATCGGGATTTTCCTGGGCGCCTTGATGGAGATCAGAAGGGTCGATGCTCACTATCTACGAATTCCGCGAAGGCGCTCTGAAGGCCCAGACCGGTCTTCCCAGGATCACCGAGGAAGCGGTGTGGATCGACCTCCTGAATCCCACGGCGGATGAGGAGGAGATTGTCGAGCGCGCGCTGAAGGTCGAGGTACCGACGCGCGAGGAGCAGGCGGAGATCGAGGCTTCGAGCCGCCTCTATCAGGAGGACGGCGCTTACTTCATGACGGCGACGCTGCTCTATCTCGGTGAGGCCGCCGAGGCCAAGACGACGCCGGTCAGCTTCATCCTGTCCGGCGCCAGGCTGGTTACGCTCCGCTATGCCGAGCCGCGCGCCTTTCCCATCTTCGCCGCGCGGTGCAACCGGCAGGAACCGAATCTCGGCAGCGGCACCGCGGTATTGATGGGCCTGCTCGACACCATCGTCGATCGCCTCGCGGACTTCATCGAGCGGATTCAGGTTGAAGTCGAGACGCTGTCGCACTCGGTGTTCGAGAACAAAGGAGCCGTCGCCGCGCGCCAGCGCCGCTTCGACGTGGTGCTGCAATCGATCGGGCGCGAGGGCGAGGTGGCATCAAAAGCCCGCGAGAGCTGCCATTCGCTGGGGCGCTTGCTCACGTTTCTCGCCTTCACCGTCAACGAGCGCAAGGAGGGTAAGCCGCTCTACGCCCGCGTGCGGGCCGCCGCGCGCGATGTGAACTCGCTCACCGATCACGCGACTTTCTTGTCGGGCAAGATCATCTTTTTGCTGGATGCGACACTCGGCATGATTCAGATCCAGCAGAACGACATCATCAAGATTTTCTCGGTGGCGGCGGTGGTGTTCCTGCCGCCCACCCTGATCGCCTCTATCTACGGCATGAACTTCCATACCATGCCCGAGCTCGATTGGTTGTTCGGCTATCCCTTTGCGTTGGGGCTCATGGTGCTCTTTGCCGTGTTGCCTTACATTTACTTTAAACACAAAGGATGGCTGTAGCTTTGGGGCTTGCGAACCGCGCACGCTGTCGCCACATTGGCCTCATACACTTCGAACAGACTTTACAGACAACCCGCCAAACCCCCGAAGAGGAGTAAGGATGACCCGTCTGATCATTTCCGGTTTCGCCGCGGCGTTTTTTGCCGCTGCCATGTTCCTGCCCGCGCCGGCGACTGCCGGACCCTCGGGACTTGCGAAGCCATCGGCCGAGAACACGCTGGTGAAAGAGGCCGGCTGGCGGAATCGCCGCTGGTGGCGCAGCAACGGCTATGAGACCGAGGTCGATGCACCGACCACTTCGGTGCGCACGGACGATGCCTACACCGATGTCGAGGCGCCGTTGACTTCGGTCCGCAAGGGCCCGCGCGGCACCTGGGTTCGCGCGCCGTTCGTCAATCTGTTCGTGCCCCGCGACTAAGCTCTCGGGCATAGACTATTTTAAAAGCGCGGGCGAAAGCCCGCGCTTTTCATTTATGCGGCGCTGAGCAGAACCGACAGGGCAAGTGCCGCGCCTGCGGTAATGGCGAGCGTCGTGAAGATGCCGAGGCGTAAGCCCAAGAGTAGGCCCGCAGCGAGAACCGCAAGTGCTGCCGCCTGCCAATTGAAGCTCGCGGGGTCCGGAACCCAAAGCCGTAACGGTCCATAATCTTCGGCGCTTACGCGCGCGAAGATGACGTGCAGCGCGAACCACAGGCTCAGGTTCAAGATCACACCGACCACCGAGGCGGTGACGCCGCGCAGCGCGCCGGCCAGTTTGGCGTTCGAGGCGAGACGCTCCACGTAGGGCGCGCCGACAAAGATCCACAAGAAGCACGGGGCGAACGTGGCCCACAGCGTGACCGCCGCGCCCAACAGACCGTAGGCCAGTTGCGGTGTACCGCCATTGCGGTAGGCGCCGAGAAAGCCGACGAACTCGGTGACGAGGATGAGCGGGCCGGGTGTGGTTTCGGCAAGGCCCAGCCCGTCGAGCATTTCGCCGGCGTTGAGCCAGCCATAGGTCTCGACGGCCTGTTGCGCCATATAGGCCAGCACGGCGTAAGCGCCGCCGAAGGTGACCACGGCAAGTGTCGAGAAGAACAGCGAGATATCGGCGAACACGGGCGTGTCCGCGAACGCGGCGGTGACAGCGACGAGCGGCACGATCCAGATGGCGAGCCAAAGCGCGCCGGTGCGCAGCGTTTGCATGAACGGGACGGGCGGCGTGTCGAGGGGCGCGGGCACCGGTACGGGCACGATCAGCGCCAGCAGGTAGCCGAGCAGGGCTGCGGCCCCGATGATCAGCGGGAAGGGCACGGCGAAGAAGAAGATCGCGATGAAAGCGGCTGCGGCGATGGCCCAATCGTGCGGCCGGTGCAGCGCACGGCGCGCCACCTTGATCAAGGCCTCGATGACGATCACGAGGACGCCGGCCTTGATGCCCACGAAGGCCGCCTCGACCAGTGGCAGCTGGCCGTACCAGACATAAGCGATGGACAGTGCCAGAACGATGGCGGCGCCCGGCAGCACGAACAACAGCCCGGCGGCGAGCCCGCCAAGCGTGCCATGCAGCCGCCAGCCCACATAGGTGGCGAGCTGCATGGCCTCGGGCCCCGGCAGAAGCATGCAGAAATTGAGCGCGTGCAGGAACCGCTCACGGTCTATCCAGCCGCGCTCTTCGACCAAAATTCGGTGCATCAAAGCGATTTGGCCGGCGGGGCCGCCGAACGATATGACGCCGATTTTCGCCCATACCGGCAGCGCGTCGCGAAGACTGGGCGCGGGGCGGGTGCTGGCGGCGTCGTCTTGCAGCGTTTCCATCGGCCCCTCGTAGAGCCTGGCGTGCCCTGCGGCAATCGCCACTCTGCTCGCCGCTGGCTGCTCCGCGATTCGCGTGATACCCAACAGCGGGAGGATAATCAGCGAGCATGACAGCGGCGTTGCTTCAGGTGGTCGTGTTTCTGGCCGCCGCCGCCATTGCAGCCCCTATCGGCCGGTTCCTGGGAATCGGCGCCGTACTCGGTTACCTCGCCGCCGGGGTGGTTATCGGGCCCTTCGTGCTTGGCCGGTACTACGCCCTCGAAGACGCGGATCAGGTCTTGCATCTCGGCGAGTTCGGGGTGGTGCTGCTCCTGTTCGTGATCGGGCTTGAGCTGCGGCCGGTCCGCCTGTGGTCGATGCGCTCGGCCATTTTTGGCCTCGGCGTGGCGCAACTCGTCATCACGGCCATCTTGCTTGCGGGTATTGGCCTTGCCCTAGGGCTCCCCCCTTCGCAGGCCCTGTTCATCGGTCTTGCCCTGTCGCTGTCGTCGACCGCGTTCGCGCTTCAAGTCATGGAAGAGCGGGGCGAGCTCACCACGCGGCATGGGCGACTTGCATTCTCCGTGCTGCTGTTCCAGGACCTCGCGGCGATACCCTTGATCGCGCTGGTACCGCTCTTCGCCCTTGGCGTCGAGGAGCCGAAGATGGACCTCGGCAGCGCCGGGCTTGCCATCCTCACGATTGCCGGCGTGATCTTGGCCGGGCGATTCTTGTTGAGCCGGCTGTATCATCTGGTTGCCGCCACGGGCGTGCGCGAGGCCATGACGGCCAGCGCTCTGCTGACCGTGGTCGGCGTGGCCCTGATCATGGAGGCGGTCGGCCTCTCCGCGGCGCTCGGCTCCTTCATCGCGGGCGCCTTGCTGGCGGACTCCGAATACCGCCATCAGATCGAGGCGGATATCGCGCCGTTCGAAGGCCTACTGCTTGCCGTGTTCTTCATCGCGGTGGGCATGTCCATCGATCTTTCGGTGCTGGTGGCGCAGCCTTGGGCGCTGCTGGCCATCGTCGCGGGTCTGCTTCTGGTGAAGGCGACCGTTCTTTACGGGCTCGGCCGCTGGTGGGGACTTGCCAACGCATCGGCCCGTCGCTTGGGCATCATTCTGAGCCAGGGTGGCGAGTTTGCGTTCGTGCTGTTTTCGGTCGGCATGTTCGAAGGCGTGATTGGGCGCGACACGGCGAGCCTGCTGACGCTCGCGGTCACCCTGTCCATGGCGGCAACGCCGCTGCTTCTCCTTATCGACGACGTGGTGGCGCGCACCCTGACGCCGGCGCCGCCGGACTACGAAATACCGCCGGAAGGCGAGCAGCACGTCATCATCGCTGGTTTTGGTCGCTTCGGGCAAATCGTTGCCCGCGTGCTGCGCGCGCGGCACATCCCCTTTACCGCGCTCGACGCCAGCATCGCGCAAGTGGACTTCGTCAGGCGGTTCGGCGCGGAGATCTATTACGGCGACGCGGGGAGGTTAGACATCTTGCGGGCGGCCGGGGCGCGGAAGGCGCAAGCTTTCGTGCTCGCCATCGACAATGTCGAGGCGTCGGTCAGGGTGGCCGAGATCGTGCGCGAGAATTTTCCCGATCTGCCGATCTACGCGCGGGCCAGGGACCGCATCCATGTGCATAGGCTCTTGGATCTTGGGGTCACCATCATCGAGCGTGAGACGTTTCTCTCGGCGCTCGAGCTTACCAAGCAGCTTTTGCGCGGGCTCGGCCTGAAGCCGGACGAGGCGAGGCGGCTGATCACGACCTTCAAGAGGCACGACGAGAAGCGCCTTTACGACGACTACAAGATCTACACCGACAAGGAAAAGATCCGTGCCAATGCGCTCTCCGCCGCCGTCGAGCTTGAAGAGTTGTTCACCAGGGACATCCAGGATCTCGGCGACGGCGACAGCCCGGCTAGCGGTGAGCGGCGAGATGATCGAGGATGAGCTGGTTCAGTTCGGCGGGATGCGTGAAAGGGCTCATGTGCCCGGCGCCTCTTAACGTCTCGACTTTTGCGTTGGGCAAAGCGCCGCTTAGCAGCTCGATCACGGCACGGGTCGGCGGCGGCGTCTTGGCGCCGACGATGAGCAACACCGGCGCTTCGATCTCGGCATAGTCCGCAAGCGTCGTCTGCGCGTCGATGGCAATGGAGAATTCGAGCGCGACTTTGGGGATCGTGGTGGCGATGGCGCTCTTGAAACGCTCCGGCGACAGCCACCAGCGCCAGCGGCCGAGCCAATAGCTCATGAAAGCAGCGGCGGCCTTGCGGTCGTCGCCTTTGGCCACGGGATCGAGCACGGATACGCCGAGCCTTTCGACATCCTTCCATTCGGGGCGGTTCTCGATGCGCAAGAGATGAAACGAGACCGGCTCGACCAAAGTCAGACTCTTAACCCGGGCGCCGAGCTTGCGGGCGGCCTCGAGCGCGAGCGCCGCACCGTAGGAGTGGCCGACCAGATGGAGTTTGCTCTTCGTCTTTCTGGCGAGCGCCAACAGCACCTTGACGTCGGCTTCGATGCTGAACGGCTTGTCGATGGGCCAGGGGTCGGACTGTCCGTAGCCGATGAAGTCGGGCGCCAGGACGCGCCAATCGGTCTTCAACGCCTCGATCAGCGGAAGCCATTCCTTGTGGGAGGCGCTGGAGCAATGGCCGAGGATGGCGCACGGACCCTTGCCCTCGTCGAGATAAGCGATCTCGACGCCGTCGACTTTCAGATGCTTCATTTCCCCCGACCCGCATTCCAATGGACCGTCATGCCCGGACTTGACCCGGACATCCACGCCGTTGGCCCTCAGCCCTATGAGATGCCAGTGGAATGGATTGCCGGGTCAAGCCCGGCAATGACGAATCTAACAGATGTGAGCGCTAAAGGGGCTGTTAGTCGACCGGCTCGGGCTCCGCCGCGGCAGCGGCCTTCTGGACCGCCTTTTGAACCTTCTCGAAGGCGCGGACCTCGATCTGGCGGATTCGCTCGCGCGACACGCCGAACTCCGTGGAGAGTTGCTCCAGCGTCAGCGGGTCCTCGGACAGGCGGCGCGCTTCGAACACGCGGCGCTCGCGCTCGTTCAGCGTTTCGAGCGCGTCTTGCAGCATGTCGTGGCGCTGCTCCTTCTCTTCGGACTCCGCCAGCGCGGTCTCCTGGTCGACGGAGGTGTCGTCGACGAGCCAATCCATCCACTCGCCGCTCTCCGCGTCGTTGCGCACGGGCGCGTTGAGCGATGAGTCGCCCGAGAGCCGCCGGTTCATGGAAACCACGTCGTCCTCGCTCACGCCGAGCCGGGTGGCGATCGTCTTCACATGGTCGGGGTGCAAATCGCCTTCTTCGAGGGCCTTGAGCTGGCCTTTGACCTTGCGCAGGTTGAAGAAGAGCTTCTTCTGGGCCGCTGTGGTGCCCATCTTCACCAGGCTCCACGAGCGCAGGATGTATTCCTGGATCGCGGCGCGAATCCACCACATGGCATAGGTCGCGAGCCGGAAGCCCTTATCGGGATCGAAGCGCTTCACCGCCTGCATCAGGCCGACATTGCCTTCGGAGATGACCTCGCCGATCGGCAAGCCGTAGCCGCGGTAGCCCATGGCGATGCGCGCCACGAGACGCAAATGCGAAGTGACGAGCTGATGCGCGGCGTCGCGGTCGTCATGCTCGCGCCAACTCTTGGCGAGCATGTACTCCTGCTGCGGCTCCAGCATCGGAAATTGTCTGATTTCTTCGAGGTAGCGTGTCAGCCCGCCGTGGGCGCTCACGCTCGGCAAACTTCTGGCGGCCATGGAACCCGTCTCCGGCAGCCTCAAACGGCTGCGCTCTTCCCGTTCAACCTGCCCCCCGGCACGTTCGTCTATAGAACCTTTGCCATGCCCGGAAAAGGCGACTCGGCATCACAGTTGTTTGAATGTAACCGCAATCTCGGCGAGATCCTCAGGTAGCGGACTATTAAATTCCATTAATGTGCCGGTCACGGGATGCACGAAAGCAAGCCGTGCGGCATGGAGCGCTTGGCGTTCGAGGCCGGCGAGCTTCGCCTTCGCGTCCCCCGTCAATTTCCCCAGCTTTGACTTAAACCCGCGGCCGTAAAGCGGATCGCCGACCAGGGGGTGCCCGATATGGGCCAGGTGAACGCGCACTTGGTGGGTGCGCCCGGTCTCCAACGTGCACTCGACGAGCGCCGCGAGCGGCCCGTCCTTGCCGTGCCCGTAGGTCTCCGCCACGCGCCAGCGCGTCGCGGCCTCCCGTCCTTTCTCCTCGGAAAGCACGGCCATCTTGGTGCGGCTCGTCGGGTGACGTCCGATCGGCGCCACGATCCGTCCGTGCGGCCGCGACGGTGCGCCCCACACCAGCGCCAGATAGCCGCGCTCCATCTCGCCGGTGCGGCCATGGTCGGCGAACTGCTCGGCGAGGGCGTGGTGGGCTTGGTCCGTCTTGGCCACGACCATCAGCCCGCTCGTATCCTTGTCGAGGCGATGCACGATGCCGGGCCGGGCCACGCCGCCGATGCCGGAGAGAGATGTGCCGCAATGGGCCACAAGCGCGTTGACGAGCGTGCCATCGGGCTGACCGGCGCCGGGATGCACCACGAGGCCGGCCGGCTTGTCGATGACGATGAGCGCGTCGTCCTCGTAGACCACGTCGAGCGGGATGGCTTCGGCGCCGATCGTGGTGTCGGCCACGGGCGGCAGGCAAAGTTCGAAGCTCTCGCCCGGTTTGACCCTATATTTCACGTCCTCTATGGTCGCGCCGCTTGAGGCCACTCGGCCCTCCCTGATGAGGGCCTGCACCCGCGTGCGGCTCAACTCCGGGAGCATGCCGCTCAAGAACAGGTCGAGCCGCATGTTCGCGTGGCTTTCCTCCGCTTCGGCGGTAAGGCGTTCGACAGGCCGTTGATGTGATGGCGGCATTTCAGGACTCTAGACGATGGCGGTGACGAGCGAGCCTGACAATACGCCTTTGCCTGGCACGGTGTTTACGCCGCGCCAGGTGCGCGGGCTCAAGATCGCCGTGATCGTCATGGGCATCCTCTTGGTGGGCGGGTTCGCCTTCGTGATGGCCGCTATCGTTTACCAGGCCTCGAGGCTGGGAGATAAGAAAGTGCAGGCGTCGGCCCCCGGCCAGACTTCCCTCCCGGCCGAGGTTTCCGGGCTCGCTCTGCCGCCCGGCGCGACGATTGCCGCCATGGCCCTTGATGGCGACCGGCTGGCCCTCCATCTTCAGACCAGTACCGGCCCGGAGATCGCCGTCATCGACGTGACCACCGGCACGGTGCTCTCCCGCATCAAGATCGATGCCGATTAGCCTTGATCGCGATCCAGGCGGCAAGCTATAGCTTCTCGCTCGCGCTGGCCCCGTTCGTCTAGCGGCCTAGGACGCTGGCCTCTCACGCCGGAAACAGGGGTTCGATTCCCCTACGGGGCGCCACCGCGGCTTCTGCCAGGCTGGGTTGTGGCTCTCGCAGATCATCAGCATTGAATGCTTGATCGCTAAATTGGTTCGCGGGAGGCGCGGCACCACTGCACGAGAGGTTTGAGCTCTGCGTCACGACATTACCCATCCTCGATTTGTCGAGGATGTCAAGAAATGGGGCGGCGCTAGTCCTCGGTGGTTGATCAAAGCAGCGATCTCGCTGTGCTGCGCGATGTCCTGACCCGGCTCGTCACGACGCCGGAGGAGCGCGCTCCGACGATCATTGTTAGCGCAAATCACAGAATCACCGGTCCGACAGTAGGAATTATCAAACATCACGCAGCGCCTGTAGTGGTCCACTTGGATCGGGGTGACGTGGAGTCGATACCAGATGCGGCTTCGAAAACCTTGACCTCATGGAGGGCTTCGCAAATGCCGAAGTGGAACTGGTTTCCAGATAAGAGACGAGCCCTCTTGACCATGACCTCGGTGGTGGATGACTCAAAGCGAAGCAGAAACGGCGTGGCGCGTGTCGGGAGCGCGTAATTCATGGTAACGTGGAGCAACACCAGATGCGGGTTTGAAACAGTACCTCATGGAGCGGCCGCGCTCTGAGCTCGACGCTGGGTGCACCAGAGTGACTTGGTTCTGCGTTGATCAATGCCGATGTGGAACCGTTTCCAGATAAGTTGAGCATAGCCTCTGTGGTGGATAACTCAAAGCGAAGCAAAAATCGCTTGGATCACGGTGACGTGGATCCGACACCAGAAACAGCCAAAAAGGGATTGCGCCCTGAGTATGAGACGAAGCCTCGACTTTCTCGATCGTTGAGCTACGCTAGTTGCTGGAGCCCTCAGACTACCTAGACTTGGGGGCTCCCATTGACCAGAGGGGGCGGCGGCGCGCATCGGCCAGAGCCCTTTCTCACGTATTAATTAGATCTTTATCATCGCGACGACGAGGGCTTTCGACGTCTTCGGGCGGATCGAAGCGCCTGCGCTTTCAAAAGCCAATTCAACTTCCGGAGTCAGCTCGATCGAAAGAGTCATCGGGGCGTCGGGCGGGGTTACGTCGTAACCGTCGGCTTGATTCCTCGCCTAGCCCTTCCGCACGTGCGCTGAGTGCCAATATCGGAAACGGGGTTGGACGA
>CAYWIA010000015.1:19043-22963 GCA_964458245.1 uncultured Methyloceanibacter sp. | reverse complement strand
CCCATGTTTCACTGCAACGGCTGGTGCTTTCCCTGGTCGATCAGCCTCGTCGCCGGCACCCATGTCTGCCTTCGCGCGGTCCGCGCCAAGCCCATGTACGACGCCATCGCCGAGCACAAGGTGACGCATCTGTCCGGCGCGCCGTTCGTCATGGCGGCGCTGCTGAATGCCGGCGACGACGAGCGGCGCGACTTCGATCACCGCGTCGCCTTCAATCATGCCGCAGCACCACCCCCCGCCGCCGTGCTCGCCAAGATGGACGAGGCCGGCTTCGAGCTGACCCATCTCTACGGGCTGACCGAGACTTACGGTCCCGCCACCCTGAACGAATGGCACCCCGCTTGGGACGAGCTGCCGCAAGAGGAGCGGCTCAAGAAGCGCATTCGCCAGGGCGTGCGCTATCACGCGCTCGAAGATCTGACGGTGATGGATCCGGAGACCATGGCGAAGACGCCGGCCGACGGCGAGACCATCGGCGAGGTCATGTTCCGCGGCAATATCGTGATGAAAGGCTACCTCAAGAACGGCAGTGCCACCGACGAAGCCTTCGCGGGCGGCTGGTTCCATTCCGGCGATCTCGGCGTCATGCATCCGGACGGCTACATCCAGCTCAAAGACCGCTCCAAGGACATCATCATCTCCGGCGGCGAGAACATCTCCTCCATCGAGGTGGAGGACGTCATCTATCGCCATCCGGACGTGACCGGCGCCGCCGTGGTGGCGAAGCCCGATCCGAAATGGGGCGAGACGCCGTGCGCCTTCGTGGAGCTCAAGGCCGGCGCGGAAACCACCGAGGAGGAGATCATCGCCTGGTGCAAGGAGAAGCTCGCCCGCTTCAAATGCCCGCGCTACGTGGTGTTCGTGGACCTGCCCAAGACCTCCACCGGCAAGATCCAGAAATTCAAGCTGCGCGAGATCGCCAAGGACGTTTGATCATATGCCCCTCCTCCGCTTCGATCTGATCGAAGGCCGCACCGGCGCGGAGCTGAAGACGCTGCTCGACGCGGCGCACCGCGCCATGCTCGAAGCCTTTCAGGTGCCGGAGCGCGACCGCTATCAGCTCGTCCATGAGCACAAGCCGGGCACCATGATCGTCGAGGACACCGGGCTCGACATTCCGCGCACCGAGAAGGTGGTGGTCGTCAGCGTCACCTCTCGCCCCCGCACGCGAAAGCAGAAAGAGGACTTCTACCGGCTGCTCTGCGAGGAGCTCAGGCGCTCTTGCGGCATCGCGCCGTCGGACGTGATCGTCTCGATCGTCGAGAATGAGGACGAGGATTGGTCCTTCGGCTTGGGGCGCGCGCAGTTCCTCACCGGCGAGCTCTAGCCTCTCCGTCCCCCCGGACAATTCCGGCGAAAGCCGAATCGGCTTAGTCTTTCCGGCGTCTGCAAGGGGGACGGCGCCATTCCGATCGAGGACAATTTCAACATCGTCGCGAACTACATCGCGCTTGCCATCGAGGTGGGCGCGGTCGTCGTCGTCGCGCTCGGAGCGTCCCAGGCGATCATCGCCGTCGTCGGCGCGATCTTCTCGCGTACCGCGGACGAGCTCCGCGGACGGGAGATCTGGCTCAAATTCGCCACGTGGATCCTGCTCGCCCTCGAGTTCGCGCTCGCCGCCGACATCGTGCACACGGCCGTCGCCCCCACCTGGGAGGACATCTGGAAGCTGGCCGTCATCGCCGTGATCCGGACGATGTTGAACTACTTCCTGGCGAAAGACATCGCAGATTTCACCAGACTCCAGGAATCCGGCCAAATTCCCGCCTCGAGCCCCCGGCAACCCTAATCCGTTGGACCGTTGCCACGATATGTGTTTGAGTCAGCCCAACTTGGTTAAGGCGCAGCGCAACGACCGTCCGCGCAAGCGTTTGACCGGCAGTAATCAGGGGGTTGGGCGCGCAAAGCCGGAGCGTCCATTTTAAGAGGCGGCTAGCCGAACGGCAGAAGTTCCCCATCATGCGACGGGGACGCCTCTACACGGGACCGAGGGATGATCAAGCGAACACGGGCGGACAGGCCGCGATTCCAACTCATCCTGATCAAACCGTCTCATTACGACAAAGACGGCTACGTGGTGCAGTGGGTCCGCTCCACCATGCCGTCGAACTCGCTTGCCGCCGTTTACGGCCTCGCGCTCGGCGCTGCCGAGCGGAACCTTCTCGGCCCCGATCTTCCGATTGACGTCCACGCCATGGACGAGACCAACACCAGGGTGAAACCCCGCGAGATCGTGCGCCTCATCCAGAAAAACGGCGGGCTCGGCCTGGTCGGGATTGTCGGCGCGCAGTCGAATGAGTTTCCCAGGGCCGTCGACATCGCGCGGCCATTCCGGGAGGCCGGCATCCAGGTCTTGATCGGCGGCTTTCACGTGTCAGGCTGCCTCGCCATGCTGAAAGACACGCAGTCGGACATCAAGCTCGCGCAGGATCTCGGAATTTGCATCTACGCCGGCGAGGCCGAAGAAGGCCTCGACGAGGTGATCATCGACGCCGCGCGCGGAGAGTTGAAGCCGCTCTACGATCATATGAAGCATTTGCCGGATATCGGCTCCGTCCCCTCGCCGCCCTTCCTGCCCTACGACTTCGTCACGCGGACGATCGGCAATACGACGAGCTTCGACGCCGGCCGCGGATGCCCGTTCCAGTGCTCGTTCTGCACCATCATCAACGTGCAGGGCCGCAAGTCGCGCTATCGCTCGCCCGATAGCGTCGAGCAGATTCTGCGCATGAATTACGCGCAAGGCGTGAACCGGTTCTTCATCACCGACGACAATTTCGCGCGCAACAGCGATTGGGAGGCGATCTACGACCGCATCATCAAGCTGCGCGAAGAAGACGGCATGGACATCCGCTTCTGCATCCAGGTCGACACGCTCTGTCACAAAATTCCGAACTTCATCGACAAATCGAAGCGGGCCGGCGTCACCCGCGTGTTCATCGGCCTTGAGAACATCAACCCGGCGAACCTGATCGCCGCCAAGAAGCGGCAGAACAAGATAACCGAGTACCGCAAGATGCTGCTCGACTGGAAGCGCGTCGGCATCATGACCTATGCGGGCTACATTCTCGGCTTCGCTAACGACACGCCGGAGTCCATTCGCCAGGACCTTGAGATCATCAAGCGCGAGCTGCCGCTCGACGTGCTGGAATTTTTCATTCTCACGCCGCTGCCCGGCTCCGAAGACCACAAGGTGCTCTACGAGAAAGGGGTCTGGATGGACCCCGACATGAACAAATACGACGTCGAGCACGTCTGCACGGCGCACCCAAAGATGAGCAAGGAAGAGTGGGAACAGGCCTACCAGACCGCTTGGGACATCTACTATACCGACGAGCACTTGGAGACGATCATCCGCCGCGCCTATGCGACGGGCATCAGTCTGAAGTCGCTTAAGACCGTGCTGTTCTGGTTCTCGGGTGCGGTGCCGACCGAGGGCGTGCATCCCCTGCAATGGGGAATCTTCCGGATGAAGCACCGGCTCGACCGTCGCTCCGGCCTGCCGATCGAGAACCCGATCGTGTTCTATGCGAAATACGCGGCGGATATCGCCCGTAAGGTGGTCCTGGCCGGCAAGCGGTGGCATCACCTGAGCCGCCTCGTCAAGAAGGTGCAATCCGATCCGACCGCGAAATTCTACATGGACAACGCGCTGACCCCGGTCGCCGACGAGGACGCCGAGCATATGGGGCTCTACACCCAGAACGAGGCGGCCCGGACCGCCGTGGAGCGCGAACTGCGCGTCTCCGGCGTGAAGCCGAAACAGAATGGCAATGTCGGGCCGGCGCTCGCCATGAAAGCGAATGGCAACGGCAAGACAGCTGTGGCCGGCGGCGGTCACGGCACGCATGGCGAACGCACCGATCAAGATCGTCTCATTGAAAATGCCGCGCCGCCGGTTTAGCGCCGGCGACTATTGC
>CAYWIA010000015.1:16719-18943 GCA_964458245.1 uncultured Methyloceanibacter sp. | reverse complement strand
GGTCGCGGCCGTCATCAGGTTGGAGGCGAGCGCTTCCGTCGCGATCCAGCCCCGCGCGCCGCTGCGCACGTCCTGTACCGCCGCGAATCCGTCTTGCTTCTCGATCACGCGCATCGTTCGTCCGGCCGGGAAGGCGTAGAGCATCGGCGCGGCCTCGGACGGGCCTGACCGCACCACGGCGGGCTGCGCCGCGACGGCAGTCTCATCGAACCGCTCCGGCGCTTCGCCGCTCGCCATATCGATCGTGGGAACGGCCGGCGCGCGCTGAGGCTTCGGCGATGTCCGCGGCAGGGACGGCGCGAGGTCCACGGCAGGGTCCGCGCCGGTCTCGGTGATGAGGGTGCGATGCGGGGGCGCCAGGGCCAGGATTACGGAACGGTCTTGACGCGCCACCGATTGCGTTTCGTCGCCCAGGTTGACGTTCGCGAACGCAACGCCGCCCGCCACGACGGCGGTACTCGCAACGGTTACAATCTTCAGAAGCTTCGCCATCATCGTTCTCCTTTTCCTTTTCCCTCCTTGGGAAGGAAAACGAGAATCCCCGCCTCTCTGTTCCGCCCGCCGGACGGAGGTCATGGCAGGAGGTTCGATTTTGGCCGGGGAAACAACGCGCTAGCGACGCAAGGAGCAAATGATCTGATGAGCAAGGATGCACAAGGGCCCTCGATCCGCCGCGTCTCCACGGGACAGGCGCAAGGCGGACTGTCGGTCATCGCCAGCGATGAGCAAATCGCGCCGATCGAGACTCCGTTGATGCCGGGCGCCAAATTCTACAGCGTCTGGGGGGCGGACAGCATGCCGGCATTGCCGAACGACGGGGCGGAGCCCGCGTTCCGCACTTGGTTTCCGCCGGACGGTGGATACCGCTTTGAGTTTATCGTGCTCCCGCCGGACGGCGCGTCCCCTCCGCCGGAGATCGACCGGGCGGCGGCCTTGGCCGAGACAGAGAAAAAGCTGCCGGGCCTGCTCGCCACCATGGACCAGAAGCATCCGGGCATGCACCAGACCGACACCATCGACCTGATCTACGTGACCGAAGGCGCGTGCGTGCTGGTCCTCGACGGCGGCGGCGAGACCGCGTTGAGCGCGGGCCACACGGTCGTGCTCAACGGCCCGCGCCATGCGTGGCGCAATTCGCATGACGCGCCGTGCGGGCTCCTCACCGTGTCGATCGGTGTGAGACGCGAAGGCTGAGGTCTGCGGAGGCCGCTTTGATTGCCTGGAACTTTCTCCACGGCTCAAGGTTGAATCATGCGGCATCGGGGAGCCCCGCTGATCCCCTCTCAGCCCCCGATGTCCGTTCGGACGAGTATCGTGTACCTTCCCCAGAAGCCCGGTCTCCAGCCGGGCTTCTTCATTTTAGAGGCTGGCTTCAACGTGGCTGGTCTTCGCGTCAGCGCGCGCCGTATTGCAGGCAGAGCGACAAGGCTTCCCGGCTCATCGCGACTTCGCAGACTGCTTCGAGCCGCCCCGATGTTTCGAAATTCAAAGCCACGAGATAGATGCAGAGCAGGCCCAAGCCGATCGCCGACAGGAACCATCTCGAATCGGAGGCTCCAGGATCGGGAATCTCGACTGCCGCATCGCCGATCAGCCCGCGAGCCTTATTGTCTTGTGCCATGTTCTTTTGTGCCATGGGCCCCTCGCGCTATTTCGAATCGCTGAACACCAGCTACGCCCAGACCTGAAAAGTTGGCAAGGGCGGCGCGCGATTTCTGAAAGCTCTACTTGGTGTCCTTGAGACCTAAACGCCGGAGCGCGATCAGTTCCCGCCGCCGAAGGCGCGATTGATCATGTCACCGAAGCCGCCGCGGCGGAACAGGCCGGGGCGTTCCCGGGGCTGCTCGTCGTAATAGGCTTCGGTCTGGCCGTAGGGCTGCTGCTGCCCGGGAGCGGCGGAGGGCCCGAGCGCATGAGCCTGCATCCAGCCCGTGGCGGCGCTCTTCGGATCGGTCACCTCGACCCACCCATCGGTGCGCGATACGACTTTCAGGCTGCGGCCATACGGAAAGGCGAACAGCATGGGCGCCTCTTCCGACGCGGTGGAGCGCATGGGCGAGCCTGAGATGATCACCTGCACCCATTGCTCGCCGTTCTGATCGAGCCCCTGAGCCTGCCCCTGCCCGTTCCATGGCTGCTGTGACGGCGGTCCGTAGGGATTCTGCGCATACGGATCCTGCGCGTAGGGATCGCCTTGTGTCTGCCCGTAAGGATCCTGCGCATA
>CAYWIA010000015.1:14961-16619 GCA_964458245.1 uncultured Methyloceanibacter sp. | reverse complement strand
CTGCCCGTAAGGATCCTGCGCATACGGATCGGCTTGCGGCTGTCCGTACTGCCGCGCGACGGAGGGATCGTAGGGTTCGTCTTCGCGGTAAGGATCGCCTTGGGGCGGCCCGTACGGGTCGTCCTGGCGCGCATACTGATCGCCCGGCGGCGGACCGTAGGGATTGCCCTGTCCTGCATAGGGATCAGCGGGGCGTTCGTCGCCCCATTGCTCGGCGCCGTCCGTCGCCCATTGATCGGCGCCGGGTTCTCCAGGCAGGGGCGGAACGGCGGCCGGGTCTTGCGCGTCCGCGCTCTCGTCAGGGAGCGACGCGAGATCCTGTGCCGCGCCGGCATCGCCGTCGGACGGGACGTCTTGAATTGCCGGCGGGTCGCCTGCGCTGTTGGGCGCAACCTCTTCCGTCACCGTCTCGAAGTCAGGGATGTCCTTCTTCCCGGCGTCCTTCTCGTCGGCGACCTTTTCATCGGTATCGTCTTCGCGCGGCTGGGAGATCGCCTGCTCGTAGGCGAGCGAGCGCTTGACCTGCGCCTCGGTCTTCGGCTTTTCGATGGGAGCCGAGTTCAAGACCATCCACACCGCGCCCAAGGCGATCGCGCAGACGGCCACGAGGGAAAAGATCAGCTTTTTGATCGTAGGGTCTCCCTGATCGAGGACGCCATTAGGCGGAGAAAAGGCGGCAATAGCGTGTCTTTAGGCCGGGATTGTCGCCGCGTTAAGCCTAATTTTCCGTGAACTTGCACGCGGGCGCAACCCTCTGTGGAAGCCCTGTTCGCGAAGCGCCGAAGCCCTGGGCAGCGTCTCGCCCCGGCGGCTAAGATGCCGCGCGAAACAAACCGTGAGAACGAAGCATCCCATGCTGACCTATACCGAACACGATAACGCTCAAGCCGTCGAGATCAGCCTCAGCGGCCGCGTCTCGACCGAGGAGTTCGATCGCGTCGCGCAAAAGCTCGAGGCCTTCATCGCGCGCCACGGCCGGGTGCGCGTGCTCGAAGAGGTCAAGGACTTCGAAGGCATGGATGCCGCGGCCCTGTGGCACGACGTCAAGTTCAGCTTCCGGCATCTCAAGGATTTCAGCCGGATCGCCGTCGTGGCCAACCCGGAGACGCATAATCTCTGGTCGAGCCTCGTCTCGCCCTTCATGGAATGCGAGGTCGAGCATTTCGCGCCGGATCAGATCGAAGAAGCGCGCAACTGGCTGATGTGGCCGGAAGGCGCCGCCGATGTCTGAGGGTCGTCCCTAACCTTTCGGCGTTTCGCCCGGCGGAGGCGCCGGGGTCGTCTGGATCGACTCCAGATAGGCGATGATGGCCTCGACGTCGTTCGGCATGAACACGAAGATCGGCATTTCCGGATGGCCGGAGACGATGCCCTCGGCCAAAGATTCGGCCAAGTCGGAAACCGGATATTTGCTGGACAGCGTGCGGAACGGCGGCGCGTCCGGATTGGGGCTGTTGCCGCTCACGCCGACCGCGTGACACCGTGAGCAGCTCTCCCGGACAAGCACCTCGCCCTTGTCGGTGAGCCCCTTGTCCGCGGCACCCGCCGGCGACAGCAGCCCGCTTGCGAGCAAACCCAGCGCCATGATCGTCCCGCGCGCGCAACCCTGCATGCCGCGACCTCCCTCATCTAGAACCAAGAACAGGTCTCGTAGCGCA
>CAYWIA010000015.1:0-14861 GCA_964458245.1 uncultured Methyloceanibacter sp. | reverse complement strand
ACCCTGCATGCCGCGACCTCCCTCATCTAGAACCAAGAACAGGTCTCGTAGCGCAAGCCCCGGCGCCCGCACTGATTTAGGTCAACGGCAGCGAAGCAGGCGCAAAATCAGGCGTAACAATCAGGATCTCATCCCCGAATCGGGATCTCAAACGACGTCAGGTCACTCAAATAACTCAGGTCACTCAAACAACAATGGCCGCGGAGAGGTTTCGCCCCCTCGCTGCGGCCATAAAAATCTCCCTGTCACGCCCGGGACGGCCGGGCGTCCAACAATCCTTAAGTGATCCGAGACGGCCTCGCGACTCGAGGCCCGGCTCTTTACCTAGTGTTGCGGCTCGTGTCTCAGCCGCTCCATTTCATCCTTCAGACGCAGTTTTTGACGCTTCCATTCCGCGAGCTTGAACTCGTTGGCCGTCGGCCTTCCTTGCTCTTCTTCGATTTTTCGGTCCAACGCGCGGTGCCTGTGAGACAACTCAGTGAGGTGTGCGTCTAGCGCCATATCAGAACCTCCAAAGTCAATTGTCACGGCAGGTAGTTTGTCAAATTGCCGGCCGCTTGTCTAATGCCTGGGTGTTGATGAAGGCGTCCGCCGCACGCATCCCGGGCAACGAGGGCAGCCCGCGTTCAGACCTTGCACCGTCCGGCGTTCAGCCAGATACTCCGCCCCGATACGGGGAAAGGAGCGGGGACGCCCGATGGAAAGCGAGGAGATTCGCGAGCTTCGGGCTGTGTTGAGCAGGCTCAAGCAGGAGCACCGGGACCTGGACAGCGCCATCAACGCGCTGGAACATTCCGGCCGCGCCGACGCCTTGCAGCTTAAGCGCCTCAAGAAGAAGAAGCTCTTTCTGCGGGACGAGATCTCCCGGATCGAGGATCAGCTCCTCCCCGACATCATCGCCTGACCTTGCGGTCCGCCGCCATGAGAATGCCGAGCCCCAAGAGACCGCCGGCGATCTCGAGCCCCAGATAGACCAGCAGAAGCAGGCTCGGGCGCCCGTCCACGATGAGGCTGAGCACGCGCCCGATCGCCAGCGAAAAGGCGAAGAAAATCCCCCAGATGACCGCCGTGCGCTGCCAGGACGGGGTGAAGGCGGCAATCGCCCAGAAGACGGCCGCCCCGAGATAGAGGCACATCAGCGCCCGGAACACATGGACCTGGTCCGTGCCCGACACCGTGATGTCGAGGACCTGGGGCAGCGTCGTCCCGGGTCGCAATCCATAGTTCAGCGCGATCGGCACGATCAGAAACACGAGCAGCAGGAGGTAGAGCCGCATCAGCGTGCTGCTCGGCGGCGAGGCAGGCGGTCCTTCAGGTCTAGCTTGGGGCATGGGTCCTCGCGGGCTGACGTCGACCCCTAACGCAGCCGAATCGCGCCAAAATCGCAAGGGGGAGAAGCCCGAGACGCGCCTTGCCAAGGAATAGCGCGTCCCTATAATCGCGCGCTTTCCTCGAACCGGCCTTTTTCGGCCAGATCCCTTCCATGAGCGAAAGCACCAGCGATGCGAAGCCTGCCGTCGGCATCATCATGGGCAGCCGCTCGGACTGGCCCACGCTGAAGGCGGCCGCGGACGTGCTCGACACGTTGCACGTGCCCTACGAGACCAAGGTGGTCTCCGCCCACCGCACCCCGAACCGGCTCTACGAGTACGCCGCGAACGCACGCGAGCGCGGCCTGAAGGTGATCATCGCGGGCGCCGGCGGCGCCGCGCATCTGCCCGGCATGACGGCCTCCATGACGGAGCTGCCGGTGCTCGGCGTGCCCATCGAGAGCAAGGCCCTCAAAGGCCTCGACAGCCTCCTCTCCATCGCCCAGATGCCGGCGGGCGTGCCGGTCGGCACGCTGGCCATCGGCAAGGCCGGGGCCACCAATGCCGGCCTGCTCGCCGCCGGCATTCTCGCGCTCGCCGATGAGACCCTCGCCGCACGGCTTGCCGCCTGGCGCGCGGAGCAGACCGCTTCCATCGGCGAGACGGTTGAGGACGATGGCTGACGCGCCGCTCCCGCCGGGCAGCACCATCGGCATTCTCGGCGGCGGCCAGCTCGGCCGCATGCTCTCGGTCGCCGCGAGCCGGCTGGGCCTCAAAACACACATCTATAATGACGAGCCCGGCGCCCCGGCCTTCGACGTCGCCGCGGAGACGACCGTCGGGGCCTATGACGACCCGGAGGCGCTTGCGCGCTTTGCCGGAAGCGTCGGCGTCGTCACCTGCGAGTTCGAGAATGTCCCGGCGAGGGCCTTGGAGATCGCCGGGCGCGAATCGCATGTCTATCCGCCGCCGAAATCCTTCGAGGTGGCCCAGGACAGACTGGTCGAGAAAGACTTCGTGAGCGGGCTCGGCATCGCGGTCGCGCCCTATGCCGCCGTGAACACTCTCGGCGAGCTCAACGAGGGACTTGCCCGGGTCGGGACCCCTGCCCTGCTCAAGACGCGGCGCTTCGGCTATGACGGCAAGGGCCAGGTGCCGATCCATACGTTGTGCGAGGCCGGGACCGCCTGGGAGGCGATCGGCGAGGCGCCGGCGGTGCTGGAAGGCATGGTCGCCTTCGAGCGCGAGCTCTCGGTCGTTGCGGTACGCGGCCGGGATGGCGAAACGCGCTTCTACGACGTCGTCGAGAACGTACATCGGGGCGGCATCCTGGCCACGAGCCGGGTTCCGGCCGGGATCTCGGGAACCACCGCGTACGAGGCCCGGAAGATCGCGGGCCAAATCGCGCAAAGCCTGGGCCATGTGGGCGTATTGTGCGTGGAGCTGTTCGACGGCGGCGGCGAGACCCCCCATCTGGTGGTCAACGAGATCGCCCCGCGGGTGCATAATTCCGGGCACTGGACCCTCGATGCCTGCCTGGTGAGCCAGTTCGAGAATCATGTCCGGGCGATTTGCGGCTGGCCGCTGGGGGACGTGAGCCGCCATAGCGATGCGGCGATGACCAATCTGATCGGCGCCGATGTGGACGACTGGGCCCGGCTTGCCGCCGAACCCGGCACGGCCGTCCACCTCTATGGCAAGGCGGAAGCCCGCCCGGGCCGCAAAATGGGCCATGTCACCCGGATCAAGCCGATGGCCTCGGGCTAGAACTTTTGAGAACTTTCGCCGCCCGGTCTGGACAATCCACGGCCGTTTTGCTAGATCAGCCACGGATGCGGGACCCAGGCCGGTTCTGGCCAGGGTCATTTTTGGCCCCGCTCCAATCCCAAAACCAACGGCCAACTCGGAGATTTAAGGCGCGTGCAAGTCGTCGTTCGCGATAACAATGTCGATCAGGCCCTTCGGGCCCTGAAGAAGAAGATGCAGCGCGAGGGCATCTTCCGCGAGATGAAGCTCCGTAATTATTACGAGAAGCCTTCGGAGAAGCGTGCCCGCGAGAAGGCAGAGGCCATTCGCCGCGCCCGCAAGCTTGCCCGCAAGAAGGCCCAGCGCGAGGCCGGCATCGCTCCCAAGCCGCGCGGCCGCCGCTAAGCTTTACGTCCAAAGATTTTGCGCTGCTGAAGCCGGGAATGTCCTTCCCGGCTTTGTTGCGTTTGGCGACGCGCCGCTAGCGGTCGGCGTCGGCCGCGGCCACGAGCTCGACCGGACGACCGGCGCGCGCGGCAGGCATTTCCACGGCGGGCTCCACCTGAAGCGTCTCGAGGAACGCACGCACGCGCCCCCAGGCCCCCTGCTCGAACAGATCGTTGTGGCCGGCACGCGGCACGAGGCTGAGCGTCTTCGGCTCGTTCGCCGCATGCAGCACACGCCGGGCCTGGTCGAGCGGGATCACGTTGTCCCGGCCGCCATGGATGATGAACAGCGGCACCTTGACCTCACCGATGCGATCAATGGTGCGGTACTGATCGACCATGATGTATTTCAGCGGAAGCAGCGGCCACATCAACAGACCGACATCGACCACCGAGGTGAAAGGCGCTTCGAGCACGAGTGCTTGCGGTTCGCGCTGCTGGCAAAGCCGCGTCGCGACCGCCGTGCCGAGCGACTCCCCATAGAATACGATTTCGTCCGGGGCGACGCCGAGACCGCGCAGATAGTCGTAAGCGCTCACCGCGTCGGCGGTGACTCGCTTCTCGGTCGGACGTCCGCCCGAGCCGCCATAGCGCCGGTAATTGAGCATGAACACGCCATAGCCGTCCGCGCCGATGGCCTTGATCTTGCCCGCGCGGGCGGCGGCGTTGCCGTAATTGCCCTGGAAATAGAGAAGCGTCGGCTTGCCGGGTGTCGCCGGCCGGTACCAGGCGATGAGCCTCGTGCCGTCGGCCGCCTTGAACACGATCTCCTCGACATTCGCGAGGCCTGCGTCTTTCGGTGCGACCCGTTTCGGATCCGGCACATAAACGAAATAACGATGAAGCAGACGCGCTACGATGCAAAACAGCGCGAAGATTCCGACAAGCGACAGGAGAAGGTTCAACATGGACCCGGCAATGCCTCTCTGCTTTTTTGTTTTTAATCGGCCTCTAGATTACGTGACCGGTATGAACGCCGGTTGAACGGCCCGTTCATTCCAGCAAAACATTCGAAGCCGACGCCTCTGCCGCAGTCTTAGAGAGCTTCGGTCGACCAACTTAGCGGAAGTTCAACCCCAGGAAGCTTAACTCCCTGCTAAATGGCGAGGCCGTCGCGATTGTCAATAACCACAAGCTGGCGACGGCGCACGCCCGAAACATCGGGGCCCGTGCGCTGTAAGAGTTGATTTGAGCCGGAGTCGGGCGATTCTCAGCCGGACTTTGGCAATTCTTCGTTCACTTTGAGATTGTTAACTACGCGGCCGATTTGCTGCGCGAGCATTCGAGGGTGTCGCCGATCTCGTTCGTCATTTTCTTGCCGTCGCCGAACGCGATGATCATGGCGTCATGGCAGTCCAACTCAACCACACTATCCTGGCCGCGAGAGACAAGGACGCCTCGGCCATCTTCCTGGCCGAGATGCTCGGCTTGCACGCACCGGCGAGCTGGGGACCGTTTGCCGTCGTCGCCACCGAGAACGGGGTGAACCTCGACTATATGAATGTCGACGGCGACATTAAGCGCCAGCACTACGCGTTCCTGGTCAGCGAGGACGAGTTCGACGACATCTTCGACCGCATCCGCGAGAGGAAGCTGAAATTCTGGGCCGATCCCGGCCAAACTCAGGCGGGGGAAATCAATCGCCACGACGACGGGCGCGGAGTCTATTTCGAGGAGTTGAACGGCCATCTGCTGGAGGTCATCACGAAGCCCTACGGCAGCGGCGGCTGGAACCCCTGAACGCTGACGCCGTCGGAAACCTACAGCGACTTGGCGATCTCTTCGGTCATCTTCTTCGCATCGCCCAGCACCATCATGGTGTTGTCGCGATAGAACACCGGATTGTCGATGCCGGCATAGCCGGACGCGAGCGAGCGCTTGTTGAAGAGAACGGTGCCGGCCTTCCACACCTGCAGCACGGGCATGCCGTAGATCGGCGAGGACGGATCGTCTTCGGCGGCGGGGTTCACCACGTCGTTCGCGCCGATGATGTAGACGACGTCGCTTTGCGGAAACTCTGAATTGATGTCCTCGAGCTCGAACACCTCGTCATAGGGGACGTTCGCTTCCGCCAGCAGCACGTTCATATGTCCCGGCATGCGGCCCGCCACCGGATGAATCGCGTATTTGACCTCGACGCCCGCCTCTTTCAGCCCTGCCGCCATCTCGCGCAAGGCATGCTGGGCTTGCGCCACCGCCATGCCGTAGCCCGGCACGATGATGACCCTGCCCGCGTTCTTCATCAGGAAGGCGGCATCTTCCGCCGAGCCGAGCTTCACCGGCTTCTGCTCGCCGCCGCCGGCCGGACCTGCCGTCTCGCCGCCGAACCCGCCGAGGATGACGCTGATGAAGGAGCGGTTCATGCCCTTGCACATGATGTAGGACAGGATCGCGCCCGACGAGCCGACCAATGCGCCGGTGACAATCAGCGCCGTGTTGCCGAGCGTGAAGCCGATACCGGCGGCCGCCCAGCCCGAATACGAGTTCAGCATCGAGATGACGACCGGCATGTCGGCGCCGCCGATGGGAATGATGATCAGCACGCCGAGCAGGAGCGACAGCGCCACGATCGCCCAGAAATAGACCGGCGTCTGCTCCTGGCAGAACAGCACGACGCACGCCACGAGCCCGATCGCGAGCGCGATGTTGATGAGGTGCCGCGCCGGCAGCATGATCGGCGCACCCGACATGCGGCCCGACAGCTTGGCGAAAGCAATGACGGACCCGGTGAACGTGATAGCGCCGATGGCCGCGCCGAGAGACATCTCGACCAGGCTCGCCACGCGGATGGCGCCCGGGACGCCGATGCCGAAGGCTTCCGGCGCGTAGAAGGCGGCGGCCGCCACCAGCACCGCGGCCATGCCGACCAGCGAATGGAACGCGGCGACCAGCTCGGGCATCGCCGTCATGGGAATGCGGCGCGCGATGACGGCGCCGATGCCGCCGCCGAGGGCGATACCGCCGATGATCATGACCCAGGAGAGGCCCGTCTCGGGGCGCGCCACCGCAAGCGTGGTGACCACCGCAATGGCCATGCCGGCCATGCCCATATAGTTGCCCTGACGCGAGGTCTCGGGCGAAGAGAGCCCGCGGAGCGCCAGGATGAACAGGACGCCGGAGACGAGATAGAGCAGCGGGACGAATTCACCGGACATCTTAGCGATCCTTGCGCCGGTACATCGCCAGCATGCGTTGGGTGACGAGGAAGCCGCCGAAGATATTGACGCTGGCCAGGACCAAGGCGATCAGTCCCAAGATCTTGGCGATGACGTGTCCGGACGAACCCACCGCGTCGGCGGCCTCGACCGCGACGGCGAGCAGCGCGCCGACCACGATCACCGAGGAGATGGCGTTGGTCACCGACATCAGCGGCGTATGCAGCGCGGGCGTCACGCTCCACACCACGTAGTAGCCGACGAACACGGCAAGCACGAAGATCGAGAATTGCGAGATGAAGTCGTGGCCGCCTTCGGCGCTGCCCTCGGCTGCGTGCGCCGCGCCCATCCATACGGTGTCTGACAGCATGGCCAGCGCGAGCAGGACGAGGCCCGTATAAAGGGTCCGCTTCGTCATGTGGTCTTGCCTCCCTTGGGCTGGCGCGTGCTTCCAGACTTCTTGGCGGGGGCCTTCGCCCCGCCATTGGTTTTTGCTTTCGCCGGCGCAGGTTTTGTCGCGGCGCTCGCGGGCTTGGCGCCCAGGCGCTCGGTGATCGCATCGTTGACGATCGCGCCGTCGCGGGCGATGCCCGTGCCCTTTGCCAACTCGTCATCCCAATCGATGGCGAGCTCTTTCGTTTCCTTGTCGATGAACGGCTCGATGAAGGCCTGAAGATTGCGCGCATAGAGGCTGGAGGCGTTGACCGGTACCCGGCCCGGAAGATTGAGCAGGCCGAAGATGCGTACGCCCTTATGCTCGGCGATCTCGCCGGGCTTGGTCAGCTCCGCGTTGCCGCCCCGCTCCGCGGCGAGATCGACGATGATGGAGCCGGGGCGCATGCTTTCGATCATCGCCTTGGAGATGAGCTTCGGCGCGGGCCGCCCGGGGATCAGCGCCGTGGTGATGACGATGTCCTGATTCTTGACGTGCTCGGCGATCAGCTCCGCCTGCTTCTTTTTGTAAGCGTCGGACATCTCTTTGGCGTAGCCGCCCGCCGTCTCCGCCTGCTTGAACTCTTCGTCCTCGACCGCGATGAACTTGGCGCCGAGCGAGGCCACCTGCTCCTTCACGGCGGGACGTACGTCGGTGGCGGTTACGATGCCGCCGAGCCGGCGCGCCGTCGCGATTGCTTGGAGTCCGGCGACGCCGACGCCCATGATGAAGACCCGCGCCGCCGGCACCGTGCCCGCGGGCGTCATCATCATCGGCAGCGCGCGCTCGAACGCGGCGGCAGCGTCGACCACCGCCTTGTAGCCGGCGAGGTTCGATTGCGAGGACAGCACGTCCATGCTCTGCGCGCGGGTGATGCGCGGCATGAGCTCCATCGCGAACAACGTCACGCCGGTCTTGGCCAGCGCGTCGAGCTCCTCGGCGTCGGAGAACGGATCGAGCATGCCGACCAGCGCCGCGCCTTTCTTCATCGCCTTGGCGAGCGCGAGCGGCGGACGCCGCACCGTGAACACCACGTCGGCGTCCGAGACGGCCTCGGCGTCGGTCTTGGCGATGGCGGCGCCGGCCTCCTTGTAATCCTCATCGGAGAAATGGGACCCGAGCCCCGCGCCGGAGCGCACGGTGACCTTGGCCCCGGCCTTGACCAGCTTCTTCGCCGTCTCGGGGGTGAGCCCGATCCGCGGCTCGTCCTTGCCTTCTGCGGGCACGCCAATCGAAATCATCGTGGCTCCGTCTGGCACACTGGCCCGCTAACCGGCCAATGGCCTTCCGTGGGTTGTCTGGATTCGAGGTCAGCGGACGGGTCGTCCGCCGTGAGCGTAAAGCTCGGATTAAGTCAGGAAATATCCCATGGCCGCCACGATCGCCACGGTGATGACGATCGTCCACAAGGTCAACTTACAGAACAATCTGTAAGTGCCCAAGTGCTCGGCATAGTCCATGTCTGGATGGCCCTCTTTGGGATCGATATGCATTCAACTACCCCCGGTCGTATCCTTGCTTGGCGGCGGCTTCGCGCGCCTCCGCGAGATAGCAAAATCCGGCGCATCCCGCAATAATTGCCGGCCCTTCAAAAAGCACCGGTTAGGGTCTCGCTCAGGCCATGAGCACGATCATATGGCCGTCCGGATCCCGGATCGCCGCGGCTTTCCCGCCATTCTTCAGCCTCACGATCCCCGGCGAAACGAAGACGACGCCCGCTTCCTCAAGCTGCCCCGCGAGGCCGTCGAGATCGTCCACGTGGTGGACCTGGCGCGCAGCTGCCGCGTCATTGGCGTTCACCGGCGCGGACCCGCTCCGCCCCGGCGGCGTCCGGTAGTGCAGCAGCTCCACATGGGGCGTCGGCACCGCCTTGGGCTGCAGGGGCACCACGTCCACGAGGCACCCGGAAAGCCCGTCGAGGCGGTCCTGCTCCGGTCCGGCGTTCAAGGACCGTCCGCCCACATGAAAACCGAGCAGCCCTTGGTAAAAGGCGAGGCTGCGGTCCACATCGGTGATGGCGATCGCCGTGTGGTCGTAGCCGCGAATGCCCGCCCCGCCCTGCTGCCACTGGGGGTCGCCGACACCTTTCGGAAAGGAGATCAGCTCAAGCGGATGCCCTTCCGGATCGCGGAACTTGAAGGCGGTGACGCTGCCGGTATTGGGCGGCAGCAGCACCGGCGCGCCCGTCGTGACCACGCCGGGCTTGTAGCGCTCGAGCCGCGCCCACACCGCATCGATGTCGCCGGCGACGAGCGCCACATGCTCGAACCATGGATCGTTCGATGCGCGCGCCGTCGGGTATGGCGCCCCCGGCGGATCGAACGCCACGAGCTTGATCTCATGTTGTCCGAGCCTGACGTCGACGGCACGCGCCGTGGTGCCCTTGTCGAGCCCGAGCAGCGTGTTCCAGGCGGGATCGCCGAGCGCCTGCTCTGCCCCGACCTCAAGTCCCAGAGCGTCGCGATAGAACGCGGCCGTCCCACCCAAGTCGGCCACCGTGATGCTCACTCTGATCTGTCGCGTGACCGGCATGAGAAACGCTCCGCTACGTGAAGGCGCCCGGCCTGACGCCGGACCATCGCTTGGGATCGAGCTGCACGATCATCAGCGCGCAAGGCTGCTCGCCGACCGTTCCGGATTTGTGGCCGATACGCCCTTCTCCATCTTCCTTGGCGTTCTGATCGCCGCCGAAGGCGATGTCGCCGGGCCCCATCTCCACGCGGGTGCCGTCCGTGGACTCCACGAACCAGCGTCCCGACAGCACCGCGATCCATTGCGGCTTCGGGTTCTCGTGCCAATCGCCGTTGAAGCCGACCGGCAGGATGCTGAAGAGAAGATTGGTCTCGCCCGCGAGCAGATGGTCGTTCCATTGGGCCGCCGCCTTGCCGCCCATGCTCTGCCAGTCGAACGATTTCAGCTCGCAGCGGGTCTGATGCGTGGCGCCATCGTCGTCCGTCCACAGATGCCAATAAGGAATCTTGGGATGTTCGGGATCGGCCGTCATAGAGCTCCCATCATGGCGGCGGCCGGCTTGGTCAGCGCGGACAGTTTCTCGATGTCGCCGCCCACGGCCTGAATGAAGCCGCTCGCATACATCACGTAGATCAAGCCGCCGACGAGACCGAAATTCTTGAAGAAGTCCCAGATATGCGGATAGCCCTCGCTGTCGGGCTTCCAAAAGCGCGGATAGGTCCAGAAATTGTGATAGACGATGCCGGTGACGGCGCAGTAGCCGGCGAGGATGAACGCGGCGATGCCGTCGTAAAAGCCGAACACGATCATCGGCGGCGTCAGCAGCTCCACCGCCATCGCCAGGATCAAGAGGACCGGCCCGCCGGGCAGCCAGCCCGACTTCGCCTGCTTCAAGGCGTTGTCCCAGTTGATGACTTTGTCGAGAAAGCTGAACGGAAAAATCCAGACGATGAAGATCCGCGCCAGCACCGGCAACGCGTCGTTGATGAGCCAATCCATCGTCAGCCCCTCCTCTCGATAAGATTCGCGAAGGTCGTTCGCGAATCCTCGGCGAAGTGAGCGGCGATCACAACCCTTGTTTGGCAGCCTCTTCCGGTAACGGTACGCCGGTTTTAACGAAGGCCTCGTGCTGACGCCGCGTCACGTCGGCCAAGTCCGCGCCGGCGATCGCCTCGTTGAACAGGCGGTAATAGTTGAGCTCGGCGTTCAGATGCAGGAACACGCCGCCGAGCCCGATTGCGGCGCGGTCCATGAACACGAACTCGCGCGGCACCGTCACCGGCCCCTTCTCGCGCAAGCCCTGATGCACCTTGAAGGCCTCCTGCCGGCCATAGGCGCCGGGCTTCACATATTCGGCGATGGTGCGCACCCGGTCCTCGAGCATCGGCCCGTAGATGAAGTTCGCCCAGATATTCAGAATGTCGATCAGCTCGTTGGAGAGCCCGGCGAAGCCCCACGTCTCGTAGGCGTGCACGATCAGCGCACGGTCGTTGTTGAGCAGCCCGTGATAGAGATCGATCACGCCTTGGATGAATTTCGGCGCGAAGGTGCGCATGCAGCCATAGTCGAGCAGATTGATGCCGGCCGCCTCGCCGTCCTCGTTCTCGAACACCGTGTAGTTGCCGAGATGCGGGTCGCCGTGGATCACCCCGTATTGGCTGAACGGAAACCACCAGGCGCGGAACATGGCGCGCGCGATCTGATTGCGCTCCTCCAGCGGACGGTCCGTGTAGTCCAACAGCCGCCGGCCCTCGAGCCAGGTCATGCTGAGCAGCCGCTTCGTCGACAGCTCGGGCCACACCTCGGGCACGCGGATCATCGGATCGTCGGCGAAGATCAGCCCGTACAGCCCCGTGTGCTTGGCCTCGAGCGCGTAGTCGAGCTCCTCGCGCAAGCGCGCCGAGATCTCTTTCAGCATCTCCGAGGTCTCGATCGCGGGGCGCATGCGGCGATGAAGGGAGAACAGCATACCGAGCTGCGCGAGATCCGCCTCCACGGCGGACTGCATGTCCGGATATTGCAGCTTCACCGCGAGCGCGCGTCCGTCATGCGCGACAGCGCGATGGACCTGACCGAGCGAGGCGGAAGCCGCGGCCGCGTGCTCGAAGGTCGCGAATCTTGTCTCCCAGTCGGGACCCAGCTCGGCCGCCATGCGCCGGCGCACGAAGGCCCAGCCCATGGGCGGCGCCTGGCTCTGCAACTGGCCGAGTTCGGCGGCATACTCGGCCGGCAGCGCCTCGGGGATGGTGGCGAGAAGCTGCGCCACCTTCATGATCGGGCCTTTCAGCCCGCCAAGCGCGGCGGCGAGTGCCGCGGCGTCCTTATCCTTCTCGGGATCGAGGCCGAATAGGCGCCGCCCGGCGATGCGCGCGGCCACCCCGCCCACATTGGCCCCGACGCGCCCATAGCGCTTGGCCCGGGCGCTGAACCGGTTTTTCTCGTTGTCGCCCTGGGGGGTGTCGTTCATAGGGGGATGCAAAACCCTTCATGCCTGGATAAGTCTTCCCACATATAGGAACGCGCTTCCCACGATGCCGGTCCCTCGCCAAGGTTAGTTCTCCACCGATGCTCAAAATCTTGAAGGCCGCCGTGATCGCGGGCCTCGTACTCGGCACAGCGCTTCTGGCGCTTGGCGTGCTGGCGCGCTGGTATCCCGCCCTCGACATTATCAATAACGGCCTCCCCGTCCTTGCCGTCGGCGGTATCGCGCTGCTGGCGCTGGCCTTCGCCGTACGGAACCGGACGCTGATCACCGCCACCGCCGCCTTCATAGCGGTCAGCTTCGCTTTGCTGCTTTCGGGGCTGTCTGGCGCCGCTCCGCAAGCGCCGGACGGCGCCGCCCGCTTCCTGCGCGTCGCGACCTTCAATCTCTGGGGCCGCAACGACCATCACCTGAACCAGGTCGCGGCCTTTCTCGCCGAGACGAAAGCGGACGCAGTGGTGCTCGAAGAGGTCCGCGGGCATCACAAGGACTTCCTCGAGAGCCTTGCCGGTCAGTATCCCTACCGCGTCGGCGACAATGGGCTCGCTATTTTGTCGAAGCATCCGATCGTGGCCGATGGCCTTGTCGACCGCGGCGGCCAGCCGTTTCTGGATGTCGCGCATCATCCGCTGGGTCCGGCTCGACGTCGACGGCACGCAGGTCGAGCTCGCGGGCGTGCATCTGGCGCGGCCCTTCTATCCGGACCTGCAAGAGGCCGACATCGTGGCCCCTGGCCACCTTCGTACAGGAGAGGAGTGGCCCCTTGATCGTGGCGGGGGATTTCAACATGGCGCCGTGGACGGTCAAGCTGAAGACCTTCACCAAGGCGACCGGGCTCGGCCGTTTCAACACGTTCTACCCGACCTGGCCGATGCGCTGGAAAAGCGTGCCCCTTCTGCCGCTGGTGCCGATCGACAATGTCTTCACCACGAAACATTTCGCCAAGATCGACGCCCGCGTCGGCCCGAGGCTCGATTCGGATCACCGGCCTGTGATCGCGGACATCGCCCTGATCGAATAGGATCGGCAGAACGATCCCCCATGTAACGATCCCATGTGGAGAACCCCTATGGTCTTGCGCACCGTCTTTGCCTTTTGCCTCGCCCTTCTGGTGACCTCGCCCGCATTCGCCGCGGCCGATGCCCCTGCGATCGAAGTCTGGAAGTCGCCGACTTGCGACTGCTGCGGCAAATGGGTGGAGCATCTCGAAGCGAACGGCTTCGAAGTGAAAGCCAAGAACACCTCGACCGCGATGCTCGACCGCATCAAGCGCCAGGCGGGCATCGAGGAGAAGCTCGCCTCTTGCCATACCGGCCTGATCGACGGCTACGCGGTCGAGGGGCACGTTCCCGCCGCCGACATCAAGAAGCTGCTGGAGGAGCGTCCGGACGCGATCGGCCTCACGGTGCCCGACATGCCTCTCGGCTCACCGGGCATGGAGCAGGCTGACGGAAAGACGGAACCTTACGACGTGCTGCTCGTGAAGAAGGACGGCACCACCGAGGTTTTCGCCCGCCACTAGGCCGTCATTCCTTGACGAACTTGTCGAGCGCTTCCCGATAGGAGCGCAGGGCGCGCCGCGCCACTTCGACCTCGGCATCGAGCGCCAGCGTGTCCGGCGAGATGGGCCGGGGACGTTTTGCGGCGACCAGCAAGAGCGCCAGCACCGCCATCGGCGTGAGGAAGTCGGTGACCAGGATCGGTCCGGCATTGCCCGATGTCAGATTGCCGTACGCGACGATGTCGTGCACATGCCCGATGCCGGCGCCGATCAAGAAGCACGACGCGGCGATGGCGACCGCCACGCGCGCATAGAACGTGGTGAAAGCCGCATAGAGGCTCGCGAGGCCCAGACCGAGATTGGCGTAGCCCACTTCGAACTGGAACGGGCTCGGGGTCCAGCCGATCGCGGCGGCGGCTTGCTCGGGAAAAAACACGTGGCCGACAAAGGCCCACAGGCCGAGCAGCCCGAGCGGGAAGATGAACAAATAGCGCAGCAGCCGGTCGATGACGAACGTCTGGAGGATCGGACGCGGCCCCCGCAAAACGGCCACGCCCCAGAACAGGATCGCTGCCACCCAAAGGAGGACGGGAACCAGCGAGACTTGCGACATCGGGCTTCAGCTCCCTTCAGGCCAATGATCTCTAATCCAGCGCGTCAAACCGTTCTCGTCAATCTCGCCCGCAGCCACTTCCAGCGTGACGACGACGGCCTCGGCCTCCGGCACCACGAACTCTATCTCGTTGAGACCGAGAAAGGTGATCATAGAGAGGAGTGCTATGCGCTTGTTGCCGTCGACAAACGCATGGTTCCGAGCCAGCCCAAAACCATAGGCGGCAGCAAGAGCCGCCAGGTCATCGTTGCCATAGGCATATTTGTTCAGGGGCCGCGCGAGCGCCGATTCCAGTAGGCCCCGGTCGCGAAGACCTGGAGGCCCCCCGAACTCGCGCAATTGCTCGTCGTGGATGGCGAGGACAAGATCGACGGAGAGCCAGATAGGCTCTGTCACTTGATTGGCTCGGTCACTTGGCAAGCTCACGGAGCGCGTTCCGGTACGTCCCCATGGCCTTGCGAGCGACTTCCATGCCGCGCTCGAAGTTCGGATCGTGCCGGGCAAGCTTAAGACCGCCCTCTGCAAGCTCCGTCACGAACAAGCTGTCGCCCTGCTTGAGTTGGAGCTTCGCAAGAAGCTCCTTCGGCAGGATCAGGCCAGTCGAATTCCCGATTTTCTTGATCTCGATTTTCATGCGGACCTCCGTTATACGGACTGTATAACAAAGTTATACAAAACGTACAACGGACCGCAATTTCTCGGA
>CAYWIA010000014.1:13870-24152 GCA_964458245.1 uncultured Methyloceanibacter sp. | reverse complement strand
CTTTCGGCGTTCAGCCCCGGGCGACGAGCTTGGAAATCCAGTCGAACAGCCCGTCGCGGTCCGTGCGGTATTCGGCTTGCGTGTCGCCGTCGTCGATCTTGATGGTGATGCCGCCGAGCGCGTTCACCACGGCAAAGGCATGCTCGTCCGTGACGTCGTCACCGGCGAAGACGGGCGTCCGCCCCTTGAACGGCGCCTCCTCCAGAAACGCGCGCACGGCGACACCCTTGTCCACGCCCTTGGGCTTGAGCTCGAACACCATCTTGCCCGGCAAGATCACGAGGCCGGGATTTTTAGCGACCACCTCTTCGACAGAAGCGGCGCACGTCTCGGCAAGCTCCGGGCACTGCCGGTAATGCAGGGCCACGGACGAGCTTTTGCGCTCGAGGATCAATCCGGGATTCGCATCGGCCAGCGGCTTCAAGAGGCGGTGCGCCGCTTCGACCGCCTCGGCGCCGTTGCCGTCGGCATGGATCTGCCCCGATGCGTCGCGCCGGACCGAGCCGTGCTCGGCCGCCGTCGGAAGGGCAAGCGGCGCAAGAAATCCGTCGACCACATCGAGAGGGCGACCCGTCACGACGGCCACCGCGCCGCCGAAGCGATCATTGAGGGCACGAAGCAGATCCTGAACACGGGGCTCCACCCGCACGAGATCGGGCCGCGCGGCGATCTCCACCAGCGTCCCGTCGAAATCGAAGAAGAAGGCGCTGTTTTCGCCGACGGGGGGCAAGGGCTTAGTCATCACGTTCTGGATCAAACCGTGGTTTCAATGGGGTAGCGAGGCGAGAGGCCCAGCGGTGTAAGCTCGACGATGTATCTTGCACCCCTGACCTAGAACAATTTTCCTCATGTTAGGAACCCATTGTGACGATTTCCGTTTAAAATGAGACGCTCCAGGAGAGGTGGGACATGGCGGCGTCATCCAAAAAAGTTACGGAAGCAAGGTACGGAAGATGCCATCCAACGTTTCGAGTGCGCGATTCGGCACGTCTGCCGATCGGATGCCTGTCAACGCCGGGAGCTCTGAGATGACCGCAAAGACGCGGAGACTCGTTGTCGTCTCCAATCGCGTCGCGGACTTCGGCGCCAAGTTTCAGACCGGCGGCCTGGCCGTCGCGCTGGGCGATGCGCTGAAGGCCTCGCAAGGCGTCTGGTTCGGCTGGAGCGGCGACGTGACCGACGACGCGCTCCGCACCCCGCCCAAGGTCGAGTCCATCTCGGGTCTGACCGTGGCCACCATCGACCTCACGCCGCAGGAAGCCGAAGGCTATTACTACGGCTACGCCAACCGCTGCCTGTGGCCTTCTCTGCACTACCGGCTCGATCTGGCCCAGTGCAACGAGGAGCACAACGAGACCTATTTCAATGTCAGCGCCCGCTTCGCCGACGCGCTCATGCCGCTGGTCGAGTCCGACGACCTGATCTGGGTGCACGACTATCATCTGATCCCGCTCGCCGAGGAGTTGCGCGGCCGCGGCTGCACCTCGCGCATCGGCTTCTTTCTGCACACGCCCTTCCCCTCGCCCGAGATCTTCGCGGCCATACCGGGTCAGAAGCGTCTCGGCAACGCGCTGATGGTCTACGACGTGGTCGGCTTCCAGACCTGCTCCGACCGCGATAATTTCCGGCGCTATGTCGCCGCCTCGCTCGACGGCGAACCGCTGCACGGCGACCGCATGGCAGCCCAAGGCGAGACCACCACCGCCTCCGTGTTTCCCATCGGCATCGACGCGACCGCCTTCCGCAAGCTGGCCGAGGCCGAGAGCAGCAAGGGCCCCATCCTTCCCGACCTCGGCGAGGGCATGAAGACGATCATCGGCGTCGACCGCCTGGACTACACCAAGGGGCTGCCGGAGCGCTTGCGTGCCTTCGAGCAACTGCTCGAGGAGTTCCCCGAGCATCGCGGCAAGGTGCGGCTGGTGCAGATCGCCCCGCCGACGCGCGAGATCTTGCCCGTTTACCAGGAGATCCGCGAGGACGTGGAGCGCTTGGTGGGCCGCATCAACGGCCGCTTCGGCGACCTGCGCTGGACGCCCGTCACCTATATCCATCACGGCGTGCCGCAGGACATTCTGACCCGGCTCTACCGCGAGGCCGCCGTCGGCCTGGTCACACCGCTCAGGGACGGCATGAATCTGGTCGCCAAGGAATATATCGCCGCGCAAGCGCCACAGGACCCCGGCGTGCTCGTCTTATCCCGCTTCGCCGGCGCCGCCGAGCAACTCCGCGAGGCGCTCCTCATCAACCCGCACGACATCAACGAGATGGCGCGCGCGCTCGACCGCGCGCTGACCATGCCGCGCCAGGAGCGCTGGGCGCGCCATAACCGGCTGTGGCAGCGGATCGAGACTTACGACTTGGCGAATTGGCGCGACAGCTTCATCCAGTCCTTCGCCGAGTCCGACACGGACCCGGTGAAGCTGTTTTCCAAGAAGCTCGGGGCAGCCTAATCTTTAGGCGGCGCTATCTCGCCTGGTGGGGACCCGCGTGCCAGCGCGGCCCCGTGGCCTCTAGTCGCGAGGCCTGAAGCCCCTTACTTTCGACGGAGGTTCCGCCTATCAAGGCGCCCTTCGAGACGTCATCGCCCGGCCCCCCAAGCCTTACTCGAGTTCTCAATGATCGATCGCAACGACCGGCACTGGTATAAGAACGCGGTCATCTATGAGCTGCACATCAAGGCGTTCTTCGACTCCGACAATGACGGGGTCGGAGATTTCGCCGGGCTCATGCAGAAGCTCGACTATCTCCAGAACCTGGGCGTCACCGCGATCTGGCTGCTGCCGTTCTATCCGTCGCCCTTGCGCGACGACGGCTACGACATCGCCGACTACACCTCGATCAATCCCACCTACGGCACCATGCGCGACTTCCGCCAGTTCGTGGCGGCGGCCCACGACCGCGGCATCCGGGTCATCACCGAGCTGGTGGTCAACCACACTTCCGACCAGCATCCTTGGTTTCAGCGCGCGCGCAAGGCAAAGCCCGGCTCGGTGTGGCGCGATTACTATGTGTGGAGCGACACCGACCAAAAATATCCCGGCACGCGCATCATCTTTCTCGACACCGAGACGTCCAACTGGACCTGGGACCCGGTCGCCCAGCAGTATTTCTGGCATCGCTTCTATTCGCACCAGCCCGACCTGAACTACGACAACCCGCGCGTCCTTGCCGACATCCTGCGCGTGTTGCGCTTCTGGCTCGACATGGGCGTCGACGGCCTGCGTCTCGACGCGGTGCCCTATCTCCTGGAGCGCGAGGGCACCAATAACGAGAATCTGCCCGAGACCCACGAGCTCCTGAAAAAGTTCCGTGCGGAGCTGGACGAGCGCTATCCGGACCGCATGCTGCTCGCCGAGGCCAATCAATGGCCGGAGGATACGCGCCCCTATTTCGGCGACGGCGACGAGTGTCACATGGCGTTCCACTTTCCCCTGATGCCGCGCATCTTCATGGGGCTCGCCCGCGAGGACCGCTATCCCATCACCGACATCATCAGCCAGACGCCGCCGATCCCCGAGGATTGCCAATGGGCGATCTTCCTGCGCAACCACGACGAGCTGACGCTGGAAATGGTGACGGACTCCGAGCGCGACTATTTGTGGGAGACCTACGCGACGGACCGGCGGGCGCGGCTCAATCTCGGCATCCGGCGGAGGCTGGCGCCGCTTCTCGACAACGACCGGCGCAAGATCGAGCTGTTGACGGGACTGCTGCTCTCCATGCCCGGCACGCCGGTGCTCTATTACGGCGACGAGCTCGGCATGGGCGACAATTTCTATCTCGGCGACCGGGACGGCGTACGGACCCCCATGCAGTGGTCGGCCGACCGCAATGGCGGTTTCTCCCGCGCCGATCCGCAGCGGCTCTATCTGCCGCCGGTCATGGATCCCATCTACGGCTACGAGACCGTCAACGTCGAAGCCCAGGAGAAGCACGCCAGCTCGCTGCTCAACTGGACCAAGCGCATGATCGCCGTTCGGCAAACGCATGAGGCCTTCGGCAACGGCAACATGACGTTCTTGCGCCCGCGCAACCGCAAGGTCCTCGCCTATTTGCGCGCGTACGAAGGCGACGTGATGCTGTGCGTGTTCAACCTGTCGCGTTCCGCGCAAGCGGTGGAGCTCGATCTTTCGAGCCAGAAGGGCAGCGTTCCGGTCGAGCTGACCGGCGCCTCTCCCTTCCCGCCCATCGGCACGCTGCCTTATCTGCTGACGCTGCCGGCCTACGGCTTTTACTGGTTCACCCTCAGAGACCCCGCCCAACTCCCGTCCCTGCCGGACCTGGCGCCTGAATCTCTCCCGGAGCTCGAGACCCTCATCCTCAGCGAGGGGTGGAACATCGTGGACAGCCAGCGCGGCGACAGCGCCCGCATCGACCGCATCGTCCACGACGTGCTGCCCACCTATATCGCGCGCCAGCGCTGGTTCGGTCCCAAGGACGCCGTCATCGCCTCCGCCACGCCCGAGCGGATCGGCGAACTGCCGCAAGCCGGCCGCGAGAACTTCCTGCTGCTTGCCGCGAAGATCATGCTCGAGGACGGCGCGGCCCAGCGTTACTTCCTGCCGATCGCGCTCTCCTGGGGCGAGGAAGACTTGCGGCACGACAGCCCGCTCCTGCCCTATCTGCTTGCCAAGATCCGGCGCGGGCCGCGGTCCGGCCTGGCCTTCGACGCCGCGCACGGCGAAACCTTTCCCCGGGCCTTGCTGCATGCCATGCGCGAGCACCAGACCTTGCCGGCGGTCGACGGCACCTTCCGCTTCGACGCGAGCGACGCCCTGCGCGCACTCGATCTTTCCGAAGAGCTCGACGTTCGCCGCGTGGAGACCGGAGAGCATGCCCACACGACGCGCACGCTCGACGACCGCGTGAACCTGAAGATTTCCCGCAGGCTGCGCTCCGGCATGGACCCGGGCATCGAGATGGGCCGCTTCTTGTCCAAGACGGACTTCACCAACAGTCCGCCTTATCTCGGCGCCTTCGAATATGTGGATGCCGGCGGCACACCCACGGCTTTGGCCGTTGCTTTCGAGCATGTGCGCAACCAGGGCGACGGCTGGACGGTCGTGGTCAACGCGCTCGACCGCGAGCTGGAGGACGTAGCGCTGTCCGGCGACGGCAATGGCGGCCTGCCCTATTCGCTCTCCCTGGTCGAGACCATCGGCACGCGGACCGGTGAGCTGCACCGCGCGCTTGCCAATGCTGATCCGAGCGATCCGGACTTCGCGCCCGAGCCGGTCACGGACGCGGACCTCGAAGACTGGCGCGTCCGGGCCGTGGCGCGCGCCGAGCAGGCTTTCGCCTCTATCGAGACACTGCCCGACACCGCCGATGCGGAGACGCAGGAGCTTGCCACGAGGCTCCTGACCTTGCGCAGCGCCATGCTGAAACGCATCGATACGCTGGTTCCCACGAATGCGCGCGGCAACAAGATCCGCCTGCACAACGACTATCATCTCGCCAAGGTTCTCGTGTCGGCGGACGACATCTATATCGTCGGCTTCGAGGGCGAGCCGGATCAGCCGGTGGACGAGCGCCGGCAGAAAGCGCCGCCCTCACGCGACATCGCCACCATGCTGCGCTCCTTCGACTACGCGGCGCGCACCGCCGTCGATCGTCAGAAGCAGCGCGGCGCCAGTCAGCTCGACCAGATCGAGGCCCGCGCCCTCAATTGGCGCTCGCTCGCCGAGCGGCGCTTCTTGCGCGCCTACGGCATGGCCCGCGACGACTCGGCGAGCGGCTCGCATCTTGCCGGCGGCGAGCTGTTGCCGCTGTTCCTGGCCGACAAGCTGTTTCAGGAGATTCTGTACGAAGGCGTGAACCGGCCGGTGGTACTGCCGATCCCCTTGCGCGCCGCGCTCGAACTGGTCGAGCCGTTGGACGAATCGAGCAGCGAGGAGGCGGACGAGTGATGGCCAAAATGCCGCGGGGACCTTCAAGGACGTTTGGCGCGTTTAAGCAGTTATGCAACACGCACCACTCCCTACTCGCCGCGGGAAATCCCGGTCAATGTCGGTGAAGCTCCAATCCGGGAGTCCTCGGCCGCTGGGCGCGACCTATGACGGCCGCGGCGTCAACTTCGCGCTGTTCTCCGCCAACGCCACGCGCGTCGATCTTTGTCTGTTCGATCAGGGCGGCACCGAGACCGAGCGCATCACGCTGCCCGAATACTCCGAAGAGGTGTGGCACGGCTACGTGCCCGGGCTGGCGCCGGGGCAGCTTTACGGCTACCGCGTCCACGGGCCCTATGCCCCGCGCGACGGCCACCGCTTCAACCGCGACAAGCTGCTGCTCGATCCTTATGCGAAGGCCTATGCCGGGAAGCTCATCTGGGACGACTGCCTGTTCGGCTATCAAATCGGCGCCAAACGCACCGACCTGATCAAGAGCAAGACCGACAGCGCGCGCTTCATGCCGAAATGCGTCGTCGTCGCCGACGGGATGCGCCCGGCGCATCCGCGCCCCAACCGGCCCTGGCATGAAACCGTCATCTACGAGGCGCACGTCAAGGGCATGACCGCGCTCCATCCCGACGTTCCGGAACCCTTGCGCGGCACGTTCGCCGGTCTCGCCCAGCCGGCGGTGATCGAGCATCTCGTCAAGCTTGGCGTCACGGCGCTGGAGCTTCTCCCCGTGCACGCCATGGTCGACGACCGGCACCTGGTGGAGCAAGGCCTCAGCAACTATTGGGGGTACAACAGTGTCGGCTTCTTCGCCCCCGCCCAGCGCTATATCTCGCCCGGCGCCGGCATCGAGGAATTCCGCACCACCGTCGACCGCCTGCACGAGGCCGGCATCGAGGTCATCCTCGACGTGGTCTACAACCACACGGCGGAAGGTAACGCGCTCGGTCCCACGCTGTCCTTCCGCGGCATCGACAACGCGTCCTACTACAAGCTCGCCGAGGACAAGCGCCACTATCACGACACCACGGGCTGCGGGAACACGCTCAATATCGGTCACCCGCGCGTGCTTCAACTCGTCTTGGATTCGCTCCGCTACTGGGTCGAGCAGTGCGGCGTGGACGGCTTCCGCTTCGATCTCGCCTCGGCGCTCGCCCGCGACAACACGGATTTCGACCCGAGCGCGTCCTTCCTCGATGCGATCGGCCAAGACCCCGTCTTGAGCCAGACGAAGCTCATCGCCGAACCCTGGGATCTCGGCGAGAGCGGCTACCAAGTCGGCGGCTTCCCGCCGGGCTGGGCGGAATGGAACGACCTTTGGCGCGACGGGTTACGCTCTTATTGGAAGGGCGACATGGGAATGCTTCCGGCGCTTGGGCGCCGCATATCGGGATCGGCCGAGATCTACGACCACCGCGGCCGCAAACCGTGGGCGAGCGTCAACTTCATCACCGCCCATGACGGTTTCACCCTGACCGACCTCGTCTCGTACAACAAGAAGCACAACGAGGCGAACAAGGAGAACAACCAGGACGGCCACTCCGACAACCGAAGCTACAATTGGGGCACCAAGGGACCGACCGACGACCCGGTCATCCTCGATCGCCGCGACCGCGTGCGCCGCGCCTTCGTGGCGAGCCTCTTGTTCAGCCACGGCACGCCCATGCTGCAAATGGGCGATGAGATCGGCCGCACCCAAGGCGGCAACAACAACGCTTTTTGCCAGGACAACGAGGTCTCTTGGGTCGACTGGAGGAATGTGAGCGACCGCGACCGCGCCTTTCATGAGTTCGTCCGAGGTGTCGTGAGCTTGCGCGCGCAGATACCGCTCTTGCGCACCCAGCACTTCCTGCACGGCGAGCCCGTGGCGCCACTCATCAAGAGCATTGCTTGGTTCAAGCCCGACGGCGAGGAGAAGCAGGCCGAGCACTGGAAAGACCCGGTGGCCAAATGCATCGGCGCGTCCTTCGCCGGCGGCGGCAACATCCTGCTACTCCTGTTCAACGCGGACGCCGACCCGATCGACTTCATCTTCCCGTATTTCGGCAAGCGTCACTTGCGCTGGCGGCTCCTTTGCGACTCGGCCAACGGCTTGGTCCGTCCGGATGCGCCGATCGCCACCGGCAAGACCACCATTCCGGGACGCGGGCTCCTGCTGTTCGAAAGGACCGACTGATGGCTGCGCAATTCGCGCATGCATTGCCCTGGGGGTCCGAAATTGTCGACGGCGGCGCGCGCTTCAGGCTTTGGGCGCCGGCGCAGACCATGGTCGCACTCCACGCCGAAGGCGGCAGCACCGTTCCCATGGCGAAGATGGAGGACGGCTGGTTCGAGGTGACGACCGACGCGGTTCCCGTCGATGGGGGCTACCAATATGTCCTGGGGGACGGAATGCGCGTGCCCGATCCCGCCGCGCGCGCGCAAATCGGCGACGTGCACGGGCCGAGCCGGCTCGTGGACCCGCGAAGCTATGACTGGCGCACGCCCCAATGGACTGGCCGTCCCTGGGAAGAGGCAATCCTCTACGAGCTGCACACCGGAACCTTCTCGCTCGACGGGACCTTCGACGGCATCGTCCGCGATCTCGATCGCCTGGTGGATGTCGGCGTCACGGCCATCGAGCTTTTGCCGGTGGCGCAGTTCGGCGGCAATCGGGGCTGGGGCTATGACGGCGTGCTGCTCTATGCGCCGCACAACATCTACGGCGGGTCGGAAAGCCTGAAGCGGCTGGTCGACGCCTGCCATGAGCGCGGCCTGATGATCCTGCTCGACGTGGTCTATAATCACTTCGGGCCCGACGGAAACTATCTCCATCTCTACGCGCCCGATTTCTTCCATGCCGAGCGGCATACGCCCTGGGGCGGCGCCATCGCCTTCGACCGCGCGCCAGTCCGCCAGTTTTTCCTTCACAACGTGCTCTATTGGCTCGAGGAGTTCCGCTTCGACGGACTTCGCTTCGATGCCATCGATCAGATCAAGGACCCTTCGCAAGAAGAGATCCTGGCAGAGATGGCGCGCGAGGTGCGCGCGGAATTCCCCGACCGGCACATTCATCTCACCATCGAAGACGACGAGAACACGACCCGGCTCCTGCAGTTCGATGCTGACAATAGACCGCGCCTCTTCACCGCCGAATGGAACGACGATTGGCATCATGCCATGCAGTCGCTGCTGACGGGCGAGGACACGGGTTATTATCAGGACTATGCCGACGCCCCCGCCAAACGCGTCGCCGAGACCATGGCGCAAGGGTTCGGCTATCAGGGCGAGCCGTCGCCGTTTCGCGAGGGACGTAAACGCGGCGAGCCGTCGGCGCATCTGCCGCCCACCGCCTTCGTCGACTTTCTTCAGAACCACGATCAGACCGGGAACCGCGCCCAAGGCGACCGCATTACCGCGCTCGCCAAGCCGGAAGCGGTGGACGCCGCGCTGGCGCTGCTCCTGCTCGCGCCGCACATTCCGCTGCTCTTCATGGGCGACGAGTACGGCGAGGTGCGGCCGTTTCAGTTCTTCACCGACTTCACCGGGGATCTCGCCGAGGCCGTGCGCAAGGGCCGCAACGAGGAGTTCCGCAGCAACAAATCTTTCGCGGAAGCCTATACCAAGAACCTCGTGCCCGATCCCAACGCGCTCGAGACGTTCGCCGCGAGCGTGCTCGCCCCGACAGCCACGCCGCGGCTTGACTTCGTGCGGAGATTGATCGCCGCGCGCATGGCCCATGTGGTGCCGCGCTTGGCGGGGATCGGCGGGAACGCGGGCAAGGTCGAGGCGATCGACGGCAACGCCTTCTCCGTTTGCTGGGCGCTTGGCGGCGGCGGCACGCTCGCACTGACCGCCAATCTTTCCGACTCACCGTGCGACCGGCCGGGAACCTTTGCCGGCGCACCGTTCTTTGTTCACCCCGCAGACATGGACGCGGCCACGCGCACCCTTGCCCCGTGGTCCGTTATCGCGACACTGAGCGTTTAGGAGTTTTGCATGCCAGATCGGATCGACGAATTGGCGGAGCGCTTCGGCATTGCCGAAGGCTATATCAGCGAGAAAGGCGATTGGGTCACCACGCCGGGCGAGACCAAGGCGAAGGTGCTCGAGGCCATGGGCGTGCCCGTCGAGAACGGCGAGCCCGGACATAGCGACCTCCCGGAGCCGGCGCCCGCCGAGGATATCGCCGGGCTCACCGAGAGCGCCTACTGGCCGCCCTTCCTCGTCGACCAGCGTTCATGGGGGCTGTCGGTCCAAGCCTATGCGCTGCGCTCGGCCCGCAACTGGGGCATCGGCGACTTCGAGGACATGGCGCGGCTCGCGGAACTCGCGGCGAAGCGCGGCGCCGACTTCATCGGCGTGAGCCCGCTGCATGCGCTGTTCTTCGCCGACCCTTCGCG
>CAYWIA010000014.1:0-13770 GCA_964458245.1 uncultured Methyloceanibacter sp. | reverse complement strand
TCCTCGCGCAACTTCCTCAATCCGCTCCTGATCGCGCCGGACCGGGTGCCGGGTTGCGCCGAACTTTCCCTGCCCGCCACCTTGGAGGCGGAGCTCGAAGCCTTACGTCAGACGGAACTCATCGACTACGCGGGCGTCCATCGTGTGAAGGGTCCCGTCCTCGAGGAGTTGTTCGATCGGTTCCTCAAGTCCGGCGACGTGGAAGCCAAGGATGTGTTCAAGCGTTACTGTAACGAGCAGGGCAAGGCGCTGGAGATCCATGCGCTGTACGAGGCCCTGTCCGAACACATCGTCGCCAATGGCGGCAATGCGGCTTGGGGCACCTGGCCCGAGGAATTCCAAAATCCCGACAATATCGCCGTGCGCGACTTTGCCCGCTCGGCCAAGACCCGCATTGCGTTCCACGCGTGGCTGCAATGGATCGCCGACACGCAGCTCGCCGACGCGCAAGCCCGCGCCCGCGCCGCCGGCATGCGGATCGGACTTTATCTCGACCTCGCCGTCGGCATCTCGCCCGACGGCTCGCGCAGCTGGCTGGCCGGCCCGGCCATCGCGCATCGAGCGCGGATCGGCTGTCCGCCCGATCCGTTCAGCGCGCTGGGCCAGGACTGGGGGCTCGTGCCCTTCTCGCCCGTGGGGCTCGCCGAAGAGCGCTTGGAGCCTTTCCGCTCGGTGCTGCGCGCCAACATGCGCCATGCCGGCGCGCTTCGCATCGACCACGCCATGGGACTGCAACGGCTTTATTGGATTCCCGACGGCAACACCGCCAAAGACGGGGCCTATGTGGCCTATCCTTTCCGAGAACTCCTGGAGGGCGTCGCGGAAGAATCCTGGATCTCGCAGACCATCGTCATCGGCGAGGATCTCGGTACGGTTCCTCCGGGATTTACCGACACGATGGTCCGCGCTGGCCTTCTGAGCTATCAGATCTTCTATTTCACCGAGCGTGAGGGCGTCTGGATGCCGCCCCACGCCTACCGGCGCGAGGCCTTGGTCTGCGCCTCCACCCACGACCTGCCGACTTTGAAAGGCTGGTGGGTGAGCAACGACATCAATTGGCGCGTGAAAAGCGGCCGCGCCACGGAGACCGAAGCCGTGATCCAGCGACAGGAGCGCATGCTCGACCGCAAACGCCTGCTCGATGCCTTGATGGGCGCGCAGGCGCTCGATGCGGATCCCGATTACGTTCAGTCGACGAATATGCCGGACGACGTGCTTGTGGCGATTCATCGCTTCCTGGCGGCGACGCCCTGCCGGCTCTTCGCCGTGCAACTCGACGACGCGCTGGGGTTCGTCGAGCAGGCGAACCTGCCGGGCACCGTGGACGAGCATCCGAACTGGCGGCGTAAGATGCCGCTCACCCTCGAGGCTCTGGGCGATCACAAGCTGTTCCGCGCGGTCACCGGCGCCGTTGCCGCCGAACGACCGCGGCAATGAGCGAGCGCGCCACCTACCGTCTGCAATTCCGCGAGGGCATGGACTTTGCGCGCGCCAAGGCGCTTGCGCCCTATCTCGCCAAGCTCGGCGTCTCTCATCTTTATATGTCGCCGATCCTGCGCGCCCTCCCCGGCTCGTCGCACGGCTATGACGGCGCCAGCTACGACGAGATCGAGGCCGCGCTCGGCGGCGAGGACGGCTTTCGCGACATGGCGGAGGCCTTCCGCGCCGAAGGGCTTGGCCTCGTCGCCGATTTCGTGCCCAACCATATGGGCGCGAGCCCGTTCAATCCGTGGTGGCGCGACGTGCTCGAATGGGGCGCCGACAGCCCCCACGCCAGCTATTTCGACATCGACTGGACGGCACCGAAGCTCCTGATCCCGGTGCTGGCGGAGCCGTACGGGCGCGCGCTCGACAAAGGCAGTTTCGGGCTTCACTTCGACACCGAGGACGGCGGCCTGAGCCTCAGCGTCAACGACATGAAGCTGCCCTTGAGCCCGCCGACCTACGCCAACGTGCTGGCCCGCGTCGGCGAAGACTTCGAAGACCTCACCAACCGCTTCGCCATCGCCACGCCCGAGACCGCCCAGGAGCTCAAGGCGGAGCTTGGGGCCCGCGTGCGCGAGGCGGGCCAGGCCGATAGCTTGAGTGCCGCGCTTCGAGACATGGCGGCGGACCACGAGGCCATGCATGCGCTGCACGAAGCACAAATCTGGCGTCTCGCCTATTGGCGCGCCGCGCGCGAGACGCTCACCTATCGCCGCTTCTTCGAGGTCGCCGATCTCGTCGGCGTGCGCATGGAACAGCCGAGCGTGTTCGAGGAGACCCACCGGCTGATGCTGGCGCTGGCGGAAGGCGGCGTCATCGACGGCTTGCGCCTCGACCATGTTGACGGCCTCGCCGATCCCCTCGCCTATTTCCGCAAGCTGCGCGAGGCGATCGGCGACGAACGCCCCTTCATCGTTCTGGTGGAGAAAATCCTCGAAGGCTCCGAAACGCTCCGCTCCGATTGGCCGGTGCAAGGCACCACCGGCTATGAGTTCATCCGCGCACTCGGCGGCGTGATGACCGATCCGGACGGCGAAGCGCCGTTGACCGCGGCGTATGAGAATTTTGCCGGCGAGACCGCGGACTACGAGACATTGGTCACGGCCACCAAACGGCACATCTTTATACGGAACCTCGCCGGCGAGCTCGACGTGCTCACCGGGCTTGCGCATCAACTCGCCCAAGCCGAGTTGGCGACCCGCGATTATGGGCGCGACACGCTGCGCCGCGCCGTTATCGAGCTCGGCGCGTCGCTGCCGGTCTATCGCACCTATGTCGACGTCGACGGCCCGCGCCCCGAGGACGAGGCGTTGATCGCGCGCGCCGAGACCGCGGCCAAGAGCACGCGCGAGGTGGAGGACGACGGCGCCATCGACTTCATCGCACGGATCTGGCGGCTGGACCTTCCCGATCCCGCCGCCCGCGCCGAAGCGCTCACCTTCGTGACGCGTTTGCAGCAAACCACGGGCCCGCTCATGGCCAAGGCCGTGGAGGACACGCTGTTCTACCGCTACAACCGTCTGATCGCGCTGAACGAGGTGGGCGGATCGCCCGACGAGTTCGGCGCGGCACCCGCGCGCTTCCACGAAGACATGGCCGCGCGGCGCCTCCACCAGCCGTTCGGTCTGCTCGCCACCTCGACCCATGACACCAAGCGCGGCGAGGACGCCCGCGCGCGGCTTTATGTGCTGAGCGAACGCCCTGAAGCGTGGAGCGCCTGCGTCGCCAAGTGGTCGGCGATGAACGAAGCACTTCTGGTCAAGACCGACGACGACCGGGCTCCCTCCGCCAACGACGAGTGGATGTTCTATCAAGCGCTCGCCGGCGCCTGGCCTTTCGCCCTCGACACGACCGATCACGAAGCCCTGGCCGTGCTCGCCGACAGAATGGCGGCCTTCATGCTGAAGGCCATCAAGGAGGCGAAAGTGCGCACGAGCTGGACCGGGCCCGACGAACCCTACGAGGAGGCGGTGGAGGCCTTCGTGCGGGGCGCGCTCGATCCCGCCAGAAGCCGCGCCTTCCTCGAAGACTTCAGCGCGGCGCAAGAGCCGCTCGAAGTGGCCGGCGCGCTCAATTCGCTATCGCAGACCCTGCTCAAGCTCACGGCACCCGGCGTGCCGGACATCTATCAGGGCGGCGAGCTCTGGGATCTGAGCCTGGTCGATCCGGACAACAGGCGCCCGGTGGACTTCGACGCCAGGCGCCAGCTTCTCGACAGCCATGCCTCGCGCGATGCGGCCGATCTCGTGGCGGACTGGCGGAGCGGCGCCATCAAGCTCTCCATCGTGGCGAAGGCGCTTCAACTGCGCGCCGAGGAGCCGAGCCTGTTCACCACGGGCAATTACACGCCGCTCATAGCAAACGGGGCCCGCGGGCAGAACGTCCTCGCTTTCCTGCGCAGTGACGAGACGCAGGCCGCGATCGCCATCGTCCCGCTGCGCGCGAGCGCGTTACTGAAAGGAAGCGGCCAGCCATTCGTGCCGGCTTCGGCTTGGGGCGACACCCACCTGACGCTCGAGGCGGCTCACGCCAAATGTCAATGGCGCAACATCTTGACCGGAGAGACCGTATCGGCCGCCGATGGCCGCGTGAACATCGCCGAAGCGCTGAAACGCTTTCCGGTCGCCTTGCTGGTGGCGGACTAGAGCGACTCGGCGCCCATCTCCGCGGTGCGCACGCGCATGGCGCCCTCGAGCGGCAGCACGAACACCTTGCCGTCGCCGATGCGTCCGGTTCGCGCCGCCTGACCGATCGTCTCGACCACGGTGTCGGCCATGTCGGCGATGACCGCGATCTCGATCTTCGCCTTGGGCACGAAGTTCACGGTGTACTCCGCGCCGCGATAGATCTCGGTCTGCCCCTTCTGCCGGCCGAAGCCTTGCACCTCGGTGACCGTCATCCCTTGTACGCCAATGCCCGCGAGCGCTTCGCGGACCGCTTCAAGCCGGTGCGGCTGGATCACTGCGATGATATATTTCATATGCGCGTCCTGTTGGAGCGACAGCGGCCTTCGCTGTCAGGTTGTGGGCAGCCGCCGACGCCACATTCCCGCTTCTAATGCTGCTATAATGACTTATGAGCAAGGCTTTTACCAAGGAGCCGGAAGGCGGCGACGTCTACGACGATCTTCCGGACCGGCCCATATCGGCCCATAACCTCGTCACCCAGCGCGGCCTCGAGCTGATCGAGGCCGAGTTGTCGCGGTTGCACGACGCCCATGCCGCGGCGCAAGACGCCGACGACAAGCCTCTGCTCGCCAAGATCAACCGCGACCTGCGCTATTGGACCTCGCGCCGGGCCACCGCGCAGGTCATGGAACCGCCCCAAGACGCAACCGAAGTGCATTTCGGATCTCAAGTGACCATCGAGCGCGAGGACGGCCGCCGCCAGACCTACAAGATCGTCGGCGAGGACGAAGCGGACCCGACCAACGGCACCCTGTCCTATGTCTCGCCCGTGGCCCAGGCGATCATGGGCAAGCCCGTCGGCGAGACCGTGCAAGCGGGCGCGACCGAGGCCACGATCGTCGAAATATCCTAAGTTCAGCGCTTGGGTCCGGGCTTTTCCAGCAGGAGCTGCCCCTGCCGCTTCACCAGCGCTTTCGCCTTCTCGGCCAGCATCGCCAGCACCATGGGAAGCTCCACCTCGAGCCGGACATGGGTGTCGGTCACGTCCGCTTTGCCCTTTGTGGTCTGCCCGAGGAGCTGCGCTTGGAAATCGAGATGATCCCCGGACCACGCATCCTTCAAGACCATGAAATTCCCAGCCAAATTGGAGCGCACGTTGCCGAGACCGGCCTGAAGCCGGCGCTTGGCTTCCTCCTTACCGAGATTATGAGGAATGTCGACGATAACGGGACGGGGCACCGGGACTGGTCTCCAAGCCTTTGCGTTGTCCCTTGGATATAGGGACGGCAGCGGCCTGAAGCCAGAGTCCGGATCGCCTCAAGATGCTGAAATAAAACGCCTACCCGACCGGCGCGGAACTCTGCAGCGGCGCGCCGATCCGCGCGAACACCCAGACTTGCGCATTCGCCGTGGCGTTGCACAGAAACGTGTCGCCGGCCTCCGTTCCGAGAAAGACGAAATAGCCGGGGATCCAGCCGCCCTCCAGGCCGTCCGGCCTGCTACTCAGAACCGCACTCCCAGCATCGTCGAGATAGGCCCGGCAGGCGCCCTGCGCGATCCGGAGGGGATCGGCCGGAAGCACCGGCTTGCCGCCACGATCCACGGAAACCGGAGGGAGGAGGCCCGCGCCCGCGCCCCGCAAGAGATCCTCGAAGATGAGGCCGTAGGCATGAACGGCCCCGCGCGCGTCGGCGCTGCAGAACCACAAATTGGTATCGGCGTCGGTGAGCCAGACGAGGCTCCCGCCCCGCCCGTCATCCACAGCGGCGACAACCTCCCCCGCCTCGCCGTCCCCGGCTGCCCGGCAGGCCGCAAGGGCCGAGCCATGGGGCGCCACATCCGCGGCCGCCACATGAGGGGCGGCAATCGCAATCAGGCCGAGGCCGACCAACGCCAACAAATTGAAATGAATTGGAATTCCCACTTCCTCCGCCAGAGGGCCCTAAGCCCGCGCCGGTTCGAGGCATGAGACTGGCAGGAAAGATTCGGCCCCTTTGTGAGCCCCCTCACACAGACAGAAAACGCCACTACGGCGCCTTCGTCTCCACATGGCCGAGATCGCGCGCCGGGGCGACCTTGTCCCGCACCAATTGCTTGAGCTCTTTCATCTCAGGAAAGCGGCCCTGCTCGCCCCGCGACCAAATCAGCGCGCCGTCGACCCGAACCTCGAAGACGCCGCCTTGATCGTCCGGAATAAGAGTGAGCGAGCCGAGCTCCTCGCCGAAGGTGGACAACAGCTCCTGGCCCATCCAGGCCGCCCGAAGCAACCAGTTGCACAGCCTGCAATAGGTGATGGAGACGTTCGGCGCGGGTGCGATGATGTGATCCTCTGGCTCAGCGCTTCGTTTTATGGGACTCTAGACTCCGTAAATCGGTCGATTCCAGCCTCTAAGACAATCAGGCAAGATGCGCCGATCTTCCATGATTTCGACGAGGAAATGTCACGCAAAAGCAACAGGCGTTTCCCATGACATCCCAAGGGGTTGTAACCGGGCTGCTCAGTCATCACCTCGTAACAACATCCTGACTTGTTCGAGACCCAAAACTGCGGGAAGACACAACCTATGAAACCAGTGATTCGCAAAGCTGCGCCGATTCTCCTGGCGACCGCGGCCCTTGTCGGCCTGTTCATGGTCACCCCCTCGCAAGAAGTGAAGGCCAGCCCCTTCGACACGCTGCTCGGCACCTGGCGGGGGAGCGGCAACGTCCAGCTCAACAGCGGCATGGAACGCCTGACCTGCAACGCCTACTACACCGGCGGCGGCTCGCAGCTCGGCATGGCCATCCGCTGCAAGTCAGACAGCTCCAATGTCGAGATCCGGAGCAAGCTCAGCCTGAGCGGCACCCGCATCACCGGCAATTGGGAAGAGCGGACCTATAACGCCTCGGGCAGCGCCAGCGGAACCGCCAAGCCCGGCAGGATCAGCATCACCGTCTCGGGCTCGATCCGCGGCAGCATGGTCGTCAATTACAGCAGCTCCCGCCAAAGCGTCTCGATCTCGACCTCCGGGAGCCCCCTGCAAAGGGTGTCGATCAACCTGACCCGCAGCTAATTCGCAGCTAGTCTAAGCCCGAATCATGACGGCCTCGCAGGGGCGACCCTCGCGGCGGGAAGACTTCGAGTGGCCAGGAGCGAATTGCCATGGGCGAGGCTTTGCTGACACATAAATTGGTGGGGGAACGGCTGGAGCTTGCCGCCGGCGGCTCCTGGACCGCCCCGCATGCGGGCGAACTCGAAGCCCTGGTCGAAGGCGTCGCGGGCGAAGCGCCCAAAGCCAAAAACATGTCGATCGACATGGGCGGTGTCCGCGAGTTCGACACCTTCGGCGCCTGGCTGCTGGAACGGCTCACCCGCCAATGGACGACCTCGGGCCGCGAGGCCGTCGTCGTCGGGTTACCCGAGCACGACCTCGGCCTCCTGGAGGAGATGCACGGCGTCAATCAAGAGGCGCCGCCGCAGCCGCCGCGTCAGAACCCCATCGTCACCGCCCTTGCCGCGATTGGCCGCGGCGGCGCGTCTTTCGGGCACAACTTCGTCGTCTTCTCCGAGATGCTGGGCAGCGTCGGCACGGCGCTGGTGCGCGTCATCGTGCGGCCGCGCGAATACCGCCTCACCTCGACCGTGCATCAGTTCGACCGCGTGGCATGGCAGGCGGTCCCCATCATCCTGCTCATCACCTTCCTGATCGGCGCCATTATCTCGCAGCAGGGCATCTTCCACTTCCGCAAATTCGGCGCCGAGCTCTACTCCGTGGATCTCGTCGGCATCCTTGTCTTGCGCGAAATCGGCGTGCTCATCGTCGCCATCATGGTGGCCGGACGTTCAGGCAGCTCGTACACCGCCGAGCTTGGCTCCATGAAGATGCGCGAGGAGATCGACGCACTGCGCACGATGGGCTTCGACCCCATCGAGGTTCTGGTCCTGCCGCGCATTCTCGTCCTGGTCGTGGCGCTGCCGGTGCTGACCTTCCTCGGCTCCATGGCGGCGCTCTACGGCGGCGGCCTGGTGGCTTGGCTCTATGGCGGCATGAGCCCCGACATCTATATGGCGCGGCTCACCGACGCGATCTCGCTCACCCATTTCCAGGTCGGCATGATCAAGGCGCCCTTCATGGGCCTCGTCATCGGCATCATCGCCTGCGCCGAGGGCTTGCGCGTCAAAGGCAGCGCCGAGTCGCTCGGCATCCAGACCACCAAGTCCGTGGTGGAATCGATCTTCCTGGTGATCGTGCTCGATGGCTTGTTCGCCATCTTCTTCGCCTCGATCGGAATGTGATCCCGCGATGACCGCCAAGGAACCCGTCATCAAGGTGCGCGACCTCGTGGTCGGCTTCGGCGATCAGCCCGTGCTGAACCACCTCGATCTCGACGTGCGCGGCGCCGAGATCCTCGGCGTCGTCGGGGCCTCGGGCGCGGGCAAGTCTGTGCTGCTGCGCACCATTATCGGGCTCTTGCCGCGACAGCACGGCAGCATCGAGGTGCTCGGCGTCGACTTGGCGCACGCGAGCGAGGAGAAGCGCCGCGCCCTCGAGCGCCGCTGGGGCGTGCTGTTTCAACAAGGGGCCCTCTTCTCGTCGCTCACGGTCAAGCAGAACGTGCAGTTTCCCATGCGCGAGAATTTGGACATCTCGCAGCGGCTGATGGACGAGATGGCGCTCGCCAAGCTGGAGATGGTCGGGCTCTCGCCCCATGACGGCAACAAGTTTCCCTCCGAGTTGTCGGGCGGCATGACCAAGCGCGTCGCGCTGGCGCGCGCCCTGGCGCTCGATCCGGAGATCGTGTTTCTGGACGAGCCCACCTCCGGCCTCGACCCGATCTCCGCGGGCGATTTCGACGAATTGATCCGTACGCTCCAGCAGACCTTGGAGATCACCGTCTTCATGGTGACCCACGACCTGGAGAGTCTTTACACCGCGTGCGACCGCATCGCGGTTCTGGCCGACGGCAAGGTCGTGGCCGACGGCCCCATCGCCACAATGCTTGAATCGGAACACCCCTGGGTGAAAACCTACTTCCAGGGGAAGCGCGGCGGCATGCTGGCGGACCGCCAGATGAGCGCTTGAACGGAAAGGGATCTGATCGATGGAAACCCGCGCCCGCTACGCCTTGATCGGACTGTTCATGCTCGCCGTGATCGCCGCGACCTTCGGCTTCGTCTATTGGCTGGAGAACAAAGGCGGCTTCGGCGAGCGCGAAACCTATCGCGTGCAGTTCGAGAGCTCGGTCTCCGGCCTGCTGGTTGGCTCCGCCGTCTTGTTCAACGGCATCCGCGTCGGCGACGTTACAGGCATCGCTCTCAATCCCGCCCAGCCGCAACAGGTGATCGCCACCATCGATGTGGCCAAGCACACGCCCATCCGCGAGGATACGCGGGTCAACGTGGAGCAGCAGGGCCTGACCGGCGGTGTCGCGATCACGCTCACCGGCGGCACCTCCACCGCACCGCTTCCGGCCGATGGCGGCATCGCCACGCTCATCGCACCGCCCGGCGTCGGTCAGGATTGGACCCAGTCCGCGCGCGATGCGTTTCAGCAAGTCGAGACGATTCTGAACGAGAATGCGCAACCGCTGAACGAAGCGATCGAGAACATCGAGGTCTTCACCGACGCGCTGGCGCGCAACGCCGACAAGGTCGACGGCATCCTGGCGGGCATCGAGCGCATGACCGGCGGCGGCAAGGGCACGGCGCCGCTCTATTCGCTCAAGCCCGCGGCCGACCTTCCGCCGCCGCCCGAGGAGGCGCCGGACTGGCAGTTGGTCATCCCCGAGCCGACCACCCTGCTCGCCTTCAACACCGACAAGATCCTCACCAAGCCCGCACCCGACGAGAGCCTACCGCTGGAAAATGCGCGGTGGAGCGACAGCCTGCCGATCCTGGTCCAAGCGAAGCTGCTGGAGACGTTCGAGAACGCCGGCTACGCGCAACGCGTCAGCCGCACCATCGGCGACTTCGCCAGCAATTATCAGCTCTCGATCGACATCCGGGAGTTCAACATCGCCACGAAGGGTGCGCCGGAAGCCCAGATCGTGATCCTGGCCAAGCTGCTCAGCCCGGAGAACGAGATCATCGCTTCGCGTAAATTCGAAACCTCGGCCCCGGCGACGGGAAGCGAGGTTCGTGACTATGTCGATGCGCTGAGCGCCGCCTTCGGCAAGATCGAGCGCGAGATTCTCGACTGGACCACGAAAGAGATCGAGACCGCGCCGGTCTCCGTTACGGTTGAGCCTCCGGCGCCGCTCGACGACATGCCGCCGGCCCCGGACGATGCGCCGGCCGATGCGCCGAGCGACGGCGAGCTGCCGCCGGCGCCTTGACCTGCCACGCCACAGCTTGATCTGGCTCAACATGTTGGCGTGCCCTTCGCGGGATCGTCGTGACATAGAAGCCAGGGCGAGTTTTCGTTGAGTCTTTCGGCCGTCAGCACTGCACAGCAAGCAAGCACGTCTTGGCACAGCAAACCCGCCGAAGAGGTGCTGGCGGCGCTCGAGAGCAGCCCGTCCGGTTTGAGCGCGGTTGAGGCAGAAGCGCGCAAAGCGCTCTTCGGCCCCAATCGCCTTCCCGTGCCGGCGCAGCAAAGCGCGCTCTGGCGCTTCCTTCTCCAGTTTCACAACGTACTGATCTACGTGCTGCTGGGCGCAGCGGTGCTGGCCACGGCGGTTGGCCATGTTACGGACGCCGCGGTGATCTTGGCGGTCGTCATCCTCAACGCGATCATCGGCTTTGTGCAAGAAGGCCGCGCCGAACGGGCCCTGGAGGCGATCCGCAGCATGATCGACCCGCAGGCCTCGGTCATGCGTGACGGCCACCGGACCGTCGTGCCAGCCGAGGTCATCGTTCCGGGCGATATCGTTCTGCTGGAGCCTGGAGACCGTGTGCCGGCGGATTTGCGTCTGTTCAGGGCGCGCAACCTCCGCATCGACGAAGCCGCGCTCACCGGGGAGTCGCTCCCCGTCGAAAAGGATACGCGCCCGCTTCCGGCCGAGGCCCCGCTCGGCGACCGGCGTTCAATGGCCTTCTCGGGTACGCTCGTGACGACGGGCGGAGGCAGCGGCGTCACCGTGGCGACCGGCGCCACGAGCGAGCTCGGCCGCATCAGCACGCTGGTCGGTACGGTCGAGACGCTGACAACGCCGCTGCTGCGCCAGATGAGCCGGTTCGCCCGCCTGCTGACAGCGGTGATCCTTGCCATCTGCGCCGCCGTGTTTCTCTACGCCGTCTATATCCAGGGCTACGAGTGGCCCGAGGCCTTCATGGTGGTGATCGGCGTTGCCGTCTCGGCGATTCCGGAAGGACTGCCCGCCGTCATGACCATCACGCTCGCCATCGGCGTTCAGCGCATGGCCGCCCGCAACGCCATCATCCGGCGGCTCCCCGCCGTCGAGACGCTCGGCTCGGTGTCGGTGATCTGCTCCGACAAGACGGGCACGCTGACCCGCAACGAGATGATGGTCCGCACGGTGCTCACGGCCGAGGGGCAGTTCGACGTTTCCGGTTCGGGCTACGATCCCGCCGGCGACGTCAGGCTGAGCGGCCATGCGATCCAGGCGGCGCGCTATCCGACGCTGATCGAGGCGGCAAGAGCGGCCATCCTCTGCAACGATGCGGACTTGCGTCAAAGCGAAGACGATTGGCGCGTTCATGGCGACCCGATGGAGGGCGCCCTTGTCAGCCTCGGAATGAAGCTCGGTTTCGATGCCGAGCTCCTGCGCAAGCAATTGCCGCGCACCGACGAGATTCCGTTCGACACCGAGCACAAATTCATGGCGACGCTGCACCATAGCCATGAGGACGGCGCGACCTTTGCGCTCATCAAAGGCGCCCCGGAACGAGTTCTCGCCATGTGCAGCAGGCAGAGAGGCCCTGCCGGCGACGAGCCGCTCGATGAGCCGTTCTGGCAAGCAAAGACCAATGCTCTTGCCGCACAAGGCCAGCGCATGCTGGCGATCGCCCGCAAAGACCAGCCCAAAGGCCATTGCGACCTCAATTTTTCCGATGTCGAGCGCGGCGCGACTCTGATCGGACTGCTCGGGCTCCTCGACCCGCCGCGCGAAGAGGTTCTGGCCGCAATTCACGAATGCCGGGAGGCCGGCATCGCCGTGAAAATGATCACGGGCGACCATGCCGCAACGGCGGAGGCCATTGCCCGCGAGCTTCGCCTGGCGCCCGAGCCTGTCACGATGACCGGAAGCCAACTCGATGAGGTCGACGACAAGGAACTTAAAAATATCGTGCGCAACGTCACCGTGTTCGCGCGGACAAGCCCCATGCACAAACTGCGACTGGTGGAAGCGCTGCAGGCGCAGCATGCCGTAACGGCCATGACGGGCGACGGCGTCAACGACGCGCCCGCTCTGAAGCGCGCCGATGTCGGCGTCGCCATGGGCCGGAAGGGAACCGATGCGGCCAAGGAAGCGGCGGAGGTCGTGCTCGCCGACGACAATTTCGCCTCGATCGTGGCGGCGGTGCGCGAGGGGCGCACGGTTTACGACAATCTGCGGAAGGTCATCGCCTGGACTTTGCCCACGAACGGCGGCGAGGCGGCGGCGATCATCGGCGCCATCGCCTTCGGCCTGACGCTGCCCATCACCCCCATTCAGATTCTTTGGATCAACATGGTGACCGCCGTCGCACTCGGACTCACGCTGGCTTTCGAGCCGACCGAGCCGGGGACGATGCAGCGCCCGCCGCGGGACCCGGCGGAATCCTTACTCTCACCTGCGCTTGTCTGGCGGACGGTTTTTGTCTCGCTGCTCTTCGTCGCCGGCGTGTTCGGCGTATTCTTCTATGCCCTCGACACCGGTCAGTCCGTCGACATGGCCCGGACCCTTGCCGTGAACACCATTGTCGTCATGGAGATCTTTTACCTGTTCAGCGTTCGCTACATCTACGGCGGCGCGATCACGTGGCGCGGCATGTTGGGAACGCCGGCCGTCTTATGCGGCATTGGCGTCGCGGTGGCGGCGCAGGCCGCCTTCACCTACCTTCCCTTTTTCCAGGAGGTCTTCGCGACGGAGCCCGTCGCGCCGGCCGACGGACTGCTCGTGCTCGCTATCGGCGTAGCCCTGCTGCTCATCGTCGAAGCGGAAAAAGCCGTGTCGGCGGCCCTTTGCAAGCCTAAGGCCCCGCGCGCCGCCTAGGCGGCTTTCTTCTCGATCTCCGGCGTCCATTTTCCGAGCGTGGCAAGCCCGTTCATCTCCGCGCGATGCGAGAACGCAGCTTGCGCCGCGCTCACATTGTCCGTCTTGCCGGCCCAGGCCACTTGCGGCGCGTGCTGCAGCGCGCGGCCATAGGAGAAGGTGAGATGCCAGGGGAAGCCGCCAACGCGGTTCATGGCATCGAGCCGCGCCGTGGCCTCCACGTCCGACTGGCCGCCCGACAGGAAGGCGATGCCCGGCACCGCCGACGGCACGCAGTTCTTGAGGACGCGGATGGTCCGCTCGGCGATCTCTTGATCGGGAGCTTGCGTGGCGCACTGGGCACCCGGCACGATCATATTCGGCTTGAGCACCATGCCCTCGAGCTTGACCTTGGCGTAGTACAGCTCTTGGAACACGGTCTTCAGCGTCCACTCGGTGACGGACTCGCAGCGTTCGATCGTGTGGTCGCCGTCCATCAGCACTTCGGGCTCCACGATCGGCACCAGATCCTGCTCCTGGC
>CAYWIA010000013.1:2753-24327 GCA_964458245.1 uncultured Methyloceanibacter sp. | reverse complement strand
TGGAGCGCATGGACCGCGTCTCGCCGGTCTTGGCGTCGAACAGCCGCGTCTCTTGAATGATCTCGCCGCCGTCTTCGAGGATCTCAATCTGCCGGCGCGCTTCATATTCAATCGCCTGGCCGATGAAGCGGATCGAATTGACGTTCTTGATCTCGCAGCGCGTGCCGAGTGCGTCCCCCGGACGCCGCACCGAGACGTTCACGTCGGCGCGCAGCGATCCTTCTTCCATATTGCCGTCGCATGTGCCGAGATAGCGCAGGATCGTGCGGAGCTTCGACACATACGCGCGCGCCTGCTCGGACGAGCGCAGGTCGGGCTTCGACACGATCTCCATCAGGGCCACGCCGGATCGGTTGAGGTCTACATAGGAATTCTGCGGGTGCTGGTCGTGCAGGCTTTTGCCCGCGTCCTGCTCCAGATGCAGGCGCTCGATGCCGACAACGACACGCTCGCCGGAGAGGAGATCGACGATGACCTCGCCCTCGCCCACGATCGGGTTCTTGTACTGGCTGATCTGATAGCCCTGCGGCAGATCGGGATAGAAATAGTTCTTCCGGTCGAACACGGAATAGAGATTGATCTGGGCCTTCAACCCGAGGCCCGTGCGCACGGCCTGGGCAACGCAAACCTCGTTGATGACGGGCAGCATGCCGGGCATGGCCGCGTCGACCAGGCTCACATGCGAATTGGGATCGCCGCCGAACGCCGTCGAGGCGCCCGAGAACAGCTTGGCGTTGGAGGTGACCTGGGCATGGACCTCCATGCCGATCACCACCTCCCACTCGCCGGTGGAGCCTTCGATCAGGTTCGATTTTTCGGTCTTGGCGTCCATGGGCCGCCGCTACTCCTTCGGCTCCGTCGAGCGGAGCTTCTCCTCTTCATACTGGATGAACCAGCCGATCATTTGACGCCAAAGCGCCTCGACCAGCTCCGGCGGCAAATCGTTCTCCGCCGCGCGGGCCTTGACCTTGTCGATCACCTGCTGGATGCGCCACGGCACCCGTGCATCGGCCGGCGCCTTCTTGAGCTGCCAAGCCCGGTCCACATAGGCGAAGCGCTCGCAAATGAGATCCACCAAAGCTTGGTCGATGCGGTCGATCTCGATCCGCACCTCTTCCATGGACTGGCATTTCTGTGATGCGCGGGTCGCCATGACTGTTGGTCCCCTACCCTGTGCCGCCGCACAATACGGCATCCACCTCGATCTCGACCAGCCAGTCCGGGCTAACGAAACCCGAGACCTCCAGCGTCGTGTTGGCGGGGCGAATGTCGCCGAAAATCTCGCCGTGCACTTTGCCGACCGCCTCGAAATGCGCGATGTCGACCAGATAGACGCGAGTCCGGACCACGTCCTTCAGACTCGCGCCTGCCTTTTTTAGCGCCCCCTCGATAGTCTCAAAGATGGCGCGGGTCTGCTCCTCCGGATCGCCGATCGCCACGGGCTTCCCACCGGACGCCGCCGTGGTGCCGCTGACGAAGACGAGATCGCCGATCCGGACGGCCCGCGAATAGCCGACGGTCGCTTCGTATGGGCTGCCCGAAGATACGAGTTGACGCTCTGATTTGTTGATCACGCTTTGCTCCACCAATCGGCGGGCTTCGACAATGGCCCGGCCGCATCCTCGATCACTTGACCTGCCCGAAACAGCGTCCCCTCGTCGAAAGCGCGCCCGATCAGCTGAAGCCCGAGCGGGGTGCCTTCCGACGACAGCCCCGCGGGCACCGACATGCCCGGCAGCCCCGCCATGTTGACCGTCACCGTGAAGATGTCGTTCAGGTACATTTCGAGCGGGTCGCCCGACTTCTCGCCCGCCGCAAAGGCCGGTCCCGGCGTGGTCGGCGTCAGGATCGCATCGACGGTCTCGAAGGCCCGGTCGAAATCCCGCTTGATCAAGGTCCGCACCTTCTGCGCTTTGAAATAGTAGGCGTCGTAGTAACCGGCCGACAGCACATAGGTGCCGATCAGGATACGCCGCTTCACCTCGGCGCCGAAACCCGCCTCACGCGTGTTCTCATACATGGAGATCACGTCGGATCCCTTCTCGCGCAGGCCGTAGCGCACGCCGTCATAGCGCGCGAGGTTCGACGAGGCCTCCGCCGGCGCGACAATATAATAAGACGGCAGCGCGTATTTGGTGTGCGGCAGGCTCACCTCTTTGATCTCGGCGCCCGCCTCTTTCAGCCAAGAAATGCCTTGCTGCCACAGCGCCTCGATCTCGGGCGCCATGCCCTCGACGCGATACTCTTTGGGAATGGCGATGGTGAGGCCCTTGACGCCTTTGCCGACGGCCGCCTCGAAGTCGGGCACCGGCAAATCGGCGCTGGTCGTGTCCTTCGGGTCGTGGCTCGCCATGGCGCCCAGCATGATGGCGGCGTCGCGTACGGTGCGCGTGATCGGCCCGGCTTGATCGAGCGAGGACGCGAACGCCACGATGCCCCAGCGCGAGCAGCGGCCGTAAGTGGGCTTGAGGCCGACAGTTCCGGTGAAGGCGGCCGGCTGGCGGATCGAGCCGCCCGTGTCCGTCGCCGTGGCGCCTAAGCAGAGCCGCGCGGCGACCGCCGCGGAAGAACCGCCGGATGAACCGCCGGGGACGAGCGGCGCGTCCGAGCCGTCGCGCCGCCAGGGATTGACCACGTCCCCATAGAAGCTCGTCTCGTTGGACGATCCCATGGCGAACTCGTCATTGTTGAGCTTGCCGAGCATTACCGCGCCTTCCGCCCAAAGATTGGACGTGACCGTCGACTCGTAGGTCGGCGTGAAGCCATCGAGAATGTGCGAGCACGCCGTGGTCCGCACGTCCCGGGTGCAGAACAGATCCTTGATGCCGAGCGGGATGCCCTCGAGCGCGCCGCCCTCGCCGGTGCCAAGTTTCGCATCGCTCGCCTTTGCCATCTCGAGCGCGCGTTCCGGTGTCGGCAGCACATAGGCATTGAGCGCTGCATTCGACGCCTCGATTGCGTCGAGATGCGCCTGCGTCAGCTCTGCCGCGGAAAAGGACTTGGCGCGCAGGCCCTCGCGGGCCTCGGCGATGGTGAGGTCGGTCAGGTGGGTCACGGGGCTACTCGACGATCTTCGGCACGACGAAATAGTGATCGTCCACCGCGGGCGCATTCTTGACGATATCGTCGGCGCAGTAGCCGTCGGTCACCTCGTCCTTGCGCTTCTTCATGGTCATGGCCTCGACCCGCGTCATGGGCGCCACATCGCTCGTGTCGAGCTCGTCGAGCTGGGCCACCCAGTCCAGAATGCCGTTGAGCTCGGTCTCCAGCCGCGCGGCCTCGTCATCGGTGATGGCGATGCGGGCAAGGCGGGCAATACGGCGGACGGTGGCGCGGTCGACGGACATGGATCTGTGCGGGCTGATGGGGGTCTGAAAAGTTTGCGGCTTTCCTGTAGCACCGCCCCGGAAGAGCGGCAACTTGGCGTGGGGCCACGGCTTTCAGGCGGATCCTCAGGCCTCGAACGGCACGCCCACCTCGGGTACGAGGACCCCTTGGCCGCCCATCTCCGCCACGAACTGGTCCGCCGTCTGGTCGATGATCGGGAAGGTCCCATAGTGGCAAGGCACCACGGTCTCGAAGTCGAAGAATCGCTTGCAGGCGAGCGCCGCCGACTTGGCGCCCATGGTGAAGCGGTCGCCGATGGGCACGAAGCCGATCTTGGGCTGGTGCATCTCGTTGATCAGGCCCATGTCGGAGAAAATGTCGGTATCGCCCATGTGATAGATGGTTTTGCCGGACGTCGGCGTGACGATGACACCGCAAGCCGCACCCAGATAAAGGGGCTTGCCGTCGACGATCGTCGAGGACGAGTGAAAGGCCGGCACATAGGTCACGGAAAAATCGCCGAAGTCGAGCGTGCCGCCGGTATTGGCATACTCCGCCTTCTCCACGCCCTTGGATTGCAAGTGAGCGGCGAGCTCGAAAACGGCAACGAGGGTCGCATCGCTCTCCTTGAGGATCGAAACGGTGTCCCCGGTATGGTCGTCGTGGCCGTGCGTGAGAACCAGATGGGTGATCCCCTTCGCGACCTCGCGCACCGGGATCCCCGCGTCCTCGAAGGTGGCATTGCCGGTCAGGAAAGGATCGATCAGGATACGGCTCTCGCCGGTTTCGACGCGGAAGCAGGAATGGCCGAACCACGTAATCTTCATCGTTTCACCCTTAGTTTGCGTCTGTGACAGCAGCCCCGCCCCTTCCTATCGAAGACTTGCCTGCGAGGCTACAGCGCGACGCCCGGCTGCTCGGCCTCGACGTGGGCACCAAGACCGTGGGCGTCGCCCTGTCGGACGTGACCCGGTCGATCGCCACCCCCTACGAGACCATCAGGCGCACGAAATTCACCGCCGATGCCAAGGCCATCGCCGCGATCGCCGCCAAAGAGGGCGTCGGCGCCCTGGTGATCGGCATGCCATTCAATTTCGACGGCAGCGAAGGGCCGCGCGCCCAATCGACGCGCGCTTTCGCGCGCAATCTTTCCGCGCATGTCGATCTGCCGATGATCTTCTGGGACGAGCGGCTGTCGACGGCCGCCGTCGAGCGCCACCTGATCGAGGCGGACGCGTCCAGAAAGCGCCGGGCCGAGGTCATCGACCGCATGGCCGCCGCCTATATTCTGCAAGGCGCGCTGGACCGGCTCAGGAATCTGGCGGCGTCCCGGACCTAAGGCGAGCTTTGGAACAGGATGTAGTCCTTCGGCTCGTCCGGGCAGAAGCCGGCGCCGCAGAGCGCGATCGTCGAGAAGATGTTCGCGACGGCCAAGACCAGAAACAAGAGCAGCGCCGACAACGGGAACGGCTTCAGCCGGACCGACATGGGCTCGACCCGCGAGAACTGCCGGTCGTCGAGCAGCATGATGGCGCAGCCCACAACGATGACGACGAAGGCGATGAAGGCCCACGTGTACAGATGCAGCCCGAACACGGGATTGCCGTATGAGCCCGTTCCGGGAACGATGTGGATGAGAATCTGCCGCATCGCGATGGCGGCTCCGCCCACCGCGCCGATAATGGCGACGCCATAATGGCTCGGCTTCGGCCCGAAGACGATGTTCAGCGCAATCCCAAAACCCGCGGCGAAAAAGCCGACGCGCTGCAGAATGCACAGCGGGCACGGGAGATCGCGGAACCAGATCTGATCGATGAAGGCGAGCGCCAGTACCGTACCGATGCCTAGAAGCCCGACGGCATTCAGCAGCCTCGATAGGTCCCCCGACACGCGGTTCTCCCCCTAGAGCTGGATGCTCAAGACCTCGGTCACGTGCACACGGAACAGGACGAGCATGGTCACGAGCCCGAAGACCCAGAAACCCATGGCCACGCCGCGATGGCGCATCCAGGCCGCGCCAAGTCCACACGCAAAGAGAACAAAGGGTAAGCTCATCATATTCAGCCCTCCCGATTGTCCCCCAGCCGGCGCCGAAGTTCCCTCAACCGGCCATTCCATCTTATTGATACGCTTGCCTTGAAACGTATTGAAGTTCGCCCCCTGCTGGCAAGCCCCGCCTCATTCTCCCAGCGCGACGAGGCCGCCCATGGTCCGGGCGGCCTCCTGCTCTAATGGTCCCTGAGCCTCGCCGCCGGCCTACCAGCAAGCCATGCAGCGGCAGCCGCGGGCCGGGCGGCACTTGTAGCGGAACCCTGGGGGACAGCGGCCCCAGCCGCGGCAAGCGATCTGGCCGATCGGCGAATAATTCTTGGCCACGCCCGGAAGATTTGCGCCCGCCGAATTCCAGGTCAGCGCTTCCGCCTGCCACGCGACACCACCTGCGAGCAGCATGGCTGCCGCTACAACAAAAGAAATTGCCAGCTTACGCATCTCGAGCCTCCTGGTTGGATCATGACCCATCCTCAGCCTAGCGATCTTAGCCGAGTCCCTGTGGCGGTGGGATGTCATTCCGGCATCGACACATCATGCGAGATGCGGTCCGGCACGATCGAGGATCGCGCGCGCATCGAGTCCCGCGGAGCCGGCGCCATAGGTCCTGCGCCACGTCCCCTGAAGCCGCGTGGCCAGGAAGGCATCGCTCACCGCCGAAGGCGCATGGGCCAGTAGAAGCGCGCCCGCCTGCGCGAGCGCCAGCTGCTCGACTAAGGTGCGGGCCACGCTCTGATCGAGCATGGCCTGGGCAAGCAGCGTCTCGATGCGATCGAGGACCACCTTCAAGCGCGGTTCCTGCCTGCCCACCTTATCCATGCCTTCAAGCACCGACCGCAACGTTTCGGGCGAACGCTCCAGGACGCGCAGCACGTCGAGGCACATCACGTTTCCCGATCCCTCCCAGATGGCGTTGACCGGCACCTCGCGATAGAGGAGCGGAAAACCGCCCTCCTCCACATAGCCGTTGCCACCCATGCACTCCATGGCCTCGGTGACGAGGCTCGGCGCGGTCTTGCACACCCAGTATTTCGTGACCGGGGTCATCAGACGGCGATAGGCGCTCTCCGCCTCGTCCGCGCCGCCATCGAAAGCCCGCGCCAGCCGGAACGACAGCGCGGTCGCCGCCTCGACGTCGAGCGCCATGTCGGCGAGCACCTGGGCCATCAGCGGCTGATCGATCAGCAATCTCTGGAACACGCTGCGATGCCGCGCGTGATGGATCGCGCGCGCGAGCGCCTGGCGCATCAAGCCCGCCGACGACACCGCGCAGTCGAGGCGCGTCAGCGTCACCATGTCGATAATGGCGGGAACGCCCCGGCCATCCTCGCCCACGAGGAACCCTTGAGCGTTCTCAAACTCGATCTCGGATGACGCGTTGGACCGGTTGCCGAGCTTGTCCTTCAGCCGCACCAGCCGCAGCCCGTTCAACGCGCCATCCGGCGTGAGGCGCGGCAGCAGGAAGCAGCTCAAGCCGTCTTTCGCCTGCGCCAGGACGAGAAAGGCATCAGACATCGGCGCGGAGAGAAACCATTTATGCCCGGTGATGGCATAGGTCTCATCGTCGAGGCGCTCCGCCCGGGTGGTGTTGGCCCGCACATCCGTGCCGCCTTGCCGTTCGGTCATGCCCATGCCGAGCGTCACCGCCGTCTTCGTCCCCGCCGGCACCGCCCCCGGGTCATAGGTCCGGCTCAGGATCTTCGGCAGCCATGCCGCCGCAAGGGCCGGCGCGTGGCGGAGCGCGGCCACGGACGCATGGGTCATGGTGATCGGGCAGCAATGGCCGGGCTCCATCTGCGCCGCCATGTAGAAACCGCCGGCACGTCCCACGTGCGCGCCTGGCTTGGGCGCGCCCCCCGTCAGCAGATGCTCCCAGGTCGAGCAATGGAGGCCCTGGGCCATGCTGATGGCCATCAGCTCGTGATAGGCGGGATGAAACGCCACCCGGTCGACGCGGTGCCCCTGGGCATCGAAATTCTGCAGGTCCGGCGGATGGGCGTTGGCGCAGCGCCCGAGCTCGATCGCCGCAGCGCTGCCTGTGACGCCGCCGAAAACCTCGAGATCGGCGGCCGCCCATTCGGCCCCTTCGCGCGCCACCGCTTCCCGCAGCGTCTGGTCCGAGGTGAACAGGTTCACGTCGATAAAGGGCGGGCTCTGATTGAAGGCGGGATCGTCCCGGATCGGATCGGCCATGGTCTCACCGTGCCAAAGCGCCGTTACGGCGAGCTTACCTTAAATGCGCAGGGATGCTTGATGCCCGCGCACACCGGGCTTATACAGTGCCCTTTAATGAGCATCGCGGCAGAAACGCTCCCAGCGCCGTTTCCACATCGCCATCTTCTCGGGATAGAAGGTCTTTCCAGCAGCGAGATTACGGCGCTGCTCGACCTGTCCGAGGAGGCCGCCAAGCGTGGCCGTCAGGTGGACAAAAAGCGCGACGACCTGCGCGGCCGTACCCTCATCAATCTCTTCTTCGAAGCCTCGACCCGCACCCAAAGCTCGTTCGAGCTGGCCGGCAAGCGTCTCGGCGCCGACGTGATGAACATGTCGATCCCGACCTCGTCCATTAAGAAAGGCGAGACCCTGATCGACACGGCGGTCACTCTGAACGCCATGCGCCCTGATCTCCTGGTCGTGCGCCACCACGCCGCCGGCGCGGTCGAGCTGCTCTCCCAGAAGGTCGACTGCTCGGTGATCAACGCGGGCGACGGGAGCCACGAGCACCCGACCCAGGCACTGCTCGATGCCCTGACCATCCGCCGTCACAAGAACCGCATCGAAGGCCTGATCGTGGCGATCTGCGGCGACATTCTTCACTCGCGGGTCGCCCGCTCGAATATTCTTCTGCTCAACGCGCTCGGCGCCCGCGTCCGTGTCGTCGCGCCCTCGACCCTGCTCGGCGCCGCCGTCGACCGGCTCGGCGTGGAAGTCTACACCTCCATGCATGAAGGTCTGAAGGACGCCGATATCGTAATGATGCTCCGCCTGCAGCGCGAGCGCATGGTGTCGAGCCTGATCCCGAGCCAGCGGGAATATTTCCACTTCTACGGTCTCGACTACGACAAGCTGGCCCGCGCCAAGCCCGACGCGCTCATCATGCATCCTGGACCCATGAACCGCGGCGTGGAGATCGACTCCAATGTGGCCGACGATGCCCGCAGCGTCATCCGCGAACAGGTGGAGATGGGAGTTGCCGTGCGCATCGCCGTGCTTCAGGCGCTCGCCCAACATCTCCCCAACCAATGACCGCCATGGACGCCCAACACGAGCAACACGACATCGACCGCCGCCGCCCGCACCAGCCGCTGGCGCTGGTCAATGCGCGCCTGGTCGACCCGGCGTCGGGGCTCGACGCGTTCGGCGGACTCCTCATCGAGAACGGCGTCATTGCCGATCTCGGCATGCACATTATGGAGGGGTCGGTCGAAGGCGCGGAGTCGCTCGATTGCGGCGGGCGCACGGTCGCACCAGGGCTCATCGACATGATGGTGTTTTGCGGCGAGCCCGGCCATGAGCACCGCGAGACCCTGGCGACCGCAAGCCGCGCCGCCGCGGCCGGCGGCGTCACCACCATTTGCTGCATGCCCAACACCGATCCGGTGATCGACGACGTGGCGCTCGTGGACTTCATCCTCCGCCGCGCCCGCGATACCGCCCTCGTCCATGTCCATCCCATGGCGGCGATGACCCGCGACTTGAAGGGCGAGGAGATGGCGGAGATCGGCCTGCTGCGCGACGCAGGCGCCGTGGCCTTCACCAACGGCAAGACGAGCGTGGCCTCCGCCCGCCTCATGCGCAACGTCCTATCCTACGCCAATGATTACGGCGCGCTGGTGGTTCATCACTTGGAAGACGATTCCCTCACCCAGGACGGCGTGATGAACGAGGGCGAGGTGGCGACACGGCTCGGCTTGCGCGGCATTCCGACCGCGGCCGAAACGATCATGCTCGAACGCGATATCCGTCTGGTCGAACTCACCGGCGCCCGCTATCACGCGGGCCAGATCTCCTGCCGCGCTTCGCTCGAGGTGATCCGCGCCGCCAAAGCCCGCGGCCTCCCCGTCACCTGCGGAGTCTCCGTCAATCATCTCACGCTGAACGAGAACGACATCGGCTCCTATCGGACCTTCTTCAAGATGAAGCCGCCGCTGCGCACGGAGGACGATCGGCAGGCCATGGTCGAGGGCGTATCGCGCGGCGATATCGATGTGATCGTCTCCGCCCATGACCCGCGGGGCGCCGAAGGAAAGCGCCGGCCCTTCGCCGAGGCCAATGACGGCGCGGTCGGTCTCGAGACCCTGCTCAGCGCCGCGCTGCGCCTCTACAACAACGGCGAGGTCTCGCTCCATCGCCTGTTGGACGCGCTCTCGTCGCGGCCGGCCGAGCTCTTGGGCCTCAGCGGGGGGCGGCTTGCCAAGGGCGCGACGGCCGACCTCGTCCTGATCGATCTCGAAATGCCCTGGAAGGTCGAGCCCGAGCGGCTGCGCTCGAAGTCCAAGAATACCCCCTTCGACGAGGCGCGCTTCGAAGGCCGGGCGCTCGTGACATTCGTTGCCGGACGGCCCGTCTATCATTACGGTTGAACCGGCTCGCCGCATTCAAAGAGGATGATCGATGCCCCCTTCCGAGGACTGGAGCGCGGTTGTCCCGGTCATGCTCGGGCTTGTCTCCCTGAGCTTTGTCGCCGGCTATCTCCTCGGCTCGATACCGTTCGGGCTCATCCTCACGAGACTTTCCGGCGGCGGTGACGTCCGCAAGATCGGCTCCGGCAATATCGGTGCGACCAATGTCTTGCGCACCGGCAACAAGCCGCTGGCCGCTCTCACCCTCCTTTTCGACGTGCTGAAAGGGACCGCCGCCGTCTGGTTGGGGTCGCATTTCGGACTCTACGCGGCCATGTTCGCCGGCCTCGGCGCCTTTCTCGGCCATCTCTACCCGGTCTGGCTCGGCTTTCGCGGCGGCAAAGGTGTCGCCACCTATATCGGCGTGGCGCTCGGTCTTTATTGGCCTGCGGCGGTCGCGTTCTGCATCGTCTGGCTCCTGGTCGCCGTCACGACGCGCTATTCTTCTCTCTCCGCGCTCGTGGCGAGCGCCGCCACTGTCGGAGCGCTTGCGCTCACGGGACAATCTCGGCTTGCGGTCCTCTTCGCTTTGCTTACCGCTCTTCTCTACGTCCGCCACGCCGCGAATATCCGCCGCCTCACGAGCGGCGAGGAGACGCGTATTGGCGAGAAACAAAAAGCCTGAGGCCGGCACACGCCTCAACGATGCCCAGCGTCTCGCCTGGCTGCGGCTGATCCGCAGCGAGAATGTCGGCCCCGCCACGTTCCGCGCCTTGGTCAACCAGTTCGGCGGCGCGCAAGCCGCGATCGAAGCGCTGCCGGACCTGTCGCGGCGCGGCGGGCGATCGCAAGAGATCCGCCTCGGCAGTCTCGCCGACGCCGAGGCCGAGATCGAGGCCGCGCGCGCGGTGGGCGCCCATCTCGTGGCGCTCGGTGAACGGGGCTATCCCCCTGCGCTCGCCCAAGTCGATGCACCCCCGCCCCTCATCTACGTGAAAGGCCGGCTCGAACTTGCCGAGATCCCCATCGTCGCCATTGTCGGCGCGCGCAACGGCTCCGCCGTCGGTCAGAAATTTACCCGTCAGATCGCGAGTGCGCTGGGGCTCGAAGGGTTCGTCGTCGCCTCGGGACTTGCGCGCGGCATCGACACCGCCGCGCACACGGCAAGCCTCGAGCATGGAACCATCGCGGTCGTCGCCGGGGGGATCGACGTGGTCTACCCGCCGGAGAACGCAAGCCTCCAGCAGGCGATCGGCGAGCGCGGGCTTCTCTTGAGCGAGCGCGCCCCGGGCTTCTCGCCCCGTGCCAAAGATTTTCCACGGCGCAATCGGCTGATCTCAGGAGTCGCGTTGGGCGTGGTTGTGGTCGAGGCGGCCGAGCGCTCCGGATCCCTCATCACCGCGCGGCTTGCCGGCGAGCAAGGCCGCGAGGTCTTTGCCGTCCCCGGCAGCCCGCTCGACGCGCGCGCGGCCGGCACCAACAATCTCTTGAAGCAAGGCGCCACGTTGGTCACGGAGGCAAAGGACATCGTCGAAACGCTGGCGCCCATGCTGGGCCGCGGCCCCCTCCCGCCCAGCATAGAACTCGCGTCATGCGACGAGACGGACACGCCCCCGCCGCTCCCCGATATCGCTCAAAGCGACCGCGAGCGCGTCCTGGAGGCGCTCGGTCCGAGCCCCGTGGATATCGACTCATTCGGGCGACGGGCCTGGAGACGCGGAAGGTCCACATCATCCTGCTTGAGCTCGACCTGGCGGGACGGCTTCAGCGCCACGGCGGCCAGCTGGTCTCGTTGAGCGAGCCCTAGAGGGGCGCTAGTCGGCCTTGGCCTTCTCGGTTTTGGCCTCCTCCAGCGCCAAGGTGAGCAGATAGGCCAGGAACGGCATCTGGGTCTCCTGCGCCAGGGACTGTAAGCCCTCGAGCAAGGAGCCAATATATTCGGCGGCCTCCTTCCGGGAGGGCGCGGATTGACCCTTGATGGAATTTGCGCCTACTGGTGGCTCGGCGCGGGACCCTGCCATTCGATTCCGCCTCGCATCGCGCCCATTGGTCACCACCACCGCCTCCACAAATGGCAAGATGCAGCGTCGGTTGCCGTACCAAGAACACCGTTTGGATTAGCGTCTTAGAGTTGTATTTAGTTATTATATACACCCTGAAGTTGTCAATCGTCCGCGCCCTGAATTTGACAGCGGCTGATCGAAACACCATTTTCGCCGCATGCCGGGGTCGATTCCGGTCCCATCGCCCTCAGCCAGACGCACTTTCGCGCGGCTAGGAACATCTCAATGAACATCGTAATCGTTGAATCGCCAGCCAAGGCAAAGACAGTCAACAAGTACCTCGGGTCAGAGTACCGGGTGCTGGCCTCCTATGGGCATGTGCGCGACCTACCCTCGAAGAACGGCTCGGTCCTGCCCGACAACGACTTCGAGATGCATTGGGATGTCGACCCCAAATCGGCCAAGCGGCTGAACGAGATCGCTCAAGCCGTCAAGGGCGCCGACAAGCTCATTCTGGCCACCGACCCCGACCGTGAGGGCGAGGCCATCTCCTGGCACTTGCTCCAGGTGCTCGACCGCAAGAAATTGCTCGGCAAGATTCCGGTCGAGCGCGTGGTGTTCAACGCCGTCACCAAAGAGGCGGTGCTGGAGGCCATGCGCCATCCGCGCCAAATCGACGAGCCGCTGGTGAACGCCTACCTCGCCCGCCGCGCGCTCGATTACCTCGTTGGCTTCACTCTCTCTCCGGTGCTCTGGCGGAAACTGCCTGGCGCACGCTCCGCCGGCCGCGTTCAGTCGGTCGCACTACGGCTCGTCTGCGACCGGGAGCTCGAGATCGAGCGGTTCAAGGCGCAGGAATATTGGACGATCATCGCCGCTCTCGCCACGGACAAGAACGAGGCTTTCGAGGCACGGCTCGTCTCCGCCGAAGGCGAGAAGCTTGAGAAGTTCGACATTCCGGACGCCGAGAATGCCGAACGTCTGAAGGCCGCGCTCGAAGGCGGACGCTTCACCGTCGCCAAGATCGAGAGCAAGTCTCAGCGCCGTAACCCGGCCGCGCCCTTCACCACCTCCACGCTGCAGCAGGAAGCCTCGCGCAAGCTCGGCTTCTCGCCACGGCAAACCATGCAGCTCGCGCAGCGCCTCTACGAGGGCGTGGATCTTGGCGGCGAGACCGAAGGTCTCATTACTTATATGCGAACCGACGGCGTGCAGATCGTGCCCGAAGCCGTGTCCGCAATCCGCAAGCTCGTGACCGGGGCCTACGGCGACCGCTACGTGCCGTCCTCGCCCCGCCAGTACGAGACCAAGGCCAAGAACGCACAAGAGGCTCACGAAGCCATCCGCCCCACCGATTTCAGCAAGGCGCCCGACAAGATCGGCCGTTATCTCGATGCCGATGGGTTGAAGCTCTACAAGCTCATCTGGCAACGCACGCTCGCAAGCCAGGCTTCGAGCGCGGAGATCGAGCGCACGTCGGTGGACATCGACGTTGCCGGCACGGACGGCAAGCCCTATGGCGTGCGCGCCACGGGCTCGGTCATCCGCTTCGACGGTTTCCTCAAGATCTACGAGGAAGGCGTGGACGATGCCGTTGGCGAGGACGGCGCGCTGCCGGCGATGAACGAAGGCCAGGCCGTCGACCCGCGCGGCATCGAGGCGAAGCAGCATTTCACCGAGCCGCCACCGCGCTACAGCGAAGCCACCCTCATCAAGAAGCTGGAGGAGCTCGGCATCGGCCGCCCCTCCACCTACGCTTCAACCCTGAACGTGCTGCGCGAGCGCGACTATGTCCGCATCGACAAGAAGCGTCTCTACCCCGAGGACAAGGGACGGCTCGTCACCGCCTTCCTGGAAAGCTTCTTCAAGCGCTACGTGGAGTACGATTTCACTGCGGACCTGGAGGAAAAGCTCGACCTCATCTCGGCCGGCAAGCTCGAGTGGAAGGACGTGCTGCGCGATTTCTGGCGCGACTTCATCGGCGCGGTCGACGATATCGGCGATCTCCGCATCACGCAGGTGCTGGACGCCCTCAACGAACTGCTGGGCCCGCATGTCTTCCCCGACACAGGCGACGGCGGCGATCCGCGCGCCTGTCCGTCCTGCGGTGATGGCCAGCTCAGCCTGAAGGTCGGCAAGTTCGGCGCCTTCGTCGGCTGCTCCAACTATCCCGACTGCCGCTTCACCCGCCAGCTCGCCGAGACCGGCGACAAAGCCGCGTTGGCCGACGGCAAGGTGCTCGGCACCGATCCGGAGACGGGCTTCGAAGTGAGCGTGCGGACCGGCCGCTTCGGCCCCTATGTCCAGCTCGGCGAAGCGGAAGGCGGCGAGAAGCCGAAACGCGCCTCGATCCCCAAGGGCACCGATCCGGAAGCCATCGAACTCGACCGCGCGCTGGCGCTGTTGTCGCTGCCGCGCGAGATCGGCACTCATCCGGAGTCCGGCAAGCCGATCACCGCCGGCTATGGGCGCTACGGCCCTTACGTCCAGAGCGACGGGAAGTATGCATCTCTCAGCACGCCCGAAGAGGTGTTCGAGGTCGGTGCAAACCGCGCCATCGCGCTTCTGGCCGAGAAGGCCGCGAACCGTAGCCCGCGCGGGTCGAGCGTTCTGAAAGATCTCGGCGAGCACCCCGCGGAGGGCGGCAAGGTCCAGGTGCTGAACGGCCGCTACGGGCCTTACGTGAAGCACGCCAAGGTCAACGCCACGATCCCCAGGGACCGGGCGCCCGAGGAGGTCACCCTGGAAGAGGCCGTGGAACTGATCGCCGCGCGCGCCGCCAAGGGCCCCGCCAAGAAGAAAGCCCCGGCCAAGAAGGCCGCCGCGAAGAAGCCGGCGAAGAAATCCGCGCGCAAGAGCGCCAAATCGAAGGAGGCCGCCGAGGAGGCGGCAAGCTAAGCGGCGCAACGTGGCGAAAACCAAGAAGGCTGCCCCAAGAAAGAAGACGGCAACGGCCAAGAAGTCCGCGGCCAAGCTTCCCTCCAAGCAAGACATCGTCAATTTCCTGGAGACCGCGCCGGCGAAATCGGGCAAGCGGGAGATCGCGCGCGCCTTCGGCGTGAAAGGCTCAGACCGCATCACCCTTAAGGCGCTCCTCCGCGACATGGCCGACGAAGGTCTCATCGCCGGCTCGCGGCGCAAGCTGACGCGCCCCGGCGCCCTGCCCCCGGTCACCGTCGTGGAGATCACGGGCCGCGACGCCGACGGCGAGTTCATCGCCCGGCCGGCCACCTGGGACGACGAGCATGGACCCGCCCCGCGCATCCTCATGGTCGAGAGCAAGCAGGATCAAGGGCCTGCCGCGGGGATCGGCGACCGCGTGCTGGCGCGCATCACCGCGCTCGAACCCGACGCCGACTATCCTTATCAGGCGCGCACTATCAAGCGCCTACCGCGCGCCACCTCACGCAGCCTGCTCGGCATCTTCCGCGCGCTCAGGGACGGCCGCGGCGTCATCGATCCCATCGATAAGAAGCAGCTGAAGGAATGGACCGTGCCGCGTGGCGCCACGGGCGACGCCGAGAACGGCGAGCTGGTCCGCTTCGAGATCGCCCGCTCCGCCCGCTACGGCGTGCCGGCGGCGCGCATCGTCGAGCGGCTCGGAAACCCGGAAGCGCAACAGTCCATCAGCCTGATCGCGCTTCACGCCCATGGCATTCCCGATGTCTTTCCGCCGGCCGTCATCGCCGAGGCCGACGCGGCTAAGGAAGTCACTCTCGGCCGCCGCGAGGATTTGCGCGACGTTCCGCTCATCACCATCGACCCGGCGGACGCACGCGACCACGACGACGCGGTGTGGGCCGAGGCCGACCCCGATGCCAGAAACCGCGGGGGCTGGGTCGTCATCGTCGCCATCGCCGACGTGGCGCATTACGTCACCCCCGGCAGCGCCCTCGACAAGGAAGCGCGCAAGCGCGGCAACTCGGTCTACTTCCCAGATCGCGTGGTGCCGATGCTGCCGGAGCGCATCTCGAACGATCTGTGCTCGCTGAAGGAAGACGTCCCCCGCCCCTGCCTCGCCGTGCGCATGGTTTTCGACAAAGGCGGGCGAAAGCTCGGTCATCGCTTCTTCCGCGCGCTGATGCGTTCGGCGGCAAGCTTGAGCTACGAGCAGGCCCAGGCCGCCATCGACGGCCGGACCGACGAGACCACGGGGCCGTTGCTCGACACGGTGCTGCGCCCGCTGTGGGGCGCCTATGCCAGCCTCGTCCTGTCGCGCACCGAGCGGGGGCCGCTCGACCTCGATCTGCCGGAGCGCAAGATCCTGCTCGACGACAAGGGACAGGTCCGCGCCGTCACGACGCCGCCCCGGCTCGACGCCCATCGCCTCATCGAAGAGTTCATGATCCAGGCGAACGTAGCCGCGGCGGAAGCGCTCGAAGCCAAACGCTCGCCGCTGATCTATCGCGTGCATGATGCCCCCTCGAAGGAGAAGCTCGTGGCGCTCGGCGAGTTCCTCTCGACCATCGGCATGAACTTGCCCAAGGCGGGCACGCTCAAGCCTGCCCAGTTCAATCGCATTCTCGCGGAGACCCGTGCCACGCCCACCGCGGAGCTCGTCGGCGAAGTGGTCCTGCGCAGCCAATCCCAGGCCGAGTACAGCCCGCAAAATCTCGGGCATTTCGGTCTGAACCTGCGCCGCTATGCCCATTTCACCTCGCCCATTCGCCGCTATGCCGATCTCATCGTGCATCGTGCCCTGATCCGCGCCTTCGACCTGGGCGCCGGCGGCCTCGCCGATAAGGAAATGGAGGAGCTGGAGGAGATTGCCGGCGCCATCTCCGATACGGAGCGGCGAGCCATGGCGGCCGAGCGGGACACCGCCGACCGTCTGATCGCCGCCTTTCTCGCCGACCGCATCGGCGCCGAGTTTCCCGCCCGGGTGTCGGGGCTGGTGCGCACCGGCCTATTCGTGCGCCTCGCCGAAACCGGAGCGGATGGCTTCGTCCCCGCGTCGGGCATCGGGCACGAATATTTCTACCACGACGAGGTCCGCCGGGCCCTGGTCGGCGAGGATACGGGCCTTGCCTATCAGCTCGGCGACCCGGTCGAGGTCCGCTTGGTCGAGGCGATCCCGACCGCCGGAGCGCTACGTTTTGACATGTTGAGCGAAGGCCGTCAGATCGGTACGAAACAGGGTCGCAAGAGGCCCCCGGCAAAGGGCCGCGCCGGCAAGCCTCGGAGCAAAGCCCCTCGAGGCAAGTCCCGTAGCGGCAAGTTGCGTGGCGGGAAGAAGCGCCGCTAGGCGGCCAGGAGGATCAAGTCCATGCAGAAGCAAGACGGCCACTCGACAGGCCCCCGGTCGCTACAGCAGGCGCTCCTGCGCGGCGCCATGCTCAAGTGCCCGGCCTGTGGCGTTGGAGGCCTGTTCCACCGCTATCTGAAGGTGGTCGACCAATGCCCGCAGTGCGGAGAGTCCCTGCACCACCACCGCGCGGACGACGCGCCCGCCTACTTTACGATTGTGATCGTCGGCCATGTGGTGGTGAGCCTGGTCCTCGCCGTCGAGATGGCCTATCGGCCGCCTCTATGGCTCCATGCGGCGCTGTGGATGCCCTTGACCCTGGCCCTCGCCCTTGTGCTGCTGGCACCCATCAAAGGGCTCCTGGTGGCCCTGCAATGGGCCCTCCTGATGCACGGCTTCGATCCGGACGCCAAGGAGGAGATCGGGGACCGCCTGGCGCCCCCGTCCGCTTGACTTCCGGCCGCGACCCAGTAGTTTCGCGCGAAATCCGCTGACAGTATTCATCCGAGGACGAAATGGCGAAGTCCGTCACCCAGAAGATCAAGCTCGTGAGTAGCGCCGGTACGGGCTACTACTACGTGACCAAGAAGAATCCGCGCAATCAGACCGAAAAAATGAACTTCAAGAAGTACGATCCGGTCGCGCGCAAGCACGTCGAGTTCAAAGAAGCCAAAATCAAGTAGCTGCGCTGCGCGTTGCCGCGCGCCGCCACGTCTCCGCCCGCGCTGAGGCGCGTAGCCGTATGCCCAGAAGGGCCGGCGAGACAACCGGAATGAGTGGGAAAAAGGCCGCCTAAGAAGGTGGCCGGTCGAAACGCGGCGCTAACGAGGAGGCCACTCAACCGCGCTCCGACCGGCCAAACCCCACGGACCCAGGAGATGCGGCGGACCTGAGCACTCCGTAGGGCTGTTCTGTCATGGAAGGGAATAGATCAAGGCAACGACTCGCTAAGTTGCGCCCGTGCCCTCGCCCATTCGTTGCCTCCCACGCCAATTCCTAAGAACTGAGTCAAATCATAAAAGAACGAATGGAAGAACGGAATCAATCGTCGTATTTTGCTTAATACGACGAATCACGAGGCAGTGTAAAGCCTTAAGCACTACGCCTCAGTTACAAGGTCAAGACGCGAACCCAGCGAATTCAAGGCATTCGGGCCATTGGCTGAGGCATTCAGGCGCAAAAGTGATTCGCCGCGCCCAACCCTGCCTCGGAAACCCGGGATTTGGCCGCCCTAAGCGGCGTCGGCGACGACCCGGTTACGCCCGTGGCGCTTGGCGCAATAGAGCGCCTGATCCGCCCGCCTCAAAATAAGGTCTGGCGTGTCGTCGGCAAACTCGAGCGAAGCCACCCCGACGCTCGCCGTCACCTCGAGCGACCCGTACCGCTCGCCGGCGAAGAACGGCGCCGCCGCGATGCACTGCCGCAGCCGCTCGCCGACCAGATAGGCTTTGTCGATATCCGTGTCCGGCATCACCACGACGAACTCCTCGCCGCCGAGCCGGCAGGCAAGGTCGATGCCGCGAATATTGCGCTTGAGGCGCACGCCGAACTCGCGCAGCACCGCATCGCCCGCATCGTGCCCGTGCGTGTCGTTGATCGACTTGAAGTGATCGATATCGAGCACCAGCACCGAGAGCGGCCGGCCGCGATGCGCGGACTCTTCGAACAAGGTCTTCAGGTGGCTGCTCATATAGCGGCGATTGTGAAGCGCCGTGAGCGGGTCCAGGACCGCCATCTCCACGGTCTGTTCGAGCCGCGTGCGCAAATAGTCCGTGTAGCGCTTGCGTTTGATCTGCGTCCGCACGCGCGCCAAGAGTTCGTTCGCGTCCACCGGCCGGACGATATAGTCGTTCACGCCCATATCGAGGCCTCGCAGCAGGCGCGCCTCCTCGCCGGGCTCGACCACGATCATGATCGGCAGATGGCGCGTGCGATCGAGCGACCGCACTTGGGAGCAGAGCCACAGGCCGTCCGCGTTCTCCAGATTGAGACTGACGATCAGCAGGTCGTAATTGCCGTCCGGGGCGCTCAGAAGTGCGCGCGCCGGATCGGGCTCGCACGTGACGTGTTGCTCCGTCTCCAGCGCCTTGACCAGGCGGTCCGCCGCCCGCTCGCGGTCCTCCACCAGCAGAATGCGGCCATCGCGGCCGGCCTGCTCGAGGCCGGTGCCCATGGCCGTGGCGACGCCCATCTGTTCCTCGGTGGACGCGCGCATCAGCATCTCGTCGGTCAAGAGCTTGAGCCGCGCCAGGTTCTTCACGCGGGTGACGAGCGCGAGATCGTCCACCGGCTTCGTGAGAAAATCGTCCGCGCCGGCTTCCAGGCCACGCAACAGGTCGCCAGGCTGATCGAGCGCCGTCACCATGACGACGGGAATATGCTGGGTGCGCGGTTCGGACTTGAGCTTCCGGCAAACTTCGAACCCGTCCATGCCGGGCATCATCACGTCGAGCAGGACGACATCCGTGCCCTCGCGGGTACAAATCTGCAGAGCGTCGGGACCGTTAGGGGCGGTGCGCACCTCGAAATACTCGGCGCTGAGCCGGGCCTCGAGCAGCTTCACATTGGCCTCGACATCGTCGACAACGAGAACGCGCGCGGTCATGTTCCCTACCGAGCCTCACCAATGAACTGTTTGACCGTGTCGAGGAACATCGTCACCGAGATTGGTTTCGAGATATAGGCTTCGCAGCCACCCTCGCGGATGCGCTCCTCGTCGCCTTTCATGGCGAAGGCCGTCACCGCGATGACCGGAATTTCCCGCAAGTGGTCGTCCTCTTTCAGCCACTTCGTCACTTCGAGGCCCGACACCTCGGGCAGCTGGATATCCATCAGAATGAGATCGGGATGATGCTCCCGGGCGAGCTGTAGGGCTTCCACGCCGTTGCGTGTTTGCAGCGTCTCGTAGCCATGCGCATCGAGGAGGTCGTGGAAGAGCTTCATGTTCAGCTCGTTGTCCTCGACAATCAGCACAGTTTTGGTCATTGGCATCGGCCCCGGCGATTCTGTCCGGCCATGATTGGCGATCTGGTCATAGTGCACCATGGCAGCCGGAGTCGATCTGACCCTCCAAAACATTGTGGCTTCGTCCCCCTTTGATCGGCGGAGTGTCACCGCAAACCTGTAACCAAACTCTTTAGAGGAGCGGCAAAACGGGCGGAAAACCGAGCTTTTTCGCCCGGATTCGTGGCAAACCGGCCCTAGCGGGCGAGCGCAAGCGTCACTCGCACTCTTTCTCCTTGAGATACTCCAAGGACGTGAGCGTGCCGTGGATCGAGAAATCGCCGTAGTCGATCAGCAGCTCGCGGCTGACACCGTTCTCGTAAAGCCGGAAATCGATCTGATAGCTCGGCGTGAGGTCGCCCGTCGTCGGCTCGAAATAGCCGATCGACACCGGCCAGGACGGCAACGCGCCGAGATTCTTCTCCTTGGCGGCAGGTTCGAGCCTGCCCGTGTCGCTGCCCGGTTTCACCTTCGAGCCGATAAAGGCGGTCGTCTCGTAGACTTTCCGCCCTTTCTCCGACCCGTCATAGATCCTCGCCTGGAACACGCTCTTGCCTTCGAGCGCCTTCTCGATCAGGGCGATGCTGTGCTGCGTGGGAAACAAAATCCGGCCCGAGAGATCAAGCTCCGCCCGCGCCGGCTGGCTGAGTTTGACTTTGACGGCCTCCTGGGGCGCCGCGCGCACGGCCCGTCCCATGGTGACGTCACCGAGCTTCTCATTCAGATATTGCGCGGACTGAAAGCGGAATTTCTTGCCGTCGCCCTGCTCCCAGGTCGAGGACCTGAGATCGGTCAGATTGGTCTGGCCTTGCGAGTCGGTCATCTGCGTGACCATGCGCATGTTCAGCGAATAGCCGTCGCAGGCCGAACCCGTGAACTCGAACACCATGCGGCCGTCGATGCCGGTAATGCCGGATGCGGACCGGGCCTCTTCAAGCGTCATCTCATAGATGGCGCGATGGGGCGCCAGCTTGCCCGCGGGGAAGGCCTGCGCCTGATAGGCAAGAGCGCAAGCTCCGCCAAACGCCACCACCGCCAGCAAATTTCTTCTTGCGCTTTTCATGCGTTCCGCAGTCTCCCCACCCTGCCCCGGTCGGCAGGGATCAATTCTTGGCACCAACGGTCCGGCCCGACAAGAGGCCCGTTGCCGGCGAAATCCTTCTGTCAGACTTGCGGGATGAAGGGATTTGCTCAACTCTCGCCGTAACTTCACAACATGGAGGCATCATGGCAGGCACCATCGAGGCTAGGCTGAAAGCGCTCGACCTCGTTCTCCCGGAGGCCAAGGCGGCGATCGGCACCTACGTTCCCTTCGTCCACATGAACGGCCAACTGCTGATCTCGGGCCAATTGCCCATGAAGGATGGCGCCGTAGCGGTGACCGG
>CAYWIA010000013.1:0-2653 GCA_964458245.1 uncultured Methyloceanibacter sp. | reverse complement strand
GCGAGCCTGCCCCTGAACGCCGCCGTCGAGATCGACGCGGTTTTTGCCATAGACTAGTTCCCGCACAAGGGACACCTCATGGCCGTGCTTTACTGGCTAAAACGGCCGATCGCTCATCGCGGGCTCCATGACGCCGCGCGCGGCGTCATCGAGAACAGCGCCTCGGCGATCAGGGCAGCCATGAGCAAGGGCTACGCCGTCGAGGTCGACCTGCAATGCGCCGCCGGCGACATGCCCGTCGTGTTCCACGATGCAACTCTCGACCGCCTCACCCACGAAAGCGGGCCGGTGGCGGCGCGCGACGTCGAAAGCTTGCGCGCGATCTCGCTGAAAGGAAGCAGCGACAAGATTCTGTCGCTTCCCGATCTGCTCGAGAGGGTCGGCGGCTACGTGCCGCTCTTGCTGGAGGTGAAGAGCACTTGGACGCAAGACGGCAAGTTCGAGGCGAACATCGCCAAGCAGCTCGCCGGCTATAGCGGCCCCGTTGCCGTGATGTCCTTCGATCCTTATTCCGTCGCGGCGTTCCGGCGCGTGGCGCCCGACCTGCCCCGCGGCCTCGTGGCCGACCGTTTCGCAAGCGACCACTGGCAAGACCTCTCGCGGCGACAGCGCTTTGTCATGCGGCATCTCCTCACAGCCGCCTTCGCACGGCCCCACTTCATCGCGTACGATGTTCAAGCGCTGCCTGCGGCCGCGCCGCTGATCGCCAAGACCGTGTGCGGGCTGCCGCTGCTGACCTGGACGGTGCGCACGGACGCCGAGCGGGAACGTGCGCTGCTCTATGCCGACGCGATGATCTTCGAAGGAATCGAGCCTTAAGCGTAATGGGCGATATCGAGAGACAGTCCGGGGATGAGAGCACCGACGCGCCGTCCGTCGTGGTGCGGGTCGCCGGCCGCGTCGCCGATATCCCCGCGGCGGACTGGGATGCATGCGCGGCAGGGGACGGCTCCCTCGAACTCGGCTCAACGCGGCCATCCAACCCGTTCGTTTCTCATGCGTTTTTGAAAGCGCTCGAGGACAGCGGCTCGGCCGGCCGCGACACCGGCTGGCTGCCTCAGCATCTTCTTTACGAGGACGGCGATGGCCGACTGCTCGCCTGCATGCCCTGCTATCTGAAGAGCCACAGCCAGGGCGAGTATGTCTTCGATCACGGCTGGGCCGAGGCCTATATGCGCGCCGGCGGCCGCTACTACCCGAAGCTGCAGGCTGCCGTGCCGTTTACGCCCGTGCCGGGGCCCCGCCTTCTGGTGCGCGGTGGTGGAGATCGGCTCGAACGCCAAGCCATCCTGCTGAATGCGGGCCACACGCTGACCCGGGAGCTCGGCGTGTCCTCCCTGCACATCACCTTCATGACGCGGGACGAGTGGCGCCTCGCCGGCGAGCTCGGCTATCTGCAGCGCACCGACCAGCAGTTCCATTGGAAGAACGAAGGCTACGAGACCTTCGACGACTTTCTCGCCGTGCTGTCGTCCCGCAAGCGCAAGACCATCAGGAAAGAACGCCGCGCGGCGTTGGAAGACGGCGTCGAGATCGAATGGGTCTCAGGCTCCGATCTCACCGAGGCTCACTGGGACGCGTTCTTCCGCTTCTACATGGATACGGGCGCGCGCAAATGGGGCACGCCCTATCTGACGCGCGAATGCTTCAGCCTGCTGGGGCAGACCATGGCCGACCAATTGCTGCTCGTGCTGGCCAAGCGCGATGGCGGCTACATCGCCGGCGCGCTCAACGTCATCGGCGCGGACACACTCTATGGCCGCTATTGGGGCACCACCGAAGCGCAGGACTTTCTGCATTTCGAGGTCTGCTATTACCAGGCCATCGATTACGCGATCCAGCACCGGCTGGCATGGGTCGAGGCCGGCGCCCAAGGCGGCCACAAGCTCGCGCGGGGCTACCTGCCCGTGGAGACCTACAGCGCCCACTACATCGCCGATCGGGGCCTGGCCCGGGCCGTCGCCGACTACCTCGTGCGCGAACGGCGCGCGGTCGCGCACGAAGCCGCGCTCCTCACCGCGGAGTCGCCCTACCGCCGCGACCGCGGCTGACGCCGTCCTAGTCGAGCACGAACGAGATCTTGCCGTTGATGCGGTACTTCTTGATCTTGCCGTTCTCGACGGAGGCTTCGAGGTTCTTGATGTAGATCGACTTGACGTTGCGCACGCTCTTATTCGCCGTATCGACCGCGTACTGAGCGGCGTCCTCCCAGCTCTTGTCGGATTCGGCCAGGACTTCGATCACCTTCAGCATGGACATGGGGGTTCCTCCTTGGGGCTGGGATTTGAAGAAAGTCTTTTCCGTTCCGCAGCTTAACGAGCATAGCGGCGCCCTCCCCGCCTTGATAGGACTCAATGGATGGCGTCCGGCAAAAGTTCCGCTCGCCCGCGCGCGAAAGCCGGGTATCAGGGCGTCCGCCGCTTCGCTATAACCGGCCCAACAGCCTGACGCGCGGAAGGAGGCACGCATGGCGGCCTATGACCCGGACAACATCTTCGCCAAGATCCTGAAAGGCGAGATCCCCTGCCATAAGATCTACGAGGACGACGACACCCTCGCCTTCCTCGACATCATGCCGCGCACCGAAGGCCACACCCTGGTCATCACCAAGGAAAAAGCGCCCGACCTGTTCGGCATCTCGCCGCAAGGCTTG
>CAYWIA010000012.1:23657-26191 GCA_964458245.1 uncultured Methyloceanibacter sp. | reverse complement strand
GAAGTCGACATCACGCCTTCGCTTCGGACGCGCGGCGTCCAATACGGCGAGGCCATCGACCTGACCATCTATCGTTGCATCCAGGAGGGTGTCACCAACGCCATCCGCCACGGCAAGGCGGATACGGTCCGGGTCGATCTTTTCGAAAAGCGCGCCCCTCGTACCGGCGACGCGGCCAGCCCGACGCTGCAGCTACTTATACAAGACGACGGCCGAGGCATCCCGCCCAACACGCCACTCGGCTTTGGGCTCACAGCCATGCGCGAGCGCGTCCAAGCACTGGGCGGATCGTGCGTCATTCAGAGCGCGCCGAGCCAAGGCGCGATCGTGCGCGTGATCATCCCGATCACTGCCGTCGCGGTAACCACGGCCAGCACGCCCAAATATGAAGAAAGAATCGAGGCATCTTAAATGGAAGTGCTTGTTATCGACGACCACCCGATCGTGCTTGAAGGCTGCCGGCAGCTTCTAAAATTCGCCGGCGTCAAGCGCATCGTACAAACGGAGAGCCTCGCCGAGGGCTTCCGCCTCTATCGCAGCAAGAAGCCCGACGTGATCATCGTCGATCTTGCCATGCGAACCGGCGCTCTCGGCGGCCTCTCGTTCATCCGCCGTCTGCGGCTGCACGACACGCGCACGCCGATCCTCGTATTCAGCATGCACAACGACCCCTTCATCGTGAGCCGCGCGCTGAAAATCGGCGCCAACGGCTACATTTTGAAGGACACATCGGGCGAAGAAATCGTCAAGGCCTTCGAGCATATTCGCGACGGAATACCCTATCTCAGCCACGAGCTGGCATCGGAAGTCGCCTTCATGGAAGCGCGCGGCCGGACCAGCAATCCGCTGCGGTCCATCACCGAACGTGAGCTTCAGATCCTGTCGCTGCTGGCCGAAGGCAAGCCCTACGCTCAGATCGCCGCGGACCTGCATGTCAGCTACAAGACGATCGCCAACACCTGTAGCCAACTCAAGCCGAAACTCGGCGTGCACTCCTTGCCCGAGCTGATGCGTATCGCCATCGAGCATTTGCCTTCCATGCCGAGCAAGGCGCTGAAGGAATAGGCTCAAGGCCCTTTCCGAGGCGTGCTTGCTAGCGCGCGCCCGATCCCCGAAGCGGCCGATAAAGAGAGCCGGAGCCCGATTTCTCGGTCTCCGGCCAGTTTGCAGGCGGGGTAAGAAGCGAAGCGGCCAGTTAGCCGCCGATCCGCGCGGTGCCGGAGCGGCCGTCATTACGCACCCAGCGGACGTCGCTGCCGTTGCGGCTGAGCTTGTAGCAATAGGTCTGGCCTTCCATCCACGTGTACCACTTCTGGCACAGCTGATCGCCGTCGACCCACCACTTGCCGCGGTCCGAAGAGCCGTCGCCGCGAGCAAGCGCTGCGGCCACGGTACCCATGCTGCCCTTCATCGTGCCGCTCGGCGAATACTGGACCGGCAGCTCGAAGCCGGAGATGTTCAGAAAAACGGTCTTGCCACTGATTGCGCCGCGAAGCGCATCGCCCGAAAGGGCCTGGGCATTGGCCTGCACGGCGCCTAAGGACAGCGTGGCGACGGCAGCGACGGTCATGAGAGCGGTCTTAAACATCGGATCATCCTCCAACTCTGATGCGCCTTCCTCACAAGGCGCGGGGTTCATCTCGAAAGAGCGGAAGCGATCCCCCGCTCGACAGAATGGCATTCTCTCAAATCCGCGCTGAACCGAAGCTGAGGGCACCGTTCATCTGCCGTTCAGCGAAAAAGCTCCGAAGATCGGCCGAAAATTCACGGTCCGGGGCGGCAACCGCCTTGCAATTGACATGGAGCGGAGGGTTTAATCGGCTGCAGGAGCATCGTTTCATCCAAGCTTCGGAGAGAAGAATGTCGACGAAAGATGCAAGACACACTGCTGCGATGGTTGCCGCCGGGGCCGTCGCTTTGTCGCTCGCCGCCTCGAGCGTGGCGCTGGCCGAGCCCCAAACCCGCAATGCCGATGCTGAACGGCCAAGCATGACGCGCTCGGCCCAAGGACCGGCCACCAAAGCATCGGCTTCGGAGGCCGGCAGGCTGAGCATGGGCCGTTCCGCGGCGAGTTCGACCGACCGCGCCGCTGGAGCGGACATCGGCAAGCAACTCCCGACCCGCTCCGCCGAACCACCGGAAACCAGGGCGTCCACTCCGGAGGGCAGCCGGTTGAGCATGGGACGCTCCGCCGTGGTCTTCGCCGAACGGGCCTCCACGGAAATCGGCAAGCAACATTCTGCGCGGAACACTGAAGAGGCAGCCACAAAATCCGCAGGGGCGGACACCGTCAAGCAAGCGACGGCGCGGTCCGCCGAAAGCCCGGCCGCCAAGGCGGCCGCTCCGGATGTTTCCAGGCAAGTGACGGCGCGATCCGATATGCCGGTCCTTCGCGCACCGGCGCCGGAGACAGCCCCGAGGCAACAATTGGCGATGCGGACCGAAAAGCCGACAGCCAAGAACGCGCCGCAGGCCCCGCTTGAGCGCAAGGCCATGAGGACCACGCGCGCAAACTGGTGGGATTGGCTCTTCGG
>CAYWIA010000012.1:0-23557 GCA_964458245.1 uncultured Methyloceanibacter sp. | reverse complement strand
CGGATCTCTCAAGCCTACTCGTCTTGCGTATTCACCACGAAATTGTCGAAGGTGAACGTCGCGGGCGCGTCTTCCGGCGAGATGCCGTACACGCCGATAACACCGCCATCCTTAGGCTGCCTGCCTTTGAAGCGCTGCACCTTGGTGCCGTTGATGAAGATGGTCGCGTCCTTGGGCTTCAGATCGAGCTCGACACTATTCGTCTCGCCGACGCCCTTCTTGAGGGCCAGCGTCTCCTCGGTGAAGATCGTCGTCTGCTTGCCGTCGACGATCCTCCTGACCTCGATCCAGCCGTCGGCCCAGACGAACATCGAGTAGTAATTGTCCCAGTCCTGCCACCAGAACACGAGGCCGATGGGGCTATTTGGAATTTTGGAGGCGTCGGCGATCGTCATATCGATGCAGACATTGGCGCCCTCGTTCCGCGTGCTGAAATTGACGATGCCGCCGTATTCTTTGACGACCAGGGCGCCGTCCTCGACATAAAGATTGTCGTCGGACTCGCCCCACGAGACGTCCAGGAACTCAAACTCGTCCTCGAACAGAGCGTCGTCCGGATTGCACTCAGCCGCCGCGGGGCTAGCGGCAAGCGCCAAGCCCAGCGCGAGCGCGACGGCCACGAAACGCGATTGAAACTTCATTGCTCGTCTCCATGCGGTGATGGCAGTCCACCCTCTGCCATATGTGAGAAGTCGCTCCGGGACGGGAGCTTATCGGCGAACAATGACATCTTCAAGCGAACGCCAGCGCGCGCTGCACGTGGCGTAGCGTGCGCTGGAAGGGCCCAAAACTAGAGAGGAAATTGCGTCCGCTAGCGCGTCGGCATCGGCGTTTCGCCGCGATAATCATAGAACCCGCGCTTCGTCTTCCGGCCGAGCCAGCCGGCCTCGACATATTTCACGAGCAGCGGACAGGGCCGATACTTAGAATCGGCGAGCCCCTCATAGAGAACCTGCATAATCGACAGACAGGTATCGAGCCCGATGAAGTCCGCCAGTTGAAGCGGTCCCATGGGATGATGCGCGCCAAGGCGCATGGCCGTATCGATCGCATCAACCGAGCCGACACCCTCGTAGAGCGTGTACACCGCCTCATTGATCATCGGCAACAGAATGCGGTTGACCATGAAGGCGGGAAAGTCTTCGGAAACCGCAATGGTCTTGTCCAGCGTGTCGACGAAATCTTTGGCCCGGGTGAAAGTCACGTCGTCCGTGGCGATACCCCGGATCATCTCGACCAGCTCCATCACCGGAACCGGGTTCATGAAATGCATGCCAATGAAGCGCTCTGGCCGGTCCGTGGTGGCCGCCAGCCGCGTGATGGAGATGGACGAGGTGTTGGTGGCCAGCACGGCGTCCGGCTTGAGGAACGGGCACACCGCCACGAAAATCTTGCGCTTGACGGTCTCGTCCTCGGTGGCGGCCTCCACCACGAGGTCCACATCGGAGAAGTCCTGGAACGTCTCGGCGAAGGAGATCCGGCTCAACGCCTTGTCGCGGTCCTCCTCGCTGATCTTGCCCGAGGACACTTGGCGCGACATGTTCTTGGTGATGGCTGCGAGAGCCGAGTCGAACCGCTCCTTGGCGACATCGTTGATCGCCACGTCGTAGCCGCCCAGCGCTACCACATGCGCAATTCCGCTTCCCATTTGGCCGCCGCCGACAATACCGACTTTGCTAATGGGCTCCACTTTACGCTCCTGCTCCGATTTTGATTCCGCGCGGAGTTTCGAACCTTCCACTATGTCGTCCATCACACGTCCTCATGCAGCCGCTACTCTCCGTATCCGGCTTTCTTCAGTTCGGCATCGAGCTCGGGCAGCACGGTGAACAGGTCACCAACCAGCCCGTAATCGGCGACTTGGAATATCGGCGCCTCAGCGTCTTTGTTGATGGCGACGATCACTTTGGAGTCCTTCATCCCAGCAAGATGCTGGATCGCACCCGAAATGCCGACGGCGATGTAGAGCTCCGGTGCCACGACCTTGCCGGTTTGGCCCACCTGGTAATCGTTGGGCATGTAGCCGGAGTCGACAGCGGCGCGCGAAGCGCCGATCGCGGCACCCAGGCGGTCGGCTATCGGCGCAATCAGCTTCTCGAAATTATCGCCGGACGCCATGCCGCGCCCACCGGAGATGACCACGCGCGCAGAGGTGAGCTCGGGGCGTTCGCTCTCGGTGATATCGGCGCCGACGAAGCTCGACTGTTCGACGGCATCGCCGACCGTCGCGGTCTCGATCTCGGCCGAACCGCCCTCGCCCGTCGCGGCAAAAGCGGTCGTCCGCACCGTGCCGACCACAATCTTGTCGGATGTCTGGACCGTCTCAAGCGCATTGCCCGCATAGATCGGCCGCACGAACGTATCCGGCGACTTGACCTCCACGATGTCGGAAATTTGTCCCACATCGAGCAGCGCGGCGACACGCGGCAGCACGTTCTTGCCCATGGTCGTCGCCGGCGCCAAGAGCACCGTATAGTTTTCCATCAGCGGCACGACGGTGGCGGCGGTGTCCTCGGCCAAGCGATGCGCGAGATGCGGCGCGTCGGCGAGCAACACCTTGCGCACGCCATCGAGCTTTGCCGCTTCGTCGGCCACAGCCTTGCAGTTCTCGCCGGCGACCAAAATATCCACGTCGCTGCCGAATTCACGCGCAGCGGTGAGCGCCTTGGCCGTGGCGGGCGCCAGCGCCGTGTTGTCGTGCTCCGCGAGCAGCAGGACCGCCATCAGAGCACCCCCGCGTCGTTCTTGAGCTTGTCGACAAGGCTCGGCACGTCGTCCACCTTGATTCCGGCCTCGCGCGCCTTCGGTTCTTCCACGGCCAACACCTTCAGGCGAGGAGCAATGTCCACGCCGAGATCCTCAGGCGTGGTCTCGTCGATCGGTTTCTTCTTGGCCTTCATGATGTTGGGGAGCGACGCATAACGCGGCTCGTTGAGGCGCAAATCCGTGGTGATGACCGCAGGCTTGGTGAGTTCGACCGTCTCCAAGCCGCCATCGACCTCGCGGGTGACCTTCACCTTGTCGCCATCAAGCTCGATCTTCGAGGCGAACGTGCCTTGGGGCACGCCGAGGAGGCCGGCAAGCATTTGCCCGGTCTGATTGCAATCGTCGTCGATCGCCTGCTTGCCAAGGATGATGAGGTCGGGCTTCTCGTTCTCCGCTACGGCCTTCAGGACCTTGGCCACGGCCAGCGGCTCGACCGTCTCGTCAGTCTTGATCAGGATGGCGCGATCGGCGCCCATCGCAAGCGCCGTGCGCAACGTGTCTTGCGCCTTGGCGCTGCCAATGGAGACTGCCACGACCTCGCTCGCCTCGCCCCGCTCTTTGATGCGGATGGCTTCCTCGACGGCGATTTCGCAGAATGGGTTCATCGACATTTTCACGTTGGCAAGGTCGACCCCGCTGCCATCGGACTTGACGCGGACCTTGACGTTTGAATCGATGACCCGCTTGACGGGTACCATGATTTTCATGCGGCTTGTTCTGTTCCCCGCACAGTTGAATTAGCCCCCCAAAACCAGCATCTCGCAACTGCGAAATGGCGGCGACCGTACTGCCCGGATGGGGGGGAGTCAATGGTTCCTGGGGATTTCCGGGCCCCGTCAGGCGCCGCCCCGGGTGCGGTCGAACAGGATCACACCGCGCCGCCGCATAAACAGGATCAGCACCCCTCCGGCGACCAAACCGCCCACATGGGCCCACCAGGCGACCGCCTCCTCGCCCTCGAACAGGAGGTTGGCAAATTGCGCTAAAATCCAGATCCCCAAAGCCCAGGCTGCGGTGATTTTGATGGGAATGCGCCATAGCGCCAGAACCCAGACCTTCACCTTGGGATGCAGGATCAGATAGGCGGCGATGACCCCGGCCACGGCGCCTGACGCCCCAATCAGGGGCAAATCAGAATGGGGCAGCATGTAGGTGTGCAGCAGGGCCGCGAAGATCCCGCACATCAAATAGAACATGATGAAGCGCCAATGCCCCATCGCGTCCTCGATATTGTCGCCGAACACCCACAAGAACAACATGTTGCCGATCAGGTGGATCCACCCTCCGTGCAGGAACATGTAGGACACGAGCGTCAGCCGCTCCGGGATCAGCACTGCGCCGTTGGCGAAGAACGCCGTCTCGCCGCCTGAGTCCGCCAGGAGCTTCGCGGGAATCACGGCGAGCGCAGTGACATCCTCATCGTCCAGCGGAATGATCCAGCCGGTCTGGAAGATCGCATAGATGGCGACGTTCAGGGCAATCAGCCCCACCGTTACGTATTGGAAGCGGATCTTCTTGAGAGGATTGGTGTCGTGAAGGGGGACGAACACGCGCGCACCGCCGATCTTCTCAACGGTTCTTGCCCGGCACCCACGTCACATCCGCTGCACCTTTGTCGTTGGCGTAACGCGCAGCAACGAACAGAAAGTCAGACAGCCGGTTGACGTAGCGGATCGCCGGCTCGCTCACAGGCTCCTCCGGGCGCGAAGCAAGCGCCACGATCAGCCGTTCAGCCCGGCGCGACACGGTCCGAGCCAAATGCAGAAAGCTTGCGGCGGGCCTCCCTCCCGGCAACACGAAGGACCGCAGCGGCTCAAGCGAACGGTTCATCTCATCGATCTCGGATTCCAGCCGCCCGACCTGTGCATCGGTCACCGAAAGACGGGCGCTGCCATCCTTGGTCTCGTCCGGAAAACACAGATCGGCGCCCAGATCGAACAAATCGTTCTGGATGCGCGCCAGCATGGCGTCGAGCGCCGGGTCGGTGTCGCCTGTATGCAGGCGCGCCAGCCCGATGACCGCGTTGGTCTCGTCGACCGTGCCATAGGCCTCCACGCGGAGATCGTATTTTGCCACGCGCTCTCCGGTGCCGAGCGCGGTCGTGCCGTCGTCACCGGTCCGTGTGTAAATCTTGTTGAGGACAACCATACCACCCGCCCTGATTTTCCAGGGCTCGCGGCGCGCAAACCCGCTTGAGAAACTACCGTATCCTGGCCCCTTGGCGGGTCAAGACCTCGTTATCACGGCCGGTTTCCGGCCAAGTAGAGAATCGCCATGACGATGAGCAGGGCGACGAGTTGCAGCAGAACGCGCGCACGCATCAGTTTTTGGCTAAGATTGGGGTTTCCGCCGCGCAGCATGTTGAACAGCCCGAACACCAGCACGATGACCACCGCAGCGAGCGCAAATGGCAGAATCCAACGAAGAGTGTCTTCCAAGTGCCCCTCCAGGGTCCCGTCGGGCGCAAATCTAACGCCGGCGCGGGACTTTAGTTCTTTGCCGCCACCGCGTCGAGCGCGCGCACCGGCAAGACACGCCGCAGGAACGCGACCGCATAAGTGGGAAAGGTCACGTAGTACCGCGGCTTCGGCCGCTTGGCCTCTAGCGCGTGGATGAGCTTCTTGACCACGGCCTCGGGCGGAAGCTTGTAGGTTGTTTGGCCCCCCTTCTCCATCTGGGCCAGCCGCGCGCGGTAGATCTCGCTGTGCGGAGAATTCTCGATGTCGATATTGCGCCGATAGGCTTCGAGCGCGTGCTCGACGAAGCGCGTGGCGATCGGGCCCGGCTCGATGATGGACACCTGGATGCCGGTGCCGTCGAGCTCCATACGGAGCGTGTCGGAGAGTGCCTCGACCGCGAATTTCGAGGCGCAATAGGCCCCGCGATAGGGCGCCGCGATCAAGCCGAGCACGGAGGAACATTGCACGATGCGCCCTTCGTGCCGTGCCCGCATCGCCGGAATGAGGCGCCGGGTGAGATCGTGCCACCCAATCACATTCGCCTCGAACTGGGCCCGCAAGGCTTGCGGCGGCACGTCCTCGACCGCACCCGGCTGGCCATAGGCGCCATTGTTGAACAGCGCCGAGAGTTCGCCATTCGTCGCGCCGAGCACGTAGTCCGCGGCGGCGGCAATCGAGTCCGGTTCCGTATAATCGAGATGCAGGCTCTCGACCCCGACCTCCTCCTTGAGCATGGCGAGATCGGTGGGCGTCCGTGCCGTGGCGAACACACGCCAGCCGCGGACCTTCATCGTGCGCGCCGCGGCGAGACCGATGCCCGAGGAGCAGCCGGTGATGAGGACCGAACGTTGGATCATGGTCATGGCGCGACGGAGAAAGCCAGGCCGCCGTTCATCGCCCAAAGAGCGAAATTCAGCGCCATGGCGAACGCGACCCACAGCGCGAGGGGGAGCATGAGCAGCGCGCCGGCACGGCTGAAGCGGTCGAATAGGATGATGGTGACGACGATGGCGATCAGGTAGGCCATGATCACGACAAGGCCGGCGCCCGGACTCTGCATGCCGAAAAACGCCACCGACCACAGCACGCCGATCAGGAGTTGAAGGCCGAAAGCAATGAGCGCGGGACGCTTGTCTGGGCCAGGCGCGCGCCATACGAGCCACGCGGCCACGGCCACGGCGAGGTAGAGCGCAGTCCACACGACCGGAAACACGCTGTTCGGCGGCGTGAAGTTCGGCTTGGTTAGCGTCGCGTACCAATCGAGGTTCGGCTGCGTGAACGCATTTCCGATGAACGACGCGGCGAAGCAGACCACGACGGCGACGGCGAGGCCGATCAGCGAACGCTGGGAGGTGACCGGCTCGGCCGTGGCGCTCATTGTTCGAGCAGACGCCGCGCGATGACGTGCGCCTGAATCTCCGCGGCGCCCTCGAAGATCGACAGGATGCGGGCATCGCACAGCACGCGGCTGATCGTGTATTCCAGCGCAAAGCCGTTGCCGCCGTGGATCTGCAGCGCGTTGTCGGCGGCCGCCCAGGCCACCCGCGCGGCGAGCAGCTTGGCCATGCCGGCCTCCAGATCACAACGCTTGCCGTCGTCCTTCTGGCGGGCGGAGTAATAGGTAAGCTGACGTGCAAACAAGATTTCTGCGGCCATCATCGCAAGCTTATCGGAGACGCGCGGGAACTTGACGATCGGCTTGCCGAACTGGACACGCTCCATGGCGTAGCGAAGTCCGATGTCGAGCGCCGATTGCGCCACGCCGATGGCCCGCGCCGCCGTCTGGATACGGGCCGCCTCGAAAGTCTGCATCAGCTGCTTGAAGCCTTGGCCCTCGACGCCGCCGAGGAGATTCGCCGCCGGCACCTCGAAACCGTCGAACGAGACATCGAACTCCTTCATGCCGCGATAGCCGAGCACCTCGATCTCGCCGCCGGTGATGTTGTCGGCCGGGAACGGGTTGTCGTCGGTGCCGCGGGGCTTCGGCGCCAGGAACATGGAGAGGCCCTTGTAGCCTTTCTCGTTGGGGTCGGTGCGCGCCAGTACCGTCATGAGGTCGGCGCGGGCGGCATGGGTGATCCAGGTCTTCTGACCGGTGATCTTGTAGACATCGCCGTCCTTCACCGCGCGGGTCGTCAGCGAAGCAAGATCGGAGCCGGTGTTCGGCTCCGTGAACACCGCCGTCGGCAGGATCTCGCCTGAGGCGATTTTCGGCAGCCACTCTTTTTTCTGCTCGTCGGTGCCCCCGTTGAGGATCAGCTCCTCGGCGATTTCCGAACGCGTGCCGAGTGAACCCACGCCGATATAGCCGCGGCTCAGTTCCTCGGAGACGACGCACATGGCCTCCTTGCCGAGACCGAGACCGCCATACTCCTCCGGCAGCGTCAGCGAGAACACGCCGAGCTCGGCCATCTGGTTGATCAGCTCGAGCGGGATATAGTCGTCCTTGAGGTGCCACTCTTGCGCGTGCGGCACCACCTCGGCCTCCGAGAAGCGCCGCATCTCGTTGCGGATCTCCTCGTAGGTCTCTTCCAGACCGGGATCGCCGAAATTGGCCGAAGCCGCACCTTGGGCGTCCTGGATCAATTCGACGACGCGGGCACGCATCTCGGGCGTCACGCCCTCGATCAGCGCGGCCACGTCCTCGGTAAGAAAAGCAGTCCGCGCCGACTCGTCCAGGCCGAGCTCATGCAGACGGACCACCTCGCCCTGGCTCATGGTTACGCCGCCCGCAAGTTGCGCGAGATATTCCCCCGCAGCGATCTGACTCAGCAGAGACTCCATCTCTCCGAAACGGCCCTCACCCTCCATCCGCTTGGCGTAGTCGGCGAGCTGGCGGATGCCTTCCGCGTAGGTCGAGATCCAGGCGAGCCCGTGCGCCACATGCTGTTCCCGCTCCAGCGCGGCGTTATCGATCTTGCCGCCAGGGGCCAGCTTGGCCTTCACGGCCTCGGTCGCCTGGGCATTCAGGGTTCCGGCCGCCTCGGCGGCAGCCTCTAGCAACGGGACAAGGGCGGCGGGGCTCAAAGTCTCGCGGTCGGTCACGGTCTCGGCGGCGGTCAAAGTCAGCTCCTCGGAACGATTCTAGTCGGATTTCGGGCACAACGAAGCCCGGCATGCGCGCGAAGTCAAACCCCAACTTCGGCCCGGAGGCCGGCCCTAGAGACGGCCTTACCGCGACAATGCCATGAGCGGCGCTCATTGCACGGATGAGACATCTTCAATTCCGTCTTTTCTCAGCGCGACCTAGGCTTCGACCGGATGAGTTGGAGGAAGACATCGTGAGAAGCTTGAAGATGGTTCTGATCGGCCTGGGGGCCGCCCTTTGGCTGCCGATGGCCGCGCAAGGTGCGGAGGATGCCGCGCCCGGCACGGAGAAGCAGGCGGCCGCACCGAAATGCCTCGAAGCGGCAGTGAACCCGGTCACCGGACACGCGCTCTGCATCAATCCCCGTGGTGCTCCCGTCGATCCGCCGCCCGCCGAAGCGCTCAACAAGCCCTGCAAGCCGCGCGCACACGACGACGATCCCTTCACTGTGTACGAGCGGTACTCGGCCTGCGATTAGCAGGAGCTAATCCTGCGGCGCGTTCTGCAACAGCAGCCGTGCACGCTCTTTGTAGTTCAGGACGCCATCCGGCATGAGCGCGGCCGAGAGCTGAAAGAAGTTGACGATCATCTCGGCCAGATGATCCGCCGCCGGCGAGTGGTTCCGGCTGCGGCGCAGGATGAACTCGAAATCAGGCAAGGGGGGCAGCGCTTCGGCGCTCCCCAATGTCTTGAGCGACGGTGGCAAGTTGAACGCAGGGAGAATGGTAATCGCAAGCCCTGCGTCCAGAGCGGCGAGAATACCGGCGGTTCCGGCGCTCTGAATCGCAAGCTCCCATGTGCGCCCGGCCCGGTCGAGTTCCTCCAGCGTCAGCTGCCGCCACCGGCAGAACGGCGGATAGAGCGCCAGGGGGGCCGGCTGGTCAGGTTTAAGTTTCATGCCCCGGCCCGCCGCCCAGACACGGCGTTCCCGGCACAGGGGCGTTCCGTCGCCCTCGCCAATCTCGTGGCTGACGATCACGAGATCGAGTTCGCCTTCATCGAGAAGCGCCGAGATATCGGGACCGATGCCGAGCTCGATATGGAGCCTGATTTCGGGATAGTGGGCCGAGAATTGCCGAAGCAACGAAGACAACGTGTGGAGATCGAAATACTCCGGCACGCCTACTCTGACCGCGCCGCCCCTGTCGCGGCCCAGGCGCTGTTCGGCCTCCCTGTACAAAGCGAGAATGCGCCGCGCGTAGGATTGAAGGATCTCGCCCTGCTCCGTCAATCTCATGCCACGCGTCTGGCGCACGATCAGGCGCGCGCCGACCTGATCCTCAAGGCGTTTGACGTGGTGACTGATGGCTGATTGGGTGAGATTCACCTCACGCGCAGCTTTTGTGAAGCTGCCGCAATCGCAGATGGCGACGAAGGTTCGTAACAGGACTGTGTCGTAGAGCATGCCGCCAGCCATCGGTGATCAGAGGCGCTTTTCTCAAGCGCTCTGATTATAGCCGATCGCACGGCGTTTGCCTGCGGCGTTGTAAAAGGGAAATGTATCCCTTACGGCTTGCCGTGCATCTCTTGGCTGGCTTCGATAACATCCTCGAAGGTCCGCAAGCCCGTGACCGGCGCGCTCACAAGCACCGACATATTGCCGGGGCGATGCTCGTTGTTCCACATGCGCATATGGGCCTTGGGGATCTGCTCCCAGGGGAACACCTCCGACATGCACGGATCGACGTGCCGCTCGATGACGAGCTTGTTGGCCATGCTCGCTTGTTGGAGATGCGCGAAGTGGGAGCCCTGGATGCGCTTCTGGTGCATCCACACATAGCGCGCGTCCATGGTGAGGTTGTAGCCGGTCGTGCCGGCGCAGAACACGACCATGCCGCCGCGCTTCACGATGAAGCAGGAGACCGGGAAGGTCGCCTCGCCCGGATGCTCGAACACGCTATCGACGTTCACGCCCTTGCCGGTGATCTCCCAGATCGCCTTGCCAAACTTGCGGACCTCTTTGTTCCAGGCGTCGTACTCCGGCGTACCGACCTTGGGCATCTGGCCCCAGCAGTCGAAGTTCTTGCGGTTGATCACGCCCTTGGCGCCGAGCGACATCACGTAGTCTTTCTTGTCGTCTTCGGAAACGACGCCGATGGCATTGGCGCCTGCCGTGGCGCAGAGCTGGATGGCCATGGAGCCGAGGCCGCCTGAAGCGCCCCACACCAGGACGTTATGGCCGGGCTTCAGCGTGTGCGGACGATGGCCGAACAGCATGCGGTAGGAGGTGGCGAGCGTCAGCGTGTAGCAGGCGGCCTCCTCCCAGGTGAGATGCTGCGGCCGCGGCAGAAGCTGGCGGTCCTGAACGCGCGCAAACTGCGCGAACGAGCCGTCCGGCGTCTCGTAGCCCCAAATGCGCTGGGACGGCGAGAACATCGGGTCGCCGCCGTTACATTCCTCGTCGTCGCCGTCGTCCTGGTTGCAGTGGATGACGACCTCGTCGCCGACCTTCCAGCGCTTCACCTTGGAGCCGACGGCCCAGACGATGCCGGACGCGTCCGAACCGGCGATGTGATAGGGATTTTTGTGCACGTCGAACATCGAGATCGGCTTGCCGAGCGACGCCCAGACGCCGTTGTAGTTGACGCCCGCAGCCATCACGAGAACGAGCACGTCATGGGAATCGAGCTCCCAGGTCGGGACGACCTCGACCTGCATGGCCTCGTCCGGCGGCCCCTGGCGCTCGCGGCGGATCGCCCAGGCGTACATATTCTTCGGCACATGACCGAGCGGGGGAATCTCGCCGATCTCGTAGAGATCCTTGATCTCGCCCTTCGGCGCAGACGTTTCTGGAGAAACTTCAGCTAAAGACATCTCATTCATCCGGTTGTCCCCCCAGTCCTAGTTTTTCGGGCGCTTTTTGCACTGCGGCAATTGTCTTCGATCCATCTCGCGACTGCAACATGTTTGCGGGCAGCAGACTTAATCGCAAGCCACCCAAAAGCGCCGCGTGCTCTCCTGGAAATGCTCAATTTTGGCAGTAGGGCCACAATCGGGGAGGAGGGTTAGCAAAAAGAATCGGCTCTGCCCAGGGGTGATTCGCACCCCTGGCGCGGCACGCCGCCGCTGGCCCATGCCGCATTCTCGCCGCGCGACCGCCGCGAGACCGACAGACTTCACGGTGAGCTGCGGCTCGATTTGCGGGATTCGATCACGGATCGGTGTGCCCCGGAACCACGCACCCTCCCAGTCTGTTTACGCCCCAGTCCGGACGTTCACGCAAATTCACCCAAGGAGACGATGGTATGAAAACCTACAAGACAGCCCTGCTTGCCACCGCGGCGACGTTCGCCCTTGGCATGGGTGTGGCGATGGCCGAGGACGTGCCGGGCGCCACGAATGACATTGTGATCGCAGCCGAGGAGGCCAATCCCGGCAGCGCGGTCGAGCCCAACACTGAAATCGAGAACAAGGGCGCCCTTTCGGCTCCCGAGAAGAAAGAGTCCCAGTCTATGGAGGGCGCGGGTAGCACCACAGGCGGCATGACCGACGAGTCGTCCGCGAACGTGCCGGGCGCCAGCGCCGAAGGCAATCCGGCCAATGAGAATCAAGGTGCGCTTTCCGCGCCTGAGAAGGACACCATGGGCACCGACAAGCCGACCGGCGGCATGACCGACAGGTCCGCCGGTAACGTGCCGGGTGCGGACGCCGAGGGTGATCCCGACAGCCAGAATCAGGGTGCGTTGTCGGCCCCTGAGAAGGACACCGACAAGATGTAAGCCGGTACGAGGCTTGGGAACCTCTCCCCAAGTTCAGTACTGAAAAGGCGGCGCCGGTTGCGCCGCCTTTTTCTTTGCCGGAGGCACCGTCGCCATGGGATAGGACGGGGCCTCGGTTGCCACGAGACGCCAGCTCGTGCTTCGATAAGGTCAAACTGAGCGCCCAGCGCCCTCCGGAGATCACGAATGGCAGACGGCAAGATAGAGCGCGATAAGCCTTGGATGTTCCGCACCTATGCGGGCCATTCGACGGCCAAGGCCTCGAACGAGCTTTACCGGAAGAACCTGTCCAAGGGGCAGACCGGCCTCTCGATCGCTTTCGATCTGCCGACCCAGACCGGCTACGATTCCGACGAGGCGCTGGCCCGCGGCGAGGTCGGCAAGGTGGGCGTTCCCGTCTCGCATCTCGGCGACATGCGGCACCTGCTGGAAGGCATTCCCCTCGACGCGATGAACACGTCGATGACCATCAACGCCACTGCCGCCTGGCTGCTCGCGCTCTATGTCTCACTCGCCGACGAGCAGAACGTCGACCGCGCCAAGCTCACTGGTACGGTGCAGAACGACATCCTCAAAGAATATCTGTCGCGCGGCACCTATGTGTTTCCGCCGGCGCCGTCGCTGCGGCTGATCAAAGACGTCATCGTCTTTACCAACCGTGAGATGCCGAAATGGAATCCGACCAACGTCTGCTCCTATCATTTGCAGGAAGCGGGCGCGACCCCGGCCCAAGAGCTCGCCTTCGCTTTGGCCACGGCGGTGGCCGTGCTCGACGAGGTGAAAAACTCCGGCGAGGTGTCCGATGAGGATTTTCCGAGCGTGGTTGGAGCGATCAGCTTCTTCGTCAATGCCGGCGTGCGTTTCATCACCGAAGTCTCCAAGATGCGCGCCTTCGTCGATCTGTGGGACGAAATCGCGCGCGACCGCTATGGCGTCGAAAATCCGAAGCTCCGGCGCTTCCGCTACGGCGTGCAGGTGAACTCGCTGGGCTTGACCGAGCAGCAACCCGAGAACAACGTCTATCGCATCCTGCTGTCGATGCTGGCGGTCACGCTGTCGAAGAAGGCCCGCGCCAGGGCCGTGCAGTTGCCGGCCTGGAACGAGGCGCTCGGCCTGCCGCGGCCCTGGGACCAGCAATGGTCGCTGCGGCTCCAGCAGATCGTGGCCTACGAGACCGATCTTCTGGAATATGGCGACATCTTTGACGGGTCCGAGGTGATCGACAAGAAAGTCGAGGAGCTGAAGGAACAGGCCCGCGCGGAACTCGCCAAGCTCGATGCCATGGGCGGCGCGGTGGCCGCCATCGACTATATGAAGGAGGCCTTGATCGCCTCGAATGCCGCGCGCATTGCCGACATCGAGCGCGGCGATCAGGTGCTGGTGGGCGTCAACCGCTATACCGAGACCGAACCCTCACCGCTCGATTCCAGCGGCGAAGGCATCCTCACCGTATCCGAGGCCGTCGAGATGGAGCAGATCGCGGCGCTGCAGGCCTGGCGTCAGCAGCGCGACGACGCGGCCGTGCGCCAAGCGCTCGTGGATCTCAAAGAGGCGGCATCCGAAGGCCGCAACATCATGCCGCCGTCGATCGCCGCCGCCAAAGCCGGCGTCACCACGGGAGAATGGGGCGCGGTGCTGCGCGAAGTGTTCGGCGAATACCGCGCGCCGACCGGCATCGGCGCCGAGCACTCTGTCGATACGGAGCGGTTGAAGCAGGTGCGCGAGCTTGTCGAGCAAGTCTCGGGCAAGCTCGGCCGCACCCTCACCTTCGTGGTCGGCAAGCCGGGCCTCGACGGTCACTCGAACGGCGCCGAGCAGATTGCCGTGCGCGCCGACGATGTGGGCATGAACGTGATTTATGACGGCATCCGGCTGACGCCTGCGGAAATCGTGAAGCAGGCGAAAGAGGCCAAGGCGCATGTCGTTGGATTATCGATCCTGTCTGGCTCGCACGTATCGCTTGTGCGTGACGTGGCGCAGAAGCTCCGCGAAGCGGGCATGGGCGACGTGCCCGTGGTGGTGGGCGGCATCATTCCGCCGGAGGACGTCAACATCCTCAAGCAGTGCGGCGCATCGGCCGTCTACACCCCGAAAGACTTTCAGCTCAACGACATCATGACCGGGATCGTGAATCTCGTGGATCATAAAGTGGCAGTGCTGGCGGAAGTCGGCGTTCCCGTGCCCCCGATCGAGGCCAAGGAAAAGGTGCCGCTCAAGACGTCATCCCTTTAGTCTGGGCGATGGTAGCGGGTGGGCTTTGCCGCTAGACTCCGGCCAACGCCGATTCTCTTCGGTAGCCAAGGGGGAGCCTCATGAACTTCAATCTGAGCACGCCGCGCCGCGAGACCTTCATCGTTTCGATCGTCATCGCCGTTTTGGTGGTCATCGGCATGATCGTGCCGTTGCCGATATTCACCGGCTACGGACTAGGCCTGCTGTTGATCGCCTATCTGATCCTGCTGGCCGGTGTTTTGCTGGATAACGTATAGCCCGCCTGGCGAGGCTCAGCTCGCCTTGGCGACCACAGCCTCGTCTTGCGCCGGAAGGAAGGGGACGAGCGCGGCATAGAGCCCCCGGCCCTGGATCGGCTTCGTAACGCGCGCGTTCACGCCTGCTTCGACGAGCGCCTGCCCGTTATCCTTCTCCGAGACCGCGGTAAGCGCCACGACGGCCACTTCGGACGAGCGGGCCTGAAGAGCGCGGATGCGCCGCGCCATTTGCAGGCCGTCATAGTCCGGCAGCGCCGTATCCATGAGCACGAGATCGTAGGTGCGCGCCGAAAGGCACATCAGCGCCGCAGTGCCGGTTTCGGCGACCTCATGGGTCAACCCGAACTCTTCGAGATAAGCACCGATCAGCAAGCGGTTGACCACGTTGCTCTCGACCACGAGAACGTGTCCGGACAGCGCGCCGCTTTTATGCTTTGGCTCCGGCGTGGGCTTGAGGCCGGCCGGTACATCGTCATTGGCTGCCTCGAGGATCCCGACCTGCGCCTCATGTCCGGCCATCTGAGCTTGAGGCATGTCGTCGGCGACGACCGTTTGGAACGTGAACCAATAAAGCGATCCCTGGCCGGCCGCGCTTTCGCAACCGAGACCGCCGCCCATCGCCTCGGCGAGACGGCGGGCGATCGGCAGGCCAAGCCCGCCGCCCACACGCGATGTGTCGGCCGACGGTTGGAACAGCGCCGCCTGCTCGGCCGGGCTGAAACCTTCACCCGTGTCGGTGACATCGAAACGCACCGTGATCGGATAGCTGGCCTCGTTGATGCTGGCATAGAGCCGGATCGAGCCCGTGTTCGTGGAGTGCAGCGCCATCTCGATCAAGCTCATGAGAACCTGACGGACGCGAACCGCATCGCCCACGATAAAGCGCGGACAATTGTCGGCCATGTCCACGCCGCTCATCAGGCCTTTCGCGCCGGCCCGCTCTTGAAGCACGGACGCGGCCTCCTTGACCATGACATGCAGATCGAAACGCTCGACCGCCAGCTCGGCCTCGCCGCTTTCCAAATTGCTGAAATCTTGAACTTCGCTGAGTGCCCCGAGAAACCGCTGCGCGGACTGCGCCAAAGCCTCGGCCTCGCGCCGTTGCGCCGCGCTCAGCGGACCCGAGAGAATGCGGTCGGCCATCGTGGCAAGCGAGGCCATGGGCGGCAGAAGCTCCTTGCCGACGATCGTCAGCAGGCTGGAGCATGCCGTACCGGTCATCTCCGCCGCCGCGCGCGCTTTGCGCTCCGTTTCGAGTTGATCGACGAGACTCTGGATCTGTCCGAATAGATCCCCCGGATGAAAATCATTCACTTGCATGATCGCCCCCACCAAAAACGCCTTGTTTCTTTGTTCTTCGCGGAGCATCGCAGACATGATTTAAAACCCAGCTAAATTGCTTGGTTTATGAGGTCCTAAGCGAGCGGGCCATCTCACTCGAGCTCTGTAGTCTTGGCGGACTGCCATAAGTCTGTTCACGGATGCTTTCTTTGTCGCGCCACGGCTCTTGCCTGAGGGCGCATTCTACTTTAGAATCATCCTAATCTGATGCGGAGAGCCCGGGGCCAGCCTGACGCAGCCAAAGCCGTTTTCGTCGGACGTGAAGACAAGTCCGCCGCGCTGTCCTAGAGAGAGGCATGATTGTCTGTTCCTGCTCCATGATCTCTGCCCAGGACATTCACGATGCGGTCTCGGCCTTACGCACAAAGGATCCTTTCGTGGTGCTGACCCCGGGACTGATCTACAAAACGCTGGGCAAGCGTCCGTCCTGCGGCAGTTGCCTGCCGCTCATCACCAAGCTCATGGTTGGCTATGACGAGGAGGGACCGAGTTCAGCGGCCTCTCTTCCGCATCGATCGCCGTTCGATAACACCCCCCGGGCGCGCTAGCTGGGCTAACGCTGCCCGACGATCAAAACTTAGGTTGAGAGGAGAATCGAGAAATGAAGGGCAATCCCACTGTCATTGAATATCTCAACAAGGCGCTCACCAGCGAGCTGACCGCGGTCAACCAGTACTGGCTGCATTATCGGCTGCTGGACGACTGGGGCTACACGAAGCTCGCGGCCAAGGAGCGCGCGGAATCCATCGAGGAGATGCACCACGCCGACAAGCTCGTGACCCGCATCATCTTCCTCGAGGGCTTCCCCAACATGCAGAAGCTCGACCCGTTGATGATCGGCCAAAACGTCAAGGAGATCCTCGAATGTGATCTCAAGGCGGAGTACGGCGCCCGCGCTCTTTATATGGAAGCCCGCGCCGCCTGCCGGAAGGAAGAGGACTATGTCAGCATGGACCTGTTCGAGGAGCTTTTGGCGGACGAGGAAGGTCACATCGACTTCATCGAGACCCAGCTTGGCCTGCTGAATGACATCGGCCCGCAGATGTACGGCCAGCTTAACGCCGACTCCGCAAAGCACGCTGGCGACGACTAGGTCAAAGCTGTACGTTTCGTCTAAATGACCTTACCGCAACTCGACGGACCACGATTGGCGCCGGCCGCCGGCGGCACACCGCGTCAGCTCGTGGTGTTCCTGCATGGCTATGGCGCGGACGGCAACGACCTCATCGGTTTGGGGCGCGAATGGGCGCGCGCCCTGCCCCATGCCGCCTTCGTGTCGCCGAACGCGCCCGAGCCTTGCGGCATGAATCCCATGGGCCGGCAGTGGTTCGATCTTTCCATGGGCGACATGTCGATTATTGCCGAGGGGGTGGCCCGCGCCGCGCCGCCGCTCGCGGCCTTCCTCGACGCGGAGCTCGCCCGGCACAATTTGCCGCCTGAGGCGCTCGCTCTCGTGGGATTCAGCCAGGGCACCATGATGGCGCTTGCCGTGGGGCTCGCGCGGACACCATCGCCCGCGGCGATCGTCGGCTATTCCGGAGCCTTGGCCACGGTCGAGACCCTGCCGGCCCCCGGCACGGGACCGGCCATTCTACTGGTGCATGGCGACATGGACGAAGTCATCCCCGTCGATGCGATGTACATGGCTCGCGAGATGCTCGGCCAGGCGGGATTGCCCGTCGAATGGCACGTCTCTCAGGGCATCGGCCACGGCATCGACGGACAAGGCCTGCAACTCGGCGGCGCCTTTCTGAAGCAGGCTTTCGGCGCTTAGGCCGATCCCGGCCGCTCGGGAAATTCGATCTTCACCCGGCAGCCGCGGTCGGTATTGGTCCGGTTCATGACGCCGTCCAATTGGCCGACCAAAAGATCGACGACCCGCGATCCGACACCGCGGCCTCCCGTTTCCGGACAGCCCTTTCCATCGTCCTCGACGATAAGCGCGCAGACTTCCGCCCGGCGCAGCGTCACCGTCACGACACCCTCATTGGTTTCGGAGAACGCGTGCTTATAGGCGTTAGTCACCAACTCGTTGACGATGAGCCCGACCGGCATGGCACGAGCCGCCGGCAACTCGAACTCATCACAGGACAGACTCAGAGACTTTACCGAACCGCCCTGCATAGACTCGTCCAGCGTCCGGCATAGCCCCTCCAGATAGGTGCGCATCTGGACCAGCTCTCCCTCGACGGGCTGAAACTGATCGTGGAGCTTGCTGAGGACATGCAGCCTCCTGATCGCCGTATCCAATGCCTCTTTCACGGCTGGATTGGTCTGGGAGCGGGACTGGACGCCGAGCAACGACGATACGAGCATGAAGTCGTTCTTGGTTCGATGAGCGAGCTCGCGGTAGAGCAAATCCTTGGCCTGCTCTGCCGCGACGGCCCGCTCCCACCCCTTGCGCAAAATCTCGCTGAGCGCCGCCAAGCCCAAGCCAACGGCGAAGAACAGAATGAGAGGCACCCAAAAGGCATCGGGCGGCAGGAACGCATCTCCCTTACGCAAAAGCAGAATGAGCAAAATGGTGCTCAACCCTGTGGCGACGAAGCCGGAACCCCTGTCGAACAGCAGCGCGCTCAAAAAAATCGCCGGGTACATCAAGAAAAAGGCGCTGACACCGGTCTGTTCTTGCACAAAGTAAACCGCGGCGGCGCACAGCAAGGTGAGGACGACCGCGGCCGCGTAACGGATCAGGATGGGTTGGGGCCGCTGCGGCAGCCAGTTCAGTATTTTCTCCATCCCTCCCCATATCAGGTCAGTTGAAGGGCCGCGATTCGTCTCTCTGTCTCATCGGCCTTAGGGGGCACCAAAGACGTGGACCACATCATGTGGGGCCCTTCACATTCATGACACGTCCTTATAGTATCTCGCGCGACAGCAAGAATGGGCCCGAGTGCGACGGGCGAGTCAAAGGACCTTTTGGCCTTGAACGTCGCAACCGCATCGGCCGCCCCAGGCACCTTTCCGGCGCTCGTGCTGAATGCCGATTACCGGCCGCTTTCCTACTATCCGCTATCGCTTTGGGGCTGGCAGGATGCGGTGAAGGCCGTGTTTCTCGACCGCGTCAACATCGTCTCCGAATACGAGCACGCGGTTCACTCGCCCTCCTTCGAGATGAAGCTGCCGAGCGTGGTGTCGCTCAAGAGCTATGTGCGCCCCGCCCTCTATCCCGCCTTCACCCGGTTTAACGTGTTTCTGCGCGACCGCTTCCTGTGCCAGTATTGCGGCGACGGCCAGGACTTGACCTTCGACCATCTCGTCCCCCGCTCGCGCGGCGGGCTGACACGGTGGGACAATGTGGTCACGGCCTGCGCGCCGTGCAATCTTGCAAAGGGCGGCAAGATGCCGGCACAGGCCAAGATGTGGCCGGCGCAGAAGCCCTACCGTCCCACGGTGTTCGAGCTGCACCGGAACGGCCGGCTGTTCCCGCCGAACTATCTGCATGAGAGCTGGCTCGACTATCTCTACTGGGATACCGAGCTGGAGCCGTAGTCGGCTCTCAGTATCGCGTGGTCAGGTCCGTCAGCCATTGCGGCGACGCATCGACCAGGAACGTCTCGACTTTCTTGTCGGCGCCGGTGGCCACGAGCAGGCCGACCGCGACCAGCAGCACGCCGAGCAGCATCTTGCCGCCTTTGCCCGCTTCCATCAGACGGCCGCGCCAGCGCATCATCGCCTCGCGCGACACGAAGCCGAGCACCATCAAGGGCAGCGCCGCACCGACGCCGAAGGCCAGCATGGTGAGCGCCACCTGACCGAGATCCTCGCCCTTGGCGGCCAGGATCGAGGCCGCGCCGAGCGTCGGCCCGACGCACGGCACCCACACCGCCCCGAGCAGAACCCCGAGCCCGAACTGACCCCAGAGGCTCGTCGCCGAGAACCCGCCCACGCGGTCGTCGACCCAAGCGCCCACCGGGCCCGCGGCCACGGCCACTTGCTGTTGCAGCCGCGGCACGAGCAAGACAACGCCAACGGTGATGAGCAGCAGCGCCGAGATGGCGCGGAACACATCGGTGTCGAGGCCGATAGCGAAACCGATCGTCGCCACGAACAGACCGATGACCGTGAACGAGACCGCGAGCCCGGAAGCGAGCCCGGCTGGCCCAAGCCGGTGCTCGCTCTGGGCCGTACCGAGCACGATGGGAAGCAGCGGCAGGACGCAGGGCGACAGGACCGACAGCACGCCGGCGAGAAACGCAAGCCCGATGGTCGCGATCATGAGGTGGCCTTGGGCCGGCGTTTAGAGCGTCTTGTCGAGCAGGCCCTCGATCGAGAGCTGGCTGGTATCGCCCACCGACCGGTCGAGCTCCTTGCCGTCCTTGAAGACGATGAGCGTGCTTTGCGAGCGCACGTTCAGTGGCTTGAGCTGCTCTTTCTGGGTATCGAAGTCAGCCTTCAGCACCACGAGTTCCTTGTATTTCGGCTCTCGGGTGAGCTGCGTCAGGATCGGGTTCTGTGCCCGGCATACCGAGCACCAGGGGGCAAACACGTCGACCAGGATCGGCTTGCCCTCGCTTTGCGCCTGGGCCAGCGCCTCCGGCGTGAATTCCTTCCACTCCGCGGCGGTCGCAGGGACGGCGCCGATCAGAAGCACGGCGACGAGGCCGGCAATAAAAGCGCGAAACTGGGTCATCTTGGACCTCCAGGTGAGAGCTATCTCAGCCTGGATAGCAGCGCGCCCTTGGACCGCGCCAATCACCACGCTTGAACCTTTCGTGAGCGGAGGTCTCGGTTCAGGCGCGCCGGGCCGCCCCATAAGCGGCGATCAGGGCGAGCCCCGCCGAGACCACGGCGTTCCAACCGGCGAAGGAAAGGCCCAGGAAATGCCACGGGGCTTCGTCGCAGCGGATCACCGGCGTGTCGACGATGCCCTCCTCGCCCCAGTTCAGGTCGAACCCGCCGGCACAGGTCTCCGGACCGGGCCAGAACTTCCACTCCGCGCCTGCGTGATAGACGCCGAGCGCGGCGTTCAGGAGAAAGCCGATGGCGACGAGGACGAGCACCAGCCGCGTGAAGCCGAACCTTTCGCCACGCGCCGCGAAAAACGCGACAAGCGCGGCTGGCACGGCGAAGTAATAGGCGTAGCGCTCCTGGAGGCAGAGCGGGCATGGCGCGTAGCCGCCGAACTGCTCGAAGGCATGCGCCGTCAGGATGGTCAGGAGCGCGAGCCCGAACACGACGGCGCTGACGGCCATCAACTGCCCCGCGAGCCTGTCCCTGTCCATCGCCATGATCACATCACGTATTTGATGAGCACGAAGCCGCCGATCAACAGCACCACGAACACGATCGACAAGATGCCGAAATATTTGTCGATGAAGGTCCTGATCGGGGGGCCGAACCAATAGAGCAGCGCCGCCACCAGAAAAAAGCGCAAGCCCCGCGCGGCGACGCTCGCCAGCATGAACACGAAGAAGTTGAGCTGGGTCACGCCGCTGGCGATGGTGATGACCTTGTAGGGAAAAGGCGTGACGCCGGCGATGAACACGATCCAGGCGCCCCACTCATTGTAGCGCTTGGCGAAGTCCTCGAACGCATGGCCATAGCCGTAGAAACTGAGGATCGGCTGGCCGACCGTCTCGAACAGGAAATAGCCGATGAGGTAGCCGAAAATGCCGCCAAGCACCGAGGCGACCGTGGCGATGCCGGCAAACAGCCAAGCCTTTCGCCGCTCCGCGAGCACCATGGGGATCAGCATCACATCGGGAGGGATCGGAAACACCGAGCTCTCGATGAATGACACGCCCGCTAAGGCCCACGGAGCGTTGCGATGAGCGGCGAGCTCCATGGTCTTGTCATAAGCGCGCCTCAACATGGCGCTCCATTTACCGGGGGTCCGCCCGCTTGTCCATCGGCACCCGCGGCCTTAAGTGGAAGAGATGCCGCTGAACCGACGCGAAGTCCTGGGATCGCTAGCGGGCGCGAGCGCCGCCGCGCTGCTTCCCGAACTTGTCCTGGCGCAGGCCGCGCCTCTGACCAAGCCCATTCCCTCTTCCGGCGAGGCGATACCCCTTGTGGGGCTCGGCAGCTGGATCACCTTCAATGTCGGTGACGATCCCGTCGCACGTGACGACCGCACGGAGGTGATGCGGGCATTCTTCGAAGCCGGCGGACGGTTGATCGATTCCTCGCCGATGTACGGCTCGGCGCAACCGGTGATCGGCTATGGACTCGAAAAGCTCGGCCACCCGAAGCCCCTATTCTCCGCCGACAAGGTCTGGACATCGGAAGGTGACGAAGGTCCGGAGCAGATCGAAGCCTCACGCAGCCTTTGGGGCATCGACCGCTTCGACCTGTTGCAGGTGCACAACCTGCTCGCTTGGGAAGCGCATCTCGACACACTGTTCGCCATGAAGGAAGCGGGCAAGCTTCGCTATGTGGGCATCACCACCTCCCATGGCCGCCGCCATGACGAGGTCGAGAAGATCATGACCGCGCACGATCTGGACTTCGTGCAGCTCACCTACAACATGGCCGACCGCGAAGCCGAAGACCGCCTGCTCCCGCTGGCAACGGAAAAAGGTATCGCGGTCATCGCCAATCGGCCGTTCCGCCAGAAGGAGCTCGTCTACCGATTCGACGGCGAGCCTTTGCCCGATTTCGCTAGCGAGATCGGGGCCAAGAGCTGGGCGCAGTTTCTGCTCAAGTTCGTCGTCTCGCATCCCGCCATCACCTGCGCCATTCCCGCCACGACGCGCGTGGACCATGTGCGGGAGAACATGGGTGTCGCCAGCGCGCCGCTGCCTGACGCCGCGATGCGCCGCCGCATGGTCGCCTACATCAAAAGCGTCTGATGTCGGAGTGGTGGACCTACCAGCCGCGCGACCTGCTGATGTTCTCGCAGGACACCTATTACCGGCTGTTCGAGCTCTACAACACCGAGATTTGGCCCGTGCAGCTTCTCGCGCTCGTGGCGGGGCTCGCGATCCTTGTGCTGCTTTATCGGCCGACGCCTTGGTCCGGGCGGGTCATCGCCGCGCTGCTTGCAGCCTGCTGGGCCTTCGTCGCCTGGGCCTATTTCCATGAGCGCTACGCCACCATCAATCTGGCGGCGCCCACCTACGCTTTGGCTTTCGCGGCGCAGGCCGTGCTGCTCGTCCTTGTCGGCGTCGTTCTCAACCGGCTGAGCTTCGCCAAGCGCGGCACCCCGCTAAGCCAGGCAGGCCGCGCCTTGTTCCTCGCCGGGCTGATGATCTACCCGCTCATGTCTGCGATTTTCGGCAGGCCTTGGCTCCAGTCGGAGCTGTTCGGCATCGCGCCCGACCCGACCGTCTTCGGCACGCTCGGCATCCTTGTGGCCGCGGATCGCATGCGCTGGGAGCTGATGGTCATTCCGGTACTGTGGTCGGCGGTCACCGGCGTCACCCTGTGGACCATGGGCTCGTCCGACGCGGCGGTCGCCGGGATCGCCGCACTCTATGCCCTCTGCGTCGCCGTTCTCCGTGCGATCGACCGTAAAGAGCCTGGGCGCCCCGTGGGCAGTTGACCGGATAGACGGCTTCCCCCATGTTCCCGGCCCGAAAGCCCCAGTGGCGGAATGGTAGACGCGACAGACTCAAAATCTGTTGTCCGCAAGGGCGTGCTGGTTCGAGTCCGGCCTGGGGCACCACTTCACGTTTTCGATCGAAGGGCGAGCTGGTTTTGCACGATGGCCGCCACCCCGGCGGCATCGGGCACGTCCCAGAAGCCAAACTT
>CAYWIA010000011.1:0-27299 GCA_964458245.1 uncultured Methyloceanibacter sp. | reverse complement strand
ATGTGTGGGTGGACGCGCTCACCAACTACATCACCGGCGTCGGCTTTCCCGACGAGACATCGGAGAGCTTCCAGAAATACTGGCCCGCCGATGCGCATATCATCGGCAAGGACATCATCCGCTTCCATGCGGTTTATTGGCCGGCCTTTCTGATGTCGGCCGGCGTGGCGCTGCCACGCCGAGTGTTCGGGCACGGCTTCCTCTATAACCGCGGGGAGAAGATGTCGAAGTCGGTCGGCAACGTGGTCGATCCCTTCGTGCTCGCGTCCGATTTCGGCGTGGACCAGATCCGCTATTTCCTGTTGCGCGAGGTGCCGTTCGGCCAGGACGGCAATTACAGCCGCGACGGCATCACGCAGCGCATCAATGCCGATCTCGCCAATGATCTCGGCAATCTGGCGCAGCGCTCGCTGTCGATGATCGCCAAGAATTGCGGTGGGGTCGTACCGGAGCCCGGCGCGCTGACGCAAGCCGACGAGACCATTCTTGCGGCGGCCGACGGCGTGCTGCCGCGGGTCGAGGAGGCTATCGACGCTTTCGCCATCCACAAGGCATTGGAGATCGTCTGGGCGCTGATCGCCGACGCCAACCGCTATTTCGCGGGCGAGGAGCCTTGGGCGCACAAGAAGACCGATCCCGAGCGCATGGGAACGATCCTCTATGTGACGGCCGAGGTCACGCGGCAGATTGCAATTTTGGTGCAGGCGGTGATGCCGGAGAGCGGCGCCAAGCTGCTTGATCAGCTTGCCGTGCCGCAAGACGCGCGCGACTTCGCGGCACTGGGACCGAAGGGCCGGCTCAAGCCCGGCACCGTGTTGCCGGCGCCGAGCGCCGTGTTCCCGCGCTATATAGAATCGGACGGCGAGGCCGCCGCGTCTTAAGGACCGTTAGCGGCAGAGCTGTTTGATGCGCGCCTCGTCGGGGCCTTCGACCAGAGCGTTCCCGATCAGCGTGCGCGGCACGGACGTATCGCCGAAACGTCGGATCATGTCGGCTTGGACGGGCGCGGTGGTCGCGTCCAGAATGCTGTACTTGATATTGTTGCGGGCGAAGATGGCGCGCACCTGGCGGCAATAGCCGCACCACGAGGCGTTATAGAGAATGACGCGCTTGCTGCATCCGGCCTGCGCGGGCGGCGCCGCGAACAGAAACACGGCGGCGATGGCGCCGGCATAGAGCGTGAGGCAGGTCCGTCTCGGCATTCGATCCTCTCTAAAAGTGTGCCGCTCAATGGCGGGGGTGGTCCCTATTGTTTCCAAGGCCCATATGCGGCACATAGGGGGCTTCGCGAAGCGTCCGCCCGTCAACCTAGCAGTTTGAATCAACATAGGTATTTCATCTTTCCGTGATGCTGATCGACAGCCACTGCCATCTCGATTTTCCCGAGCTCAACGCCGAGCTGGGCGGCGTGCTGGCGCGTGCGCGGGAGGCGGGCGTGGGGCTGATGGTGACCATCTCCACACGGGTCGCCAAGTTCAATGAGTTGAAGGCCCTCGTCGAGGCGCATGACAACGTGTTCTGCTCGGTCGGGACGCATCCGCACAACGCCGCCGAAGAGCCGGATATCACGGTCGAAGAGCTGGTCGAGATCGCCCGCCATCCCAAGGTCGTGGCCATCGGCGAGGCGGGACTCGATTACCATTACGATCACAGCCCCCGGGACGTTCAGAAGAAGAGCTTCCGCACCCATATCGCCGCGGCGCGGGAGACGGGCTTGCCGCTCGTCATCCACGCGCGCGAGGCGGACGCCGACGTCGCGCGAATTCTCGAGGAGGAGAGCGAAGAGGGGGCCTTTCCCTTCGTACTGCATTGCTTCACCAGCGGCGCGGACCTCGCCCATCGCGGGCTCGCGCTTGGCGGGTTTATCTCCTTCTCGGGCGTCGTGACCTTCAAGAAGGCCGATGCTTTGCGCGACATCGCGCTCGCGGTTCCTTACGATCGCCTTCTCGTGGAGACGGACGCGCCCTATCTCGCGCCCGAGCCGTTCCGCGGCAAGACTAACGAGCCCGCCTTCGTGGCGAAGACCGCGGCGCGGCTGGCGGCGTTGCGTGGGATCGGCGAGGACGAAATGGCGCGCATCACGACGCAGAATTTCTTCCAGCTTTTCAAGAAGGTGCCGCGAGAGGCTCTGAAGGCCCAGTCGAACGCCGCATGAGCTTGAGAGCAACCATCCTCGGCTGCGGCACGTCCGGCGGCGTGCCCCGCATCGGCAACGAGTGGGGCGCGTGTGACCCGCACAATCCCAAGAACCGGCGGCGGCGCTGCGCACTCCTGGTGGAGCGGCACGGCCGGGACGGGGTCACGCGCGTGCTCGTGGATACGCCGCCGGATCTGCGCGAGCAGTTGCTCGACGCGAAGGTCGGCCTTCTCGACGGCGTGCTCTACACGCACGATCACGCCGACCACGTCCACGGCATCGATGATTTGCGCATGGTGGCGTATAACGGGCGCCGCCGGGTCGATGTCTTTTTCGACGAGACGGTCGCGCCGGCCTTGCGGCAGCGCTTCGCCTATTGCTTCGAGCAGCCGGAGGGGAGCGAGTACCCCTCCGTGTTGAATGCATGCCACATCAGGCCCGGTGAGATGGTTCGTATCGAGGGCCCTGGCGGCGTGATCGAGGCCATGCCCTTCCTTCAGCGGCATGGGGCCGGCAATACGCTCGGCTTTCGCTTCGATGGGATCGCCTACTCGCCGGACGTGAACGACTTTCCGGAGGCGGCGCTGCCCTATCTCGAAGGGCTCGATGTGTGGATCCTCGATGCGCTTCGCTACACCGGTCACCCGAGCCATCTGACGGTGGAGCAGGCGCTGTCCTGGATCGAGCGGCTGAAGCCGAAGCGGGCCATCCTCACCCATATGCACGTGGATCTGGACTATGAGACTTTGGCTGGTGAATTGCCCGGCGGCGTGGCGCCGGCTTATGACGGCCTGGTGATCAGCGCCTAGGTGTCGTGCCGGTTCGGCCTCGGTTTCGTCTCGGATTTGTGTCACCTGGCATGTCTGGTCTGCTAGGATGTTGGCCTTGCATGGCAGGGTTTCAGTCCAAGCGGCTCGGAAAACTGCAAAATCTTGATGACGGGGAATGCCGTGCTCGAATCCGTGTCGAGGACCTTAGACTCCAAGGATCTGCGCTGCTGTCCGCAATGCGACAGCGATGCTCACGAGGTCCTGCCCGCCTATTCGTCGGGCGCTTGGAAAATCGTAGCATGCGGCGATTGCGGTTTCGTCTATCTCCGCAACCCGCCGAAATACGAGCGGCTGGTGGACGAGTTCGCCTGGGAGAAGACGCGCCACGCGGAAGTGAAGCGCCGCCGCAAGAACCGGCCCATCCGCAAATGGCTCGACGAGAAGACCCGCTGGCGGTCGAACCTGCTGCGGCCGAGCCCGTCGCGTCAATTGCGCCGGATGTTTCCGCCCGGCCGTATCCTCGATGTCGGCTGCGGGGCGGGGCGGGAGCTACCCGAGCCGTTCGTGCCTTTCGGGATCGAGATTTCGCGGACGCTTGCAGCGCAAGCGCAAGACTATATGGGGCCGCGTGGCGGCAAGGCGATCCACGCGCCAGCGCTCGACGGCATCCGCCAGTTCGACAGCAAGCACTTCACCGGCATCATGCTGCGCTCGTTCTTGGAGCACGAGGTCGAGCCCAAGGCCTTGTTGCAGGAGGCCGCGCGCGTGCTCGCCGATGACGGGCGCATCTATGTGCGGGTGCCGAATTTCGCCAGCGTCAACCGCCGCGTGTCGGGCGCGCAATGGTGCGGGTTCCGCTATCCGGACCACGTGAACTATTTCACGCCCGCATCCTTGCGGCAGATGGCCGGCGATTGCGGTTTGTCGCTTCGCCTCATCAATCCGGTGCTGTTCGTGTTCAACGACAACATCAACGCCATGCTGGTACGCAAGGCCTAGCAAGTGACCGTAAGGCGTGCCTAGAAGCCGAGGACCGAGGTCGGGACGCTGACCGAGACCTTCCCGCTGGCCGCGCCGGTCTCGGCGCTTTCGGTGCTCTCCGAATACCCTGCCGTCGCGCGGATGCTGTAGTTTTCGGGCTCGGCAAGGGTCACGCCGGCGCCAATCGTATTGAGCGCATTGGGATCGGTAAGCCCGGTGCCGGACAGGTCGACGCTGGATTTGAAGAAGGCGAAGGGTTCGATGCTGGCGTTGCCCGCCTCGAAGCGGCGCTTCACCTCAGGTCCGACACTGAGGCGTGTCACATCGACGGACGTTCCGGGCACGTCGGCGAGAGCCGAACTCGTCTCATCGAAATAAGAGATTGCGCCGCTTTGGCTCAGCTGCCAGCCCTGCCATCCCCACTGTCCGGTGACCTTGGCCTCGCTCAGCATGCGCTGGGTTGCGAAATCCGTGCGTTCATCGCCGACAATGGTCTTGTCCTCGCCCATGCCGAAGGCCGCTTTGGCATCGAAGGTGATGTGCGGCGTGACCCGATACGCAAGGTAGGGACCGGTCATGTAAGCGCTGCCGGCGGCCGTATCCGGCGTGGCGAGTGTCGTCTGGCTTGCTTCATCGACCTGGAGCATGCCGCCGATCAGGAGATCGTTGTTCGCGCGGTAGTCGGCGCCCATGAATGTGGTGAGTGCGTTGCCTTCTCCGCTAAAATTCTCGCGGCGTCCTTTGGCCCAAACGTCGAATTTCGATGGAGCCGGCTTGACCGCATGAGGCAGGGGCAGGGTAGCGTCGGCGGCTTCGCTCACTTCCTTTAGCCGGGCCCGGTCGGCGGCCGATAAAGACTCGCCCCACTGGCTAAGGCTGGTGGCGAAATTGGTGTTGCTGCCGTCGGGCGTCATGTCGAACGGGACAGCGGCGCTGGTGCCCGGCGTGTTCAGCCGGTTGAAACGTTCGTCGGCCGGAGTTACCGCGAGAGTGCGGTTGACCCGGCTGCGCAAGAGGTCTTCGGCAAGGGCGGACCTGTCGGTACAGGTGCCCGTTCCAGTCTCATCGACACAGGCGTCCTGCGCCCTGGTGGGTTGCGGCAGTGCGAGCAAGACTAGGCCGGCCGCCACCGCCAGGGTGGGCGCACGGCATGCACTCGCCAATTTCACAATCGAACTCATTTTGGATCTCTCCCTCGTCCCGTCCTGCAGCAAGGGCGGTTAACGAGGTCTTAAGGCGCTCGCTCTGCGCGGCACCGCGATTCAGCGAACGAGACTGTCACCGATCCACGGCGAAAATCTGGCAACTCTCGGCCGTTTCGGGGCGCGACAGGCCAAGGATGACCTCTGCAACCTCGTCAGGTGTTTGCAAGGTGTCTTGGTCCTCGCCGGGATAGGCCTCGGCGCGCATGGCCGTGGCCGTTGCGCCCGGATCGACGAGGTTCACCTTGATTGTGCTGTCGGCCGTCTCGTTGGCGTAGGTCCTAGCGAGCGCTTCGAGCGCCGCTTTCGACACCGAGTAGGGCGCCCAATAGGCGCGGCCTTGAGACGCCACACCAGACGACGTGACGAACACCACGCGGCCTGCGTCCGAACGGCGCAGCAGGGGATCGAGGGTGCGGATCAGGCGCCAATTGGCTGTCAGATTGACCGCGAGCACGCGATCCCAAGTCTTTGAAGAAATGTGAGTCAGGGGGCGCAATCCCCCAAGGATGCCGGCATTGCCGATGAAGATGTCGAGCCGTCCGAAGCGCTCATACAGCGACGGCCCCAGCGCATCGATGGTCTTGCCGTCCTCCAGATCGAGAGGAATGAGCGAGGCCTTGCCGCCTTCGCCCTTGATCTCGTCGTCGACGGCTTCGAGCGATCTCTGCGTCCGCGCCAACAGCAGGACATGGGCGCCTTCGCGCGCGAAGAGGCGCGCGGTGGCGCGGCCGATGCCGCGCGAGGCGCCGGTGACGAGCGCGATACGGTCTTTCAGGCGAGATCCGCTCAACCGACCTCGGCGAGGAAGGAAAGCTGCTTCTGCTGGGGCGGGCCTTCCCGGTCGCGAAGTCTCGTCGGGTATTCGCCGGTGAAGCAGTGGTCGGTGAACTGGGGATGGTCGTCGTCGCGGCCGTCGAAGCCCATGGCCCGGTAGATGCCGTCGACGGAGATGAAGGCCAGGGAGTCGGCGCCGATGAAGGCGCGCATCTCTTCCAGCGTGCGATTGGCGGCGAGCAGCTTGTCCTGTTCCGGCGTATCGATGCCGTAGAAGTCCGGATGGGCGATCGGCGGGCTCGAAATGCGCATATGCACTTCCTTGGCGCCGGCCTCGCGCATCATCTGCACGATCTTCACCGAGGTGGTGCCGCGCACCACGCTGTCGTCGATCAGGACGATGCTTTTGCCTTTCACCTGAAGCTCGTTGGCGCTGTGCTTCAGCTTGACGCCGAGTTGCCGGATGCGTTGTTCGGGCTCGATGAAGGTCCGGCCCACATAGTGATTGCGGATGATGCCGAACTCGAAGGGCAGGCCGGACTCTTGTGCGTAGCCGACCGCGGCCGGCACGCCGCTATCGGGAATCGGCACGACCATGTCGGCGTCGGCGGGAGCCTCGCGGGCCAATTGCCGCCCCATCTCCTTGCGGACGTCGTAGACCGAGCGGCCGCCGATGATGGAATCGGGCCGGGCGAAATAGATGTACTCAAAGATGCAAAGCCGGGCCGGGTGCTTGGGCACGAAGCGGTGGCTCTCGATCCCTTCGCGGGTGCAGACGACGACCTCGCCGTTCTCAACCTCGCGCACGAACTCCGCGCCGATGATGTCGAGCGCGCACGTCTCCGAGGCCAGCACCCAGGATTCGCCGAGACGGCCGAGGACGAGGGGGCGGATGCCGTAAGGGTCGCGCGCTCCGACGAGCTTTTTGTTGGTCATGCCGACGAAGGCGTAGGCGCCTTCGACCTGAAGCAGCGCCTCGATGAAGCGCTCGACGAATTGCGCCTTTTCGCTGCGGGCCACGAGGTGCAGGAGGACCTCGGTGTCGGTGGTGGACTGGCAGATGGCGCCCTTCTTGATGAGGGATTCGCGCAATGTCAGCGCGTTGGTCAGGTTGCCGTTGTGGCAGAGAGCGAAGCCGCCGGACTCGAGATCGACGAACAGCGGTTGCACGTTGCGCAGCACCGCGTCGCCGCATGTGGAGTAGCGCACATGGCCCACCGCCATATCGCCCTTCAGGCGCTCGATCACCGGGCGGGAGGTGAAGTGGTCGCCCACAAGGCCCAGCCGGCGCTCGGTGTGGAAGTGCTCGCCGTCGAAGCTGACGATGCCGGCGGCTTCCTGGCCGCGGTGCTGGAGCGCGTGCAAGCCGAGCGCGGTCAGAGCCGCGGCGTCGGGATGATCGAAAATCCCGAAGACGCCGCACTCCTCGTGCAGCCGGTCTTCCTCGAGCCAGCTCATATCGGGGTCTTGGTCAGCCTGTTTGGTCACGGGCATGGGGCCTCTCCTTATAAATAGGCGCCCTAACAGGGGCTTCAATGCCACGCAACTCTTTACCTTACGCGCGCCCTTACGACGGCTGATCGGGGTCCGCCGGTGCGCCTTCCGGCCCCGGTGCCGGCTGCTCGTCGTCTTGGCCGGGGAGATACTGCTCGGGATGCATCGGCAGCAGGGACTCGATCGCCACCTGCGTGCGCTGAAGAATGGGATAGGACCGCGCATTGCGCACCCATTCCGGCTGGTCTCGGGCAAGCGCGGTGAAGAGAATAAAGACGATGGCGACCAGCAAGAAACCGCGCGCCAGGCCGAAGACGAAGCCGAGGGTCCGGTCGAGCGCGCCGACGCGGCTATCCAGCACCTTGTCGGAGATGCGGAAGGTGATCAGGCTCACGATGATGAGGGTGATAATGAAAACGCCGGCGGCGAAGGCGATCTGAGCGATGCTCGGATTATCGATATAGGGCAGCAGGACTTCGTAGTAGCGGGGCGTGAAATAGAGCGCCGCAACCGCGGCCATGGCCCAGGAGAAGATCGACAAGACTTCGCGGGTGAAGCCGCGGACCATCGCCAGGAAGCCCGAGATGAGCATGATGACGATCAAAATGATATCGAGCCAGGAGATTGGCATGTGTCACAAGGCTCCCTCGGGCAGATGGCCGCACGTTATCACGATTCCCCGCGATGAAGCATAAATGGCCCCGCCGGGCAATGACCGACGGGTAACACTCGGCGCATTGTCGCAGCCACGCCCTAGTCGGCCTAGCCGGCCGGCAGCGCGAACCAGGCCACGAGCTCCTCAAGCTGGGAGACGGGGCCGAGCGTAATGCCCTCCACCGCGCGGTCTCCGGCGAGGGATGCGGCCGGGACGACGGCGCGGCTAAAGCCCAATTTGGCGGCTTCCTTCAACCTCTGGTCCGTATGGCCCACGGCCCGCACCGCGCCCGTAAGGCTCACTTCGCCGAAATAGACGGTGTCGTCAGGCACCGCATGGCCGGTGAACGAGGACAGCAGCGCCGCGGCGGCGGCGAGATCGGCGGCCGGCTCCGTTAGGCGCAAGCCACCGGCCACATTCAGATACACGTCGTGGCTGCCCAGGCGCACGCCGCAGCGGGCCTCCAGGACGGCGAGCAGCATGGAGAGGCGGTTTGGATCCCAGCCGACCACGGCGCGGCGCGGTGTGCCGAGCGTGCTTGGGGCGACCAGTCCCTGCATTTCCACGAGAATCGGCCGCGTGCCTTCCATGCCGGCGAGAACGGCGGTGCCGGGGGAGCCCCGGTCGGCGTCGTTGAGGAAGAGGGCGGAGGGGTTCTCCACCTCTTTGAGGCCCTCCAGGCGCATCTCGAAAACGCCGATCTCGTCGGTGGGTCCGAAGCGGTTCTTGACCGCGCGCAGGATGCGGAATTGGTGGCCGCTCAGGCTCTCGAAATAGAGCACCGTATCGACCATGTGCTCGATGACCTTGGGTCCCGCGATCTGTCCGTCCTTGGTGACATGGCCGACCAGGACGAGGGTCGCGCCGCTCGCTTTGGCGTAGCTGATCAGGGCGGCGGCGCAGCCGCGCAGCTGGGAGATCGTGCCGGGGGCCGATTCGATCCCTTCCGACCAAAGGGTCTGAACGGAATCGATGACGACCAGGGCCGGGGCGGGTCCGCTGCCGAGCGTGGCGATGATGTTGGCGATATTGGTCTCGGTGCCGAGTGCCACCGGGGCCTCGGCGATCCCCAAGCGTGCCGCGCGCATGCGCACCTGCGCCGGGGCTTCCTCGCCGGAGAGATAGACGACGCGCGCGCCGTCCTGGGCGAGTTCCGCCGCCCCTTGCAGCAGGAGCGTCGATTTGCCGATGCCGGGATCGCCGCCGACCAGAACCGCGGCGCCCGGGACCAAGCCGCCCCCCAGCACGCGGTCGAGCTCGGCGATGCCGGTCTTCATGCGCGGGGCGTCTTCGTTCTGGGCGCTGAGCGTCTCGAACTTGGCGAGACGCCCTTTGCCGCCCTTGATGGCCACGAGGGCAGGGGAGCTTGTCGGCGTGCCCGCTTCCTCGATCAGGGAGTTCCATTCCCCGCACGCCGCGCACTTCCCGGACCAGCGGGGCGCGACCGCGCCGCAGGATTGGCAGATGAAGGCTTTGGATGTTTTGGCCATCGCGTTCGCGCTATCCGCCCACATAGCGCCGTGTGGCGCGCTGGCCGAGGCTGGTCAGGACCTCGTAATCGATCGTGCCGGCATGCATCGCGAATTCGTGCGCACTCACATTGGATCCGAGCAGCTCGATCCACGCGCCGCGCCTCGCCTCGGTCTCGGGTGCGTCTGTCACGTCCACGGTGATGAGATCCATGGAGACACGCCCCAGGATCGGCACGGGATGCGGTCCGAGGCGCGCCACGAGACCCTCCTCGCCGTCTTTGGTGGAGAGCGCCCGGAACAGGCCGTCGGCATAGCCCACGGAGACCACGGCGACCCGCGAAGGGCGCTGAAGCGTGCGCGTGGCGCCGTAGCCGATCGTTTCGCCGGGCTCGGCTTGGCGAATCTGCAAGATGCGGCCTTTGAGATGAACCACCGGGCGAAACGGGTTTGGCCCGCGCCGCTGCGGGTGCCCACCGTAGAGCGCGATGCCGGGCCGAACGAGGTCGTAGGCGTAGTCTGAGCCCAGCAGAATGCCGGCGGAGTTGGCGAGGCTAGCGGGCGCCTTGGGCAGCTTCGCGCGGAGCGTTTCGAACAGGCGGCGCTGGACGTCGTTCTTGCGATGGGACGGGTCGTCGGCGCAGGCCAGGTGGCTCATCACCAGGGCCAGCGACAAGGCTGTCCAATGTCCGGGGTCGGGGGCCACGGTCTCGACCTCGGCGGCAGACAGTCCCAGCCGGTTCATGCCGCTGTCGATATGGACCGCGCACGGCAGCGCCTCGCCAGCGCGCGCGCAATAGTCCGCCCACTCTTCGATCTCCTCGGCGCTGTTCAGCACCGGGCGAAGGCGGGCGGCGCGGTAGGTCTCCGCCGTACCGGGCAGGAGCCCGCTGAAGACATACAGGGTCGCTTCCGGCAGCAGCGCGCGCAACGCTTGCGCCTCGCTGAGTGTCGCTACGAAAAACGTGCGGCAGCCGGCGCGCCACAGCGCGGGCGCGGCCTCCGCCATGCCAAGACCGTAGGCGTCGGCCTTGACCACCGCGGCGCATTCGGCTGGCGCCGCCAAGTCGCGCAGCTGGCGATAGTTAGCGGCAAGCGCGTCGAGGTCGATGGTGAGAATGGCGGTGGCTTCCGCTTTCACCTCTGCTTCGTCGGGGATGCTGCCGCGCTTGGGCGCGGGCTTCACTCCATGCGCTCCGGCAGGCGCTCCGACGCGGCCAGATTGGAGAACCGGGTGAACTCCGGGGTGAACTGAAGCGTCACCGTCCCGGTCGGACCGTGGCGCTGCTTGCCGATGATCACGTCGGCCTTGCCGGTCACCGCTTCCATGTCCTGTTGCCACTGCCGGTGCTCTTCGGTGTTCTCGCGGGGCTGGTTGCGCTCAAGGTAATATTCCTCGCGGAACACGAACATTACCACATCGGCATCCTGCTCAATGGAACCGGATTCGCGCAAATCCGCCAGCTGCGGCCGCTTGTCTTCCCGTTGTTCCACCTGACGGGAGAGCTGGGAGAGGGCCAGCACGGGCACGTGAAGCTCCTTGGCAAGGGCCTTCAGTCCGGTGGTGATCTCCGAGACTTCCTGCACGCGGCCTTCCTGGGCGCGCCTCGAGGAGCCGGACAGCAGTTGGAGATAGTCGACCACGATGAAGCCGAGCCCCCGCTGGCGCTTCAGTCTGCGGGCACGCGCGGCAAGCTGGGCCACGGTGATGCCGCCGGTTTGGTCGATGAACAGCGGCAGGTTCTGGAGTTCTTGGGAGACTTCGACGATGCGGTCGAACTCGTCGGAGTCGATGCGGCCGCGGCGGATGCGTTCGGACGGAATCTGCGACTGCTCCGAGATGATGCGGGTGGCGAGCTGCTCGGCCGACATTTCGAGCGAGAAGAAGCCGACCACCGCACCGTCCGGCGGCGTGTCGCTGTCCTGGCTTGCGGCGTAGGCCTTGGCCACGTGATAAGCGATATTGGTAGCGAGCGCCGTTTTACCCATCGAGGGGCGGCCGGCAATGATGATGAGGTCGGAGGCCTGCAAGCCGCCCATGCGCTGATCGAGATCCACGAAGCTGGTGGCGATGCCGGACAAGCCCCCGTCACGACGGTAGGCGTTGGCCGCCATGTCGATCGCGTCGGTGAGGGCCGCGGAGAATGGTTCGAAGCCCGCGCCGTATTTCCCGGTCTCCGCCAGTTCGTAGAGCTGCTGCTCGGCCTCTTCGATCTGGGCGGCGGGCGGCGCGTCGATCGGCGAATCGTAGGCCGTGGTGACCATCTCCTCGCCGATCTCGATGAGTTGGCGGCGCACCGCGAGGTCGTAGACCGTGCGGCCGTAATCCTCGGCGTTGATGATGGTGGTGGCGTTGGCCGCGAGCCGTCCGAGATATTGCGGCACGGTCAGGTCGGCCACGGGCTCGTCGGCCTGGAAGTAGGTTTTCAGCGTAATGGGTGTGGCGCGCTTGCCGCCCATGATGAGCTTCGCCGCGGTCTCGAAAATGCGTCCGTGCAGCGGGTCGAAGAAGTGACCAGGCTTCAAGAAGTTCGAGACACGGTCGAGTGCCTCGTTGTTGACGAGGATGGCGCCAAGCAGGGCCTGCTCCGCCTCGAGATTGTGCGGGGCTTCGCGGAAAACCGGCGTTTCGGGTGCCGAACGGGGGAGGCTGACGGTGTTGCTCATCGCCTGGAGACTAGGTGATTCGGAGCCTCGGAAAAGAGGCGAAGGCTGTGCGTGACAGTTTCATTACCGCTGTGCACAGCCGCGGCGCAACAAGCCTGCACAGTCGGGAGCCTACCGGCTCGATCGGCGCTTGCGCGCCGTACCCGGATGGCGGTCGCGGGCCCGCAGCTCTCGTTCGGCGTCGAACATATAGTCGCGGGTGAGCGGCAGCACGGCCTGATCCTTGGTCAGCTGCATCTGGAAAACCATGAGGTTCTGATAGCGGAACGCGGTTTCGGAGCCCGCGAGATACATCTCCCACATGCGGCAGAAGGGTTCTCCGAATTTTTTCGCCGCCGTGTGCCAGGAGGCGCGGAAGCGCTGGCGCCAGTGGCGCAAGGTCATGGCGTAGTGGAGCCGCAAGATTTCGAGGTCCGTGGCAAGTAGCCCTGCGCGCTCGACCGCCGGCAGCACCTCGCTCAGGGCCGGGAGGTAGCCGCCGGGGAAGATGTATTTCGCGATGAAGGGATTGGTGGCCGCGGGGCCGTCGAACCGGCCGATCGAATGGATCACGGCCACCCCGTCATCGGCGAGCAGCCGGTTCACCTGCTGGAAGAAGCTGCGGTAGTGCGCGGCCCCCACATGCTCGAACATGCCGACCGAGACGATACGGTCGAACTTGCCGCCCAGGTTCCGATAATCGCAAAGCTCGAAATCAACGGCTTTCGACAGCCCTTCGGCGGCGGCGCGATGGCGGGCGATCTTGAGTTGCTCCTCGCTCAGGGTGATGCCGGTCACATCCACGTGGGAGGTCTTGGCGAGATAAAGCGCCAGGCCGCCCCAGCCGGAGCCGATATCGAGCACCCGCATCCCGTCGGAGAGATTGAGCTTGGCCGCGAGATGGCGCTTCTTGGCCTCCTGGGCCTCCTCCAGGGTCATGCCCTCATCCTCGAAATAGGCGCAGGAATATTGACGGTCCTGATCGAGGAAAAGATCGTAGAGCGAGCCGTCGATATCGTAGTGATGGGCGACGTTCCGGCGTGCGCGGCCGACGGGATTATAGTGCTGCAAGCGCCTGGTGACGTAGGCGAGGGTATCGACGAGCCGAAGCCAGCGCGGCCAGTGCTGCGGGGGGACATTGGTCAGCAAGAGTTCGAGAAAGTCGTAGAGCGTGCCTTGCTCGAAGACGAGCCGCCCCTCCATATAGGCTTCGCCGATGGCAAGGGGCGCGTTCAGAGCGAGTTGCCGCTCGGTGCGTTTGTCGCTGATCCGGGCGATGACCGGGGAGCCGGTGCGATCGCCAAACTCGCAAACACGCCCGTCGGCAGCGATCATCTTCAGATGACCGGTCGTTACGGTCCGCTCCAGAACGTAGCTGAGCGGGCGAAACATCTAGGTCGCACGCCGGATCATAGCTTCGGGCGTCCTCGATTCGCCGAAGTTGAGCCTGACGTATTCTAGGAACAGGAGGCAGGCGAGACAACAACCTGCCTCCGTTGTTCATTAAAGATTTCTGTCGCCAAATGTCGCGCTTACGAAGACTTCTCCGCGTCTTCAGCGTCCTCTGCCGTCTCTTCAGCCGTTGCCATACTGTCCGCAAGCTCTTCTTCCTCAGGCGCGGCGCCTTCCTCAAACAGGCCTTCGGCTGCCAGGCGGGCTTCTTCGGCGGCCTCTTCCTCCTCGGTCACCTCCTGGGTCACGTCCTCGCCGCGCGCCTGGCGGGCCGCTTCGTCTTCAGTGCGGGCGACGTTGATTTGCACGTGCGGCACCACCTCGCCGTGGAGCGCCACGCGCACCTCGTGCAGGCCGAGCATCTTGATCGGCCTATCGAGCAGCACTTGGCGGCGATCGATGGAGAAGCCGCCGTCGGTCACCGCCGTGGCGATATCGCGCGTGGAGACGGAGCCGTAAAGCTGGCCGTTGTCGCCCGCCTGGCGAATGACGATGAAGCTCTGGCCGTTGAGCCTCTTGGCGACCGTTTCGGCCTCGCCCTTGCGCTCCAGGTCGCGTGCCTCGAGTTGCGCACGTTCGCTTTCGAAATGCTTGCGATTGGCCTCGGTGGCGCGAAGCGCCTTGCCATGGGGCAGAAGAAAATTGCGGGCGAAGCCGTCCTTGACGGTGACGACGTCGCCGATTTGTCCGAGGCGCCCCAGGCGCTCGAGCAGAATGACTTGCATGGCTATCGTACTCCTATCTTGTCAGTCGTTGTCGTTGTTGTTGGATGAGCTGCCGGGCCGGGCGCTGCGCGCGCGCAGGCCGAGCAAGGGTTCAGCCAGGCCGAGGATGGCGACGATGATGGCCAGCCAGCCCAGAAGCAGAATTCCGAGATAGACCACCGCCAGCAGAAGCGGGCGGAAGGGGACGCCCCGGCTATAGACGTGGATCACGGCCAAGCCTTGAAGCACGTAGGCGAACAGCATCGCGCCGGCGAAGCCGGTGGCGATCAGGCCAATGATGCCCGGAACGAACGAGGCGACGAGCGCGCCGGCGAACACGGCAACGAATACGTTGGGCACTTCGAGACCGTGCAGGTCGGGCCAAGGCCGCAAGGACCGGCCCGAGGCGACCACGATGTAGCCGGCGAGCCAAAGATTGAAAAGCATGACGGTCAGCCAGAGCGCGGCGAAAGCCGCAGGCAAGGCCTTGGCCAGCACCGTCTCGAGATTTTCCACCATGTCGGGCTTGAACACGGAATCGTCCGGGTCCAGCGCCTTCAGAATGTGGGGGAGCATTTCGGCGATGGAGGCGCGATAGCTCTCCGCGTCGGGGCCGAGGAGCAGCACCATGACCCCGGCGAGTGCGCCTGCCATGAGCGCCGCCGCGCCCACGAGCCGGCCGGCGGGGTACCATTCGAGCCCTCCGCTCTTTCCACCCTCCGGTCCGGCGGCAGGCCGCGCCTGCAGGAGGAGATGGACGAGGAAGGCAGCCGGCGCGGCGATGGTCAGGGCATAGACGAGCGAAGCGGCGGGACCCAAGGTCAGAGCCATGACCACGGTTGCGGCCAGGCCGCCGATCAGAATGGAGGAGCGCCCCCAGCCGAGACCGGCAAGACACAACGGCAGAGGACACAGATAGAGAAGGAAGCTTGCGAGCGCGGCCGAGACGGCCGCCGATGCGAACAGCGCCGCTGAAACCAGGCCCGCGCCTGCGCCTATGAGAAGATGTGTCGACATCGGTTTCGCTGTCCCGGCTCCTCGAGGAGCGGTTAGAGGAGGGCCCGAAGGCCCGCCCCAACTTCAATCAGGTCTGTTACGGGCCTATGGGCCCGGGTCGCGTGCCTACTGGATAAGGTAAGGCAAGAGACCGAGGAACCGCGCGCGCTTGATGGCGCGGGCGAGCTCGCGCTGCTTCTTGGCGGACACCGCCGTGATCCGGCTTGGCACCATCTTGCCGCGCTCGGACACGTAGCGCTGAAGCAGCTTCACATCTTTATAGTCGATCTTCGGCGCCTTATCGCCGGAGAACGGGCAAGTCTTGCGCCGGCGGTAGAAGGGGCGGCGCGCTTGAATCGTGGTCGTGCTCATTCGGATTCCTCTCCGCCACTGGCGTTGTCGGCGGTGTCGGCGCGCTCGCGCGGTGCATGCTCACGGTCGCGGCGTGGACCCCGGCGCTCGCCACGGTCTCCGCGGTCGCCGCGGTCTCCACGGTCGCCGCGGTCTCCACGATCACCGCGATCACCACGGCCTTCGCGATCGTCGCGGTCGGACCGGCGCATCATCGCGGAGGGTCCGTCTTCGTGCTCGTCGACTCTGATGGTGAGAAAGCGGATGACGTCCGTCGAAAGCCCCATCTGACGCTCCATCTCGGCGACCGCTTCATGCGGCGCTTCGATGTTCATCAGGGTGTAGTGCGCTTTCCGGTTCTTCTTGATGCGATAGGTGAGGGACTTCAGTCCCCAATACTCGGTCTTGCCGACCTTGCCGCCGTTCTCTTCAATCAGAGAGCGGAAGGTCTGCTGCAAGCCTTCGGCCTGCTGGGCCGAGATGTCCTGGCGAGCCAGGAACACATGCTCATAGAGAGGCATGAAACGCCTTTCCTTCTTCTTTTGCTCCGGCGCGAAGCCTCACATGGGCGCTTTTGAAGGAAAGGCCCAAGAATGCTCTTGAGAGCGAAAGCCCTTGAGAGCGGAGACACGGGAGGGCGGCCCTTGAAGCCTGCCGCTTGATCGAAGCGGTCCTCCGTTCAGCCTCCGACCGGAGCGGTTACGGTAGCGCGCTTTATAGTGGGTCGCGCGAGGTTTGCAAGCGGAAGCAGGGCTTAAGGCGCTTGCTGGGAGCCCGGATTCATGGTGCAGGCGACTTCGGTTTTGTCCTTGATCGAGAAGGCCTTGCAAGTCTCCTTGGCATAAACCTCGACGACGGCGACAGAGCCGAGCGGCGCATCCGGATACTCCACATCGATGCTCACGGGCGTCAAGGCCTGGGTCGCGGGCTCTTGGGGACGCCGGCCTCGGACGTCGAAGGCAAACACCCCATCGGTCTGGCTGCCGATCCTCGGGGTCAATTTGACCTCGGAAAATCCGGTGGTTGGGGCCTGGGCTTCGACCGAAATCCCCAAAGTGGGGGTCTTCAGCTCGGTGATGGCGACTTTGAGCGTATCGATCCTGGTCAGAAGTGCCAGCGCAGGGTCGACCGGCGCCTTGTCGTTCCAGGGCCAAGTCTGCGTTTCGACCGCAGAGGCCATACCGGCGAATGCCGTGAGGCAGCCGATCAGGACGCCGTAGACGAGGGGACTTTTCATCGGGGGAACTCCGCTTGGCGGCTGTGTGGACTCGTTATCCAAACGTGTTTCTAGCACTTACAGTTGCAGTTCGTGGCTTTGTTTTTGGTTCGCCCTGGCCTTGAGCGTCATGCCGAGGGGCCGCGCGCCTCCTCGGCTTGACAGGCCAGATTGAAACAGTGTCTCTGGCGCCTTCCGTTCAACGCCAAACGTTTCTTTTCATATGAGCATTGCTTTCATCTTTCCCGGCCAAGGAAGTCAAGCCGTCGGCATGGGCGCCGAACTGGCCAAGGCTTATCCGGCGGCGCAAGCCGTCTTTTCCGAGGTTGACGAGGCTCTTGGGCAGAAGCTCTCACAGCTGATGTGGGAGGGGCCGGAGGCCGATCTGACGCTCACCGAGAACGCCCAGCCCGCTTTGATGGCGGTGTCCTTGGCGGCCCTGCGGGTGCTCGCCGAAACCAAGGGCTTGGCGCTCGAGAGCAAGGCCTCGTATGTGGCCGGCCATTCGCTCGGCGAATATTCGGCGCTGGCCGCGGCTGGCGCCCTCACCCTTGCAGACACGGCGCGGCTCCTCAAAACCAGAGGCCGGGCCATGCAGGAGGCGGTGCCCGTCGGCGAGGGCGCCATGGCGGCGCTGCTCGGCGCCGATCTTGCGCAAGCCAAGGACCTCGCCAAGGCCGCGAGCGACGGCGAGGTCTGCGAGGCGGCGAATGACAATGCGCCGGGCCAGGTGGTGATTTCGGGCAAGCGCACGGCGATCGAACGCGCGGTGAAGCTCGCGCCGGACTACGGTGCGCGCCGCGCCGTGCTGTTGCCGGTGAGCGCACCCTTTCATTGCGCCTTGATGCAGCCGGCGGCGGACGTGATGGCCGAGGCGCTGGCGGGCGTCGAGATCAAGGCGCCGGCGGTGCCGCTGGTCGCAAACGTGCTGGCCGAGCCGATCTCGGATCCCGAAGCGATCAGAGCCCGTCTCGTGGAGCAGGTTACCGGCATGGTGCGTTGGCGCGAGACCATGCTTTATCTTGCCGGTAACGGCGTGGACACGGTCTACGAGGTGGGCGCCGGCCGTGTGCTCATCGGCATCGCCCGGCGCCTCGCCGGCATCGAGGCCAAGAGCGTAGGCACGCCCGACGAGTTGGAAGCCGCTGCCGCCGCGCTGGCCGGCTAGCAGCACGCTCGAACAAGGAGAGTTAGAATGTTCGACCTCAAGGGAAAGAACGCCCTCGTCACCGGCGCCACCGGCGGTATTGGCGGCGCCATCGCCAGGGCTCTGCACGGCCAAGGGGCGACGGTGGCGATCTCCGGCACGAATGCGGAGAAGCTGGAGTCTCTGTCGTCGGAACTCGGCGAGCGGGTCTTCGTGCTGCCGTGCGATCTCAGGGACAGGCCCGCCGTCGCGCAGCTGGCGGACACCGCGGAGAAGACGCTCGGACAGGTGGACATTCTCGTCAACAATGCGGGCATCACGCACGACAATCTTTTCATGCGCATGAAGGACGAGGAGTGGGACGACGTGATCGCCGTCAATCTCACCTCGGTCTTCACGCTGACGCGCGGCATCCTGCGCGGCATGATGCGCCGCCGCGCCGGGCGCATCGTCAATATCTCTTCGATCTCCGGCGTGTTCGGCAATCCGGGGCAGGGCAACTACGCCGCGTCCAAGGCGGGTCTCGTGGGCATGACCAAGTCGCTCGCGCGCGAGGTAGCCTCAAGGGGCATCACGGCGAACTGCATCTCGCCCGGCTTTATCTCGACGCCCATGACCGATGCCTTGACGGAGAAGCAAACCGAGGCTATTGCCGCCGCCATCCCGGCGCAAAGCTTCGGCAAGCCCGAAGACATCGCCGCCGCGGTGGTTTTTTTCTCAAGCGACGAAGCGTCCTATGTCACGGGCGAGACGATGCACGTGAACGGCGGCATGATAATGGTCTAAGTGCTTGTAGGACAAAGGGTTGGTAGGGCGCCTTGAGAGTTTTTGGCAAGCCGATTTACCAGGTAAGGGCTTCTGGCAAAGTCACATATAGTATGCTACCCAAACGGCCGTTTTGTGGGGGCTTGACAAAGGACAATCCCGCCGCGATCAACCCTCCTAACTTACCGCTCGGGGGTGTGTTAGGCCATGAGCCGCAAGCTCGGGGGTACATGAGGCCTGTGGAACTGACAGCTAAGGGACGGTGAGGAGGACATGAGCGATATCTCGGAGCGCGTGAAGAAGATCGTGGTGGAGCATCTCGGTGTTGAGGCCGACAAGGTCACCGAAAATGCAAGCTTCATCGACGACCTTGGGGCTGACAGCCTCGACACTGTCGAGCTGGTGATGGCGTTCGAGGAGGAGTTCGGATGCGAGATTCCGGACGATGCCGCCGAAACCATTCTCACCGTCGGCGACGCCATCAAGTTCTTGGACAAGAACACGGCGGCTTGACCGATAACTGCGCGGACGCCTCAAGGCGTCCGCACGGTGCAATGACTTAGCCCCTAACGGCTAGACAACCGATCTTTCTTCAAGGGTCACGCGAAGGCGCGATGCGACGTGTCGTCATCACAGGTCTGGGTCTGGTTTCCCCTCTTGGCTCCGGCCACGAGCACGCCTGGAAGCGTCTGACCGCTGGGGAGAACGCCGCAAAGCGGATCGAAGAGTTCGAAGTCTCCGATCTATCCTGTCAGGTCGCCTGTCAGGTTCCGCGCGGCGACGGCAGCGCGGGCACGTTCAATCCCAATGATTGGATGGAGCCGAAGGAACAGCGCAAGGTCGACGACTTTATTATCTACGCCATGGGCGCCGCGACCCAGGCCCTGACCGACGCGGGCTGGAAGCCTACCGCCTACGAGGATCAGATCCGCACCGGCGTGCTGATCGGCTCCGGCATCGGCGGGCTCCAGGGTATCGAGAAGGCGTCCTTGCTGTTCGCCGAGAAGGGGCCGCGCCGGATCAGCCCCTTCTTCATTCCGGGTCGCCTCATCAACCTGGCGTCCGGCTACGTTTCCATCGAGCATGGCCTCAAGGGCCCGAACCATGCGGTGGTCACCGCCTGCTCCACGGGGGCGCACGCCATCGGCGATGCCTCGCGCCTCGTGGCGTTTGGCGATGCGGATGTGATGCTCGCGGGCGGTTCGGAGTCGCCGATCTGCCGTCTGGCGCTTGCGGGCTTCGCCGCCTGTCGCGCCCTGTCGACCAATTTCAACGATCAGCCGCAGAAGGCCTCGCGTCCCTATGACCGCGACCGCGACGGGTTCGTCATGGGCGAGGGCGCCGGCATGGTGGTGATCGAAGAACTGGAGCACGCCAAGGCGAGGGGCGCGAACATCTACGCCGAGATCGTCGGCTACGGCCTTTCGGGCGACGCTTTCCACATCACCGCGCCGGCCGAGGACGGCGATGGCGCCTTCCGCTGCATGTCGGCCGCGGTGAAGCGCGCCGGGATCGATCCGGCCGATATCGACTACATCAACGCGCACGGCACCTCGACGCCGATGGGCGACGAGATCGAACTCTCCGCCGTGGAGCGCTTGTTCGGCAATGCCGCAGGCAAGGTCTCGATGTCGTCGACGAAGTCCGCCACCGGGCACCTGCTAGGTGCCGCGGGCGCCATCGAGGCCATCTTCTCGGTGCTCGCGCTGCGCGACAACATTGCGCCGCCGACCCTCAATCTCGACAATCCCTCGGTGGCGACGGCGATCGACCTGGTGCCGCACCAGGCGCGGCAGCGCACCATCGATACGGTGCTTTCCAACTCGTTCGGCTTCGGCGGCACCAATGCCTCGCTGATCATGCGCCGATACGCCGCCTGATCGGATATCCTTTTGCTTGTCAGGCGAACCTCCCTTTCGCCATATTTCGACGCAAAGTGGATTCACTTACGCGGGGGCGCGCGCGCTGATCGAACATGACTTCGACGAGAGATACTCCGCCACCTCCGCCTCCCCCACCGGGTAATTCGCCGCCGGGTAATCCGCCACGGGGCCCGAGGCCGGCTCCAGGGCCCGCGCCGCATCGGCCGGCAGCCCATGTGGCCGGACGGCCCGTGGGTCATGTCCTGCCGCGCAGCCCCGCCGAGGCTCTCGAGCCGCAGCGCCCGCCCGAGCCTCCCGCGCAGGAGGAGCCGGAAGACGATTCGCATCCGTTCCTGCGGATGTTCGACGGGCTCTTCAATTTCGTTTTCATTCTGCTTTGCGCGGCCATAGCCGTGTTCTATTTCCTCCGCGTGGAGTTCGACCGGCCGGGGCCCCTTGAGGTGTCGACGGTTCTTGTCGTGCCGAAAGGCGAGAGCACCACGGGAATTGCGGACCGGCTCGCGGCCGAAGGCGTCATTGCGGACCGGCGCATCTTCATGACCAGCATCTTCTACTTCATGCACCTGAAGGGGCAGGGGACGCTCAAGGCCGGCGAGTACCAGTTCGACAAGCACGCGAGCATGCGCGAAGTCCTCGACACCTTGGTCGAGGGCAAATCGATCCAATACAGAGTGACCTTCCCCGAAGGTTGGACGAGCCAGCAGATCGTGGAGCGTCTGGCCGCCAATCCGGAGCTCGACGGTCCGGTGCCCGAAGTCCCGGCGGAAGGATCGCTGCTGCCGGACACCTACAGCTTCGGCTCCAAGGATACACGGCAAGACATCGTCCAGCGTATGCAGGTGGCTCACGACAAATTCCTGGCCAAGGTCTGGGAGGAGCGCGATCCCGACATCATGGTCAAGACGCCGGAGGAGGCGGTGATCCTCGCTTCCATCGTGGAGAAAGAGACCGGTGTGGCCGAGGAGCGCCCGCGCATTGCCAGCGTGTTCCACAACCGGCTCCGCAAGGGCATGCGCCTACAATCCGATCCCACGATCATCTATGGCATCTTCGGCGGCTCGGGCATGCGCGATCACCCGATCACGCAGGAAGAGCTCGAGGCTCAAAATCCCTACAACACTTACAAGATCGACGGCTTGCCACCCACGCCGATCGGCAATCCCGGCCGCGCGGCGATCGAAGCCGTTCTGAAGCCGGCAAAGACCAACGACGTTTATTTCGTGGCGAGCGGCGACGGCGGTCACATCTTTTCCGAGACCCTCGCCGAGCATAATCGCAACGTGGCCAAATGGCGGAAGATCGAGCGCGAGATCAGGGCCCGCCAGGCGGCGGAGGCGGCCGCCGCTGCGGCGGCCGAGGAGCTCGGGGCGCTGCTGCCCGAGGGGGAGGTCGGCCTGGCCGAAGCGGGCGGACCGATCCCCTTGCCAGTCCGCAATCCGGTCCGCTAGACGCCTCTTTCCCGTTCACCCCGTTTTTGGCTTTATCGGGCTTCGTGCCTGATTTTCCTTGCGACTCGGCTATAAAGCCCGCGGGTATGCTTCCACTGGCCTGAGGCAAAGCGAATGACCCTGCAAAGCATGACCGGCTTCGCCCGCACCGATGGTGTGCATGGGGATACGAGCTGGTTCTGGGAGATCCGGAGCGTCAACGGCCGCTCGCTCGACCTGCGCTTGCGGCTGCCTTCGGGGCTCGAGCGGCTGGAGACCCCTGTGCGGGCGCAATGTCAGGAGAGGCTTGCGCGCGGCAATTGCACTGTCACCCTCGGGGTCAAGCGCGAGAGCGGCCAGATGGAGATCCGGCTCAACGAGACGGCGCTCGCCCAGGCGCTCGCCGTGGCCAAGCGCGCCAAGGACATTGCCGGCTTGAAGCCCGCGCGGCTCGACACGCTGCTTGGGATGCGGGGCGTGGTGGAAACCGCCGAGCCCGAGGAGAGCGAAGAGGCCCAGGCGGCGCTGACGCACGCCCTGCTGGCTGGATTGTCCGCCGCGCTGGACCAGCTGGTGGCGGCGCGCATGGCCGAAGGCGAGCGGCTCCAGGACGTGATCGAGAAGCAGCTTCAGTCCATCGGCGAGTTGGTCGCGAAGGCCGCCGACGCCGTGGCGCGGCAGCCCGAATTGTTGGCGGGGCGGCTTCGCGAGCAGATCGCGCGCCTCGGCGAGGCCGGAGCTGCGCTCGACCCGGAGCGTCTGCATCAGGAGGCGCTGTTGCTTGCCGCCAAGGCGGACATCCAGGAAGAGCTGGACCGGTTGCGCGCGCATGTCGGCGCGGCGAAGGAACTGATCGCGAGCGGTCAGCCTGCGGGACGCAAGCTCGAATTCCTGGCCCAGGAGTTCAACCGGGAAGCCAACACGACCTGCTCGAAAGCGTCCGACATCGAGCTCAGCCGGATCGGACTCGAGCTCAAGTCGGTCATCGATCAGCTTCGCGAGCAGGTCGCGAATATCGAGTGAGGCCGCTTATGGATCAGATCGGCCGCCGGGGTCTCATGTTGGTGCTGTCGTCGCCATCGGGCGCCGGCAAGACGACCATCGCCCGGCGCGTGCTCGACGAAGATGGCGGCATCGCGCCTTCGATCTCCCACACCACGCGCGAAAAGCGCCGCGGCGAGGTGGACGGAAGGGACTACCACTTCGTGGACAAGCAGACCTTCACGCGAATGCGTGACGAGAAGGCGTTCTTGGAGTGGGCCCTCGTGTTCGACAATTTCTATGGCACCACGCGCGCACCGGTCGAGCACGCCTTGGGCGACGGACGCGACGTCCTGTTCGATGTGGACTGGCAGGGCGCCGACTCGCTTCGCGAGCAAGCAAAAGGCGATGTCGTTTCCGTGTTCATCTTGCCGCCGACCGCGGGCGCCCTCGAGGAGCGTTTGAAGACCCGCGCACAGGATTCGGACGACGTGGTTGCGCGCCGTATGGCGGGGGCAAGCAACGAGATCCAGCACTGGAAAGACTACGACTACGTCCTCGTGAACTTCGATGTCGACCGGTCCGTCGAGGCGGTGCATGCCATCCTTGCCGCGGAGCGTTTGAAGCGCCAGCGTCTCACCGGACTGGACGGGTTCGTGCAGGGCCTGTTGAAGCAGCTCTAAGCTAACTCGCTCTTTGAGCTTCCAGCGCGTTGGCGATGCGGCAGAAATCGCCGATCTGCAATTCTTCCGCGCGGGCCTGGGGATCGAGGCCGAGCGCTTCCAGAAGCCCCTCCGCATCCGGCGTGATTTGACGCAGACTCGCGCGCAGCATCTTGCGCCGCTGGCCGAACGCGGCGGCCGTCACCCGTTCGAGCGTGCTCACGTTGCACGGGGGCTCCGGCCGGTCGCGGGGAGCGAACGCGACCACCGCGGAGGCGACCTTGGGCTTCGGCGTGAAGGCATCGCGCGGCAGCGAGAACAAAATACGGGGCTCCGTGCGCCACTGCGTCAACACGGCAAGGCGGCCATAGTCCTTGGTGCGCGGCTTGGCGACGATGCGGTCGGCGACCTCCTTCTGAAACATGAGCACGAGACGGTCGAACCACGGCGGCCATGGCGACGTCTTGAGCCAGGAGATGAGAAGCGGGGTGCCGACGCTATAGGGCAGGTTGGCGACGAGGCGCGCCCGGTCGCCGAGAGGCAGGGCCGCGTAGTCGATCTCACGTGCATCGCCGGCGACGATTTCCAGGCGGCCGGGATAGGCCGCGGCAATTTCTTGGAGCGCGGGCAGGCAGCGTTCGTCGCGCTCGATGGCGATGACCTTCTCCGCGCCTTCCAGCAGCAATGCGCGCGTGAGGCCGCCCGGCCCTGGCCCGACTTCGACCACGGTGACGCCCTCGAGCGGGCCTGCGGCCCTGGCAATGCGGCGGGTCAGATTGAGGTCGAGCAGGAAGTTCTGGCCGAGGCTTTTCTTGGCGGTGAGGCCGGCGGCGCGGATCACATCGCGCAGAGGGGGCAGACCGTCGGGTGTGGTCACTCGGTCAGACCTCGTCGGCGGCGGTCTCGCTCATGGCGGAGGCCAGGCGCAGCGCCTCGATGAGACTGCGCGGATTGGATTTACCGGTGCCGGCGATGTCGAAAGCCGTGCCGTGGTCCGGCGAGGTCCGTATGAACGGGAGCCCCAGCGTCACGTTCACGCCCTCCTCGAAGGCAAGCGTCTTGAAGGGCACCAGCGCCTGATCGTGATACATGCAGATCGCCGCGTCGTAACGCTGGCGCGCGGCCTCGTGGAACAGCGTGTCGGCGGGGTAGGGCCCCGACACGTCGAGACCTTGGCCCTGCGCTTCGGCGATGACCGGCTCGATGATCTCCACCTCTTCACGGCCGAGACTGCCCTGTTCGCCGGCGTGAGGGTTGAGGCCGGTGATCGCGAGCCTGGGACGGTCGTAGCCGAAGAAGCGGCGCAGATCGCGGTCGGTGATCTTGATGGTCTCGGCGAGCAACTCGCGCGTGAGCGTGCGCTCGACGTCCTTCAGGGGGATGTGGATGGTCGTCGGCACCACCTTGAAGGGACCGGCCACCAGCATCATCACCGGGCGGAGCGGGGTGGCTTCGCCGGAAGCCAGCGCGGCGAGATATTCCGTGTGTCCCGGAAAGGCGAAGCCGGCGCGATAGAGATGCGACTTCGATACCGGGTTGGTGACCACTGCACGCGCTTCGCCCTCTTGCACGAGGCCCACGGCGGTCTCGATGGAACGCTTGACGGCGTCCATGGCCTCGAGGCTCGGTTGTCCGGCCACGACGGAGCCTAAGACCGCTATGGGCAGTACGGGCAGGGCATCGGGGAAGATCTGGGCGGCGTCCGCGGGCGCGGCGATCTTGGCGATGGGAACGGAAAGGCCGAGCGCCTCGGCACGCTCGGCGAGCACGCTCTCGTCGCCGATCAGGACGAAGGGCGGTATCGCCTCGCGGTTCCGCGCGGCAAACGCGAGGAGGGTGACGTCAGGCCCTATTCCGGCGGGATCCCCGAGGGTGAGGGCGAGCGGTTTGGCGGTAGGACCCATGAATCAAGGGCCTAGCATGAAAACCGCCGTCAGCGGTATTCGATGAAGGCGTCCTGTCGGAGATCGCGCAAGAGGCGCTCGGCGCGGATCATCATCTCTTCGTTCATGAGTTTCCGCTGGGTCGTTTCGCGGACCGAGCCGTCGCTGGTGACCGCCCGGTTGCCGCAGACCGCGTAGAGCTCGACCCCCGAGTGCGACACGGTGGGAGGGGTCATCTGTCCGACCTTCGCGTTCTGAACCAAGAGCCGGGCGGGCTGGGCGAGGTTCGTGGCTTGCTGCTCCAGCAGCGTCTTGACCGTCGCCCCTTCAACACCCTTGGCCATATCGGCGACGTTGCCGCAGCCGCTGAACCGGGCGCGCAAGGCTTCGGCCGCGGCCAGCTTGGCGGCAAGGACGCGCTGGTCGGCGCCGCTGGGAAGTTCCAGCCGCACCTGCTCAACGCGCACAGACGATTGCTCTTCGTTTTCGGAGGAATCGGCCAGAGCCTGATCGACGTCGGCCTCGCCAATCTGGACCTCGCGGGCGAATTTCTGCCGCACCACGCTTTGCCAGACGAGTTGCGCCCGGATGCGGTCCTTGAGGGTCTTCACGTTGACGCCCGCTTTGCCGAGAGCTGTGGTGAGGCCGGCGACGTCGAGATTGTTCTTGCTGGCCATGTCCTCGATGATCTTGGTGACGTCCTCCTCGTCCGGCGTGACGCCGAGCTTCCGGCCCTCCTGTATTTGGAGGTGCTCGTCGATGAGCATGTCCGTCGATTTCTTCTTGAGCTCGGGACTTGGCTGCTCCTTCGTGGTGAGGGCCAAGAAGCGTTCGCGCTGCGCGATGTCGTAATCCGAGATCGGATCGTCGTTGACCAGGATCTTGATGGAAACTTCCTGCGCACGGCCCGGGAGCGCGGCGAGTAGGCCAGCGAAAACGAGGGTCGCGACAAGCGCGAATCCGCGCCCCATAGAGAGGGCCGCGCTACTCATTGAAGTCCGATCCGTCCGCGCCGAACGTGCCGAAAGCCTCGCTGGCGACGGAGTAGCTACCCAGATATTTCAAGGCGAAGTTCACGAGGAACCGCTGATCCGGCTCGATGTCTTGATCCTGGATGAAGGACCGCTGATACGTGACGTCGATATTGAAGCAGTCGTCCTGATAGCGAAGGCCAAGACCGTCGGTGATGGTCTGTGCCTGCTCGATGTCGTAGCGCAAATTGCCGAGCGCCCACCATTCATTGGTGATGGCAAGCGCGCCTCCGAGAACAATTTCTTCGCGGTCACTGTTGCTCACGATACGAGTCGGCGCTCCGCCCGTGACTTCGCCTGGCACGTCCGCATAGTTGACGCGCGCTTGCAGGGGCCCGTAGCGAACCCATGATCCGAGGTCGGTACGCTCGACATCTAAGGTGTCCTGATCGAAGCGTTGCTGCGCCGTGAAGGAGATGTTCTGGGTCGCCTGCAGGTAGATGCCTGAGACGTAGTCGGAGGTATCGGTGGCAAGACCGCTCGTCCGGTAGAAATCGGTGTTGAACTCGTTCTGCCCGGCGAGTTGATAGCTCTGCCCGAATACGGCGCGGGCATAGGCGCCGGAGATGAGTTGCGCGGTATACCGCACGCCGACATTGGCGCGAGTGCCGGTCTCGATGCGGTCATAGCCGGAGAACTTGTCGATATCGAACAGGATCGTGTCGTCGAA
>CAYWIA010000010.1:0-27866 GCA_964458245.1 uncultured Methyloceanibacter sp. | reverse complement strand
ACCCCCTCGCCGGTCCACACCGATCAGCAGATGGCGGCCCTCATCGCCGCACTCGAAGAGCTGTGGGCCGCCTGTCCCGTCGGCAAAGGCGAATATGTGAGGCTCGCGGCGGAGTAGACCATGCCGCCTCGCGCCAGCTTTGCCCGCGCCGGACTGATACGGACCGGACTGATGCGTACTCTCGGCCGCGCCGCCGCCCTGACCCTCACCCTTGCGATCCTGCCCGCGACCGTCTCCGCTCAGGACGAGGCCTCGCTCTGCCTTATCACGGCGGAGCGCGTCGATGCGGGCGAGACCCTGAGCGAGGCCGAGCGCCAAGAGGCGCATGAAGCCTGCCTCGCGGCGCTCGCGGCCACGGGCAGCGTGGTCCAGAAATATCAATTCCAGGAAGCGGATTTCGCCATCACCGGCACGCGCGCCGGAGACTAGCGCGCGGCCTGGCGTCTGCGGCGCTAGCGCTTGAGGATCCAGGCCGCGAGGAAGGCCAGGGTCAGCGCCCCGAGCAGGCACAGCAAGATGATGACGCCGATGGCGCCGAGAATGCCCTTGAGCGTGCCCCAGAAGCCGAACGTGGCCACGAGCGCGGCGAGCAGCAAGAGAGTGATAATCGGCATCGATGCATCCCTTCGTCCGGTTCGTCTCCGCGCGCGGCCCCGCGATCAGGCCCGCCGGCGGCAGAGCAGGTGACTCAGCGTGCGCCATGCTCGCAGAAACCGCCGGCATGCGGAAGACATTGGCGCCGGATCTTGTGAGCATCGTGCCTTGTGTGCGTCATGCGAGTCCTTCTCCTGCCGGTCGGCTTCTCCTCGCCATCACTGTCTCGTCGACAAGCCCGGCAATGACGAGTGGGAGAAGCGGGCAGCACAAAATTTCTCGCCGGGCGCACGCCCGCGAGCGATGAGGGACTGCGCGGGGCACGCGGAAGGCCGCGATCCTGCTGCAGCTTAGGTGGCGGCCCGTTTGGCGCGCCCCGCGAAGCGGCATCGCTTCCGCCGAAGGCCTCCGGCTTATTTCCTGTCCCGCGGACGCCGGCCACATCGAACGTGGACGCGGCGCCGGCAGACATGAACCCCGACACTTCCAGACGGGGCGGGAGGCCAACGCGGCCCGCAGGCGGTTCGTTACACCGGCCGCGCCTCCCCTTCCGCCACTCCTTTCGGACCGAGGCATCTCAGAGACGCGCGGTTATCCCGCGGGGACCGCAGCCCTGCCCCACGATGTCAGGACGGTCCTAGGCACCGCGTCCCTCAACGGGGCAGAGATGCGCTGAGTCTAAGGGCGCTTCGGAGCGCGGGGATTACTTTTTTGGGGATGTGTCGCTACTTGCCGAGCGCGCACTTGAAGGCGCGGTGACGAGGCTAGGGCGTCTCGGCCTTGGTCCAGGTCTCATCCGGCGCGAAGGCCTCGATCTCGGCGGCGAGCTCTTCGGTGTCGGGCCCGAGATCCTTCTGCAGCACAACGCCGTCATGGTTGACCATGAAGGTCATGATGCCGGAATTGCCATACTCGGCCGGATAGGCGAGGAGGCCGAACCCGCCGATCATCCGCCCATCCACCACATAGTCGAAGGCGCCGCCCTCGGCGCCCGCACCCTGGCCTTTCAAGATCCGATAATAGTAGCCGTGATAGGGCGCCGGCGTTTCGCCGCCGGGGGCATAGCCTTCCTCCGAGGCCTCGGCGAACAGCGCACCGAGCGGGCTCTGCGCATCGCCTTCCGCACTCGGCCAATAGAGGCCGTCCTTGGCGCCGGGGCTGCTCACGATGCGCTGCGCGTAGGCCGGCGGACGGCGCCCGTCCACGTCGAGCGCGGCATACTCGTTCTGCGCGGCGACATAGGCGAGGCTCGCCTGAATGGCCGACAGCTCGTTCCGCCCGATGCGCCTCAGGAGAATTTCTTCGTGACCCGCCCCGGTATCGAACTCCCATTTGCCGTCCCGTTCGACGATCGGAATGGGGAAAGGCCAATCGTCCGCGCCGAGAACGAGAATGGTCGTGTCCTTCCCTTCCGGCTCAAGGACATGCTTCTCGTCGTACGCCGTGACGAAGCTGTCGCGCGCGTTCGTGTCGGCGACGGGATCGCCGGAGCTGATCACCTCCTCGCCCTCGGGCCCGAGGATGTCGAGAAGCTTTGCCTTGTCGCCCTCCTTCGCCGCGCCGATCAGGGCCGTGACCGCGGCCTCGGGCGTCTCGAACGTCTCCTGGGCGAAGGCGGGCGCGCACACGAGGAGCAGCGCGGCCGTTGCGAGACACCGGCCTAACCGTACCTGCCGCAATCTCTGAACCATCACTCGACCTCTAAAGCTCTGCGCACGAAAACCTAGCGCCGGCGTCCGCCGCCGCCTCTATGTCCGCCACCGCCGGCCCTGTGCGCGCCGCCGCCTCTGGAAGACAGCTGCTTGGCGCTGCGATTGCCGACGCTCGACCTGCCGCGATTCGAAAAATCCTTCGCCTTGCCGCCGTCGCGCTTGTCGAAGGCGTTGCCAGACGGGCGCTTGGCTTGCGGCTTCTTGATGTCGGGCTTCTTGACATCCGGTCTCTTGATGTCCGGCTTCTTGGCGATGTCGGGTTTCTTGGCGGCCAGATTGGGCTTCTTGTCGGCGAGATTGGGCTTCTTGGCGATATCCGGTTTCTTGATGTCGGGTTTCTTGTTCGCGAGCGCGCCGCCGCCGGGCTTCTTGTCACCAAGGCCCGGCTTATCCTTGAGCGCGCCCTCCAACTGGCCGGCCGTCGGGCGCTTGCCGCCGAGATCGGGCTTCTTGTCTCCGAGCGCGCCGCCGCCGGGCCGCTTGTCGCCGAGGCCTGCTTCCAGATCGCCGACGGTGGGACGTTTGTCTCCCGGCCTGTCGAGGCCATCGCCGCGGCCGCGGAAATCTTTCGTCTTGTCGGCCAGGTCGCCCTTGGAGAATTCGTTCTTGGAGAATTTATTGCGGACGTCCGCGTTGTCGTAGTTCACGCCGCGGCGGTGATAGGAGTTGTGCTGCCAGTTGTTGACGTTGACGTTCTTGTTATTGATGTTGACGTTGCGGTCGACATTGACGTGGATGTTGTCGCCGCGCCAATCGAAGCCGTCTCCCCAGATGGCGTTGCCGATGGCGTAGCCCGCGCCCCACGCCAGACCCGTCGCCAGCGCGCCGCCCACGATGTAGCCGGGCCGCGGCGCGAAGTAGTAGGGCGGATAGTCCGGATACGGCCAGCTGCCATACACCACCGACGGCTCGTAGTACGGAACGTAGACGGTCTCCGGAGACGCCGGCTCGATGACGATGACCTGTTGCGGCGCCGGCTGCGCGCTCGCCGGGGCATCGGAACTGGCCGGCGGCTGAGTGACGTTCACCTCCTGCGTGACCGTCACCGTCTGCTGGTCGTTGGACTCGAGCTTGCCGTTCTCATGGGCGAGCGCGCGCAAGCGCTGCACGGCTCCCATGACGTCCGCTTGCTGCGCGAGCACGGCGTCGCCGAGTTGCGAGGTCCAATCGAGATCCTTGTTCATCATCTCGAGGACGTCGGGGACTTCGACGAGCGCCTTGATGCTGTCGTCCCAATCTTCCTTGGCCAACGCCTCGTCGAGCGCGTCGCCCTTCAGCTCCTTGTTCTTCTCGAGCCACCGTTCCGCCTGCACCACTTCGAGCGGATAGGTGGCGGCGATGAGGACTTGAGCGAGCAGCGGGTCCGGATAAAGCGCAATGGGGGCAACGAGCTGGTCAAGCTGCGCTTCGTCGAGAAGCGCCTGTCCGGATTGTTGATCCGGTTGCGCGGCCTGATCCGGCGCGGCCTGTTCGGAAGGCGCTTGGGCGGCCTCCGGCCCTGCCGCGGCCTCCTGCGCCAGGGACGCACCCTGCATTGCCAGAAAAAGGGCAATGCCCGTAAAAGTGGCAAGACCGCGCATTTCGCTTCTTTTACACCGCCGCGTTGGAGGAAGACTAGCCGCCTCCCGCGGCTTCGTCCATCGGACTCGGGCTCAGGCCGTCCCGCGCGCCATAGGCAGAGCGAGACCAAACGAGAGACGGCCGCCCGTCCGGATTTTCCAGCATTCTCCTGTACCGGCGCGCGGCGAATTGGCGCGCGGGGGTTCGGGTTCCCCACCCTCCTGCGGTAAGCTGTTTCGGTATGGGGAAATCGATCACGGCACATATCGGAACGCCGGGCGCTCGGCGGAGCGTGCGCCTATGAGCGGGGACCTCGCCGTGAGCTGGTTCACCCAGCTGCGCACGCTGACCGGCAGCGACGAGGTCTCGATCCTCCTGCTGCTTGCGAGCGCGGTTCTGGCGGCCGTCGCGCTGCACGCAGGGGCGTTCGCCCTGATGCGGCGGTTCTTCGCCGGCGAAGGCATGGCCCGCGCGATCTTGAAGCGTATTGCCGGGCCGACACGGCTCGCCGCGATCCTGCTCGCGCTGGTCATCGTGCTGCCCGCGGCCGAGTTCAACGCCGAGTTTGGCGACACCGTGCGCCGCCTGATGAAGATCGGCATGGTGATCCTGCTCGGCTGGAGCGCCGTCATCGCCATCAACGCCGCGGCCCGGCGCATCGAGCGGCGTCACCGTCTCGACGTGGAGGACAACCTCACGGCGCGGCGGGTGCATACCCAGATCAATATCCTGCGGCGCATCGGCCTGGTCGTCGTGCTGCTGCTGACCGCCGGTACGTGTCTCGTGATGTTTCCTGCAGTGCAGGCCTTTGGCGTAAGCCTGTTCGCATCTGCCGGCGTCGCAGGCCTCGTGCTCGGCTTCGCGGCGCGGCCGATCCTCACCAATCTCATCGCCGGCATGCAGATCGCGCTGACCCAGCCGATCCGCATCGACGACGTGCTGATCGTCGAGGGCGAATGGGGCTGGGTGGAAGAGATCACCACGACTTATGTGGTGATCCGTATCTGGGACCAGCGTCGGCTGATCGTGCCGCTGTCGCGCTTCATCGAGCAGCCTTTCGAGAACTGGACGCGGGAAAGCGCCGCGATCATCGGTGTCGTGATGTGGCATCTCGACTATCGCGCGCCGATCGCCGCGATGCGCAAGAAGCTGGACGGTCTGCTCTACGGCAACCAGCTCTGGGACGGGAAGGTCTCGAACCTGCAAGTGGTCGAGTCAGGGCCTGCGACCATCACGGTGCGCGCGCTGTTGAGCGCCCGGAACTCGCCCACCGCCTGGGATCTGCGCTGCGAGATCCGCGAGCAGATGATCGAGTGGCTGCGCGCCGAGCATCCCGAAGCGCTGCCGCGGGTGCGCGCCGCGCTCGAGGATGGAGCGCCGGCCGGCGCCAAGCACGGCAAGTCGCTCGAGGACGTGCTCTCCAGCTAGCCCAATCTTAGCGCCGCCCCAGCAGCAACTTGCGGAGCATATCCGGGCCCACCGCGCGCTCGAGCTCCTTGAACGCGAAGTACGGCATCAGCGCCACGCAGAAGATAAACCAGAGCGCCATCGTGCCGAGAATGCTGCCGCCGAGCGCCGGCATGCTGGCGAAAAAGCCGTGCCCGCCGATCAGACCGAACAGCATCATCTCGAGAACGTAGGCGACGAGCAGAAGCGTGGTGAAAGCCACCGTCTTGTAGAGGATGGGATAGACGAGCGGTTTCTCTTTCAGCCGTTCGGCGAAGCGGAAATGCTCGGCCACGATCATGATCTTGCCCAAGGCGATCGCGTTGAGCGTTGCGAGCCCGTAAAAGGCGAAGCCCACATGGTGGTCCGACAGCACGATCCACTCGTGCAGGAGGAGGACCGTGAACACCACCCAAAGATAGACAAAGGCTCCCGCGAACTTCTTGAGCTCGTCGACCGCCCGCTCCTTGAGAGTGAGCTTGGGCGGGGCCGTCTCGCCCTTGAGCGCCTGGACCAGAGCATGAACGTCTCCGCGCTCCGGCTCCACGCCTTCCAATCCGATACCTTCCGGCTCGACGACCTGCGGCTCGATCCTCACGGGCGTCGCCTCGGAAGACACGAAATCGAACATCGCGTCAGCCGGCTGCCCATCGATCCCGGCAGGCTCGGGCGTCTCGGCGTCGTCTCCAGGCGCCAGAAAGACAGGGGACTCGTCTTCGGTCTCGCCGACCTCGGCTTGGCTCTCAGCGGCGGCAGGGGCCGGCTCGGCGACACGCTCGCCGCCGCTCTTGTCCTTGAGGCCGAATACGGCGCCGGCGGGCTTCCAGGTATCGAGCCCCGCTGTCCAGAGCAGATCGCCGGGCCGGAAATTGCCGCCTTCGGCAAACAAGGAGAGTTCGCGATCCGTCAGGGGTCCGATCTGCTCGCCGTCGCGGCTCAGATACCAGCTCGGGCCGACGCGTTCCGCATCGTGCTCGTTGACGGCAGATTCCTGCATGATCTCCCCCTACGCGCTCCCCCGAGCCGGGCCGTGCTTTAGCATCCTTGCGGATGGACCGTCGAGAGGGAAAGGGCCTCGCCTGCTACCAGTTGACGCGCATGCCGGCTCTATATTGGCGCTACCGGCCTTCGGCCTACTTGAGCGCTGGACCTACTTGCCCGCGAGATGCGCGCCGAGCCGCAAGCCCCAGGCATAGATGGTGAGCGACGGGTTGACCCGGCTCGCGCGCGGCAGCGGGCTGCCATCGCCCACATAGAGATTCTCCATGCCGTGCACCTTGCCGTGCGGGTCGACCACCGAGGCCTTCGGATCGTCGCCAGTGACCATGCTGCCGAGCGCATGGGCCGTGCCGCCCATGCCCATATATTTGTCGAAGCCGACGAGCCCCGCGCCCAGCAGGCGCTTGAGCCAATCCTCGATCAGCGCTTTGTGCTCCTTCACCGCCTGCGGGATGCGGGCGAGACTGTAATCCATGATGGGCTTGCCGCCCGGCCCGCCCGAGATGATGCGGTTTTTCGGGCTGGAGGCATCCTCCGTCGTCGCCCAGAAGCCGATCGCCCGTTTGCCGAGCAGCTTGTCCATGAAGTTCGGCATCTCCGGCGGCGCCTGGGTTGCAAGGACCTCTCCGTCGATCCACCCCAGGCACTGCATCGAGGAGTGCGGGAACTTGTCGTTGTAGAGCACCGCCGTCTTGCGCAGCACGTCGTGATCGGTGAACGGCGAGAAGCCGAGCACCGCGGAGTTAATGTGCATCTTGAAATTGGCGCCGACCAGATCGCCGCACGGCAATGTGAGCCCGCTCGCATCGAGATGATCTTGGAGAATGCGAGGCGACGTCATGGCGCCCGCGGCGAGCACGATCGTATCCGCCTCGTAGGTCGAGCCGTCGTCGCATTTGACGCCGATGATCGTGCGCGGGTCGCCCGGCGCCGCGATAAGTTCGGCCACGGGCGTGCCGGCAAGTAGCGTGAAATTCGGTTCGTCCCGAATGTGATCGATCAGGTTGCGCTCCGAATCCGACTTCAAGCCAGACGGCGAAGCGAAGCCGTCGAAGTGCTTCGCCTCCTCGGGATGATTGACGATGTCGTGCGACAGGCCGAGCGGCAGCGGATGAAGCTTCCAGCCCGGCTCGGCGGTGGTGATCTTGTCGAGCAGCGCTTGAAGCTGAGGCTCGTTCTGGAAGGTGGTGATCCTCAGAAGCTCCGTGGCCTCGTCGTAATACGGCTTCAGTTCCTCGTAGCCGAAAGGCCAGCCAAGAAGGCCATAGTCCGGGTCCGCCTCGAACTCGACCGGCCGGAAGCGGAACAGCGCCGCGCCGTACCACTTCGTCTTGCCGCCCACATTGTAGAATTCGCCGGGGACGAAATCCTTGCCCTTGCTGTCGAGCCAGACAAGATGGTTCTTGAAGACACCGTCGACGAACACCTCGCGCACTTCGAGGGTCGAGCGGTCCCGCGGCAGGAACGGTCCCTTTTCGATCAGGAGAACGCGCTTGCCCGCATTGGCAAGCTTGTAAGCGACACTGCCGCCGCCCGCGCCGCTGCCGATAACGATCACGTCATGCTGCGCCGCCATGATGTGCTCCCTGTACTGACGATCTGAAGTCGTTGTTGAGACTCATTGGATCGTCGAAGTTAGGACGATAGCAAGGTTGCCGATGCTATCCCCTATGTCTAGGCTTATCCTGGTTCCTGGCCCTCAACATGAGTCGTTACGCTCAACGTTAGTGGAGTATGAAAATCGTCCACGCGATGGAGATCAGCTTATGTCTTTGAAGAACAAGGTCGCCATCGTGACCGGCGGCAATACCGGTATCGGCCAGGCGATCGTCCTCGAACTGGCCAAGCAGGGCGCCAATATCGTCATCGACTACGTGGCCCATCCCGAGGCGACGGAAGCACTGGAACGCGAAGTCGCGGGTCTCGGCGACCAGTGCATCGGCGTCGAAGCCGATGTGAGCCAGATCGCCGACCTCAAGAAGCTGGTCGACGCGGCGGTCGGCAAGTTCGGCCATCTGGACGTGATGGTGAACAATGCCGGCATCGAGACGCGCACCTCGGTTCTCGACACCACGGAAGATCAGTACGACGCCGTGATGAACATCAACCTCAAGAGCGCCTTTTTCGGCACGCAGCTCGCGGCCCAGCAAATGATCAAGCAGGGCAACGGCGGGCGCATCGTCAACGTGACCTCCGTCCACGAGGACTGGCCGATGCCCGGCAACACGGCCTACTGCCTCTCCAAAGGCGGCATGCGGATGCTGACACGCACCGCGGGCGTCGAGCTTGCACCGCACAACATTCTGATCGTGGGGGTCGGACCGGGCGCCGTCGCGACTCCGATCAACACCAGCACCATGGATAACCCCGCTTTGCTCAAGAAGCTCGACTCGGCGATTCCGCTCGGGCGCATGGCGCAGCCGCAAGAGATCGCCAGCGTAGTGGCGTTCCTCGCCGGCGACGGCGCGAGCTATCTCACGGCCACGACCATTATCGCCGACGGCGGGCTCATGCAGAGCAGCCCCGGTCTCTAAGCCGGTCCGACATGACTCTCCCCATCGAAGACTATGCCATGATCGGCGACTGCGAGACCGCGGCGCTCGTCGGACGCAACGGCTCCATCAACTGGATGTGCCTCCCGCGTTTCGATTCCGAGGCGTGCTTCGCGGCGATTCTCGGCGATCACGACAATGGCCGCTGGCTGATCGCGCCGGTGGATCAAACAGCTAAGATCACGCGCCGCTACCGCCCCGACACGCTCATTCTCGAAACGCGCTTCGAGACGGAGACCGGCGCCGCCACGCTCATAGACTTTATGTATCCTTGCGATAAGCACCCGCACCTCGTCCGGCTCGTGGTCGGCGAGAAAGGGTCGGTCGAGTTCGAGACCGAGTTCGTGGTGCGCTTCGGCTACGGCCTAGAGGTGCCTTGGGTCACCATGCTGCCGGACAAGCGTCTGCGCGCCGTGGCCGGCCCCAACAAACTCGTTCTCCAGTCGACCATCGAACTGCGCGGCGAGAATCTCCGGACCAAGGGCGAGTTCACCGTGAAGGCGGGCGAGACCCAATCCTTCGCGCTGTCATATGCGGAGTCGTTCGTCCCCGACCCGCCCCTGGTCAACGTCGAAAGTCTGCTCGACGACACCGAGGCGTTTTGGAAGGACTGGTCCTCCGATTGCGACATGACCGGCCCCTACGCCGACATCGTCAAGCGCTCGCTGATCACATTGAAGGCCATGACCTACGCGCCGACGGGAGGCGTGGTCGCCTCGGTGACCACCTCCCTCCCCGAACAGTTCGGCGGTCCGCGCAACTGGGACTACCGCTATTGCTGGGTGCGCGACGCGACGCTTACCCTGCTCGCACTCATGAACACCGGCTATTTCGACGAAGCGCGCGCCTGGCGCGAATGGCTGTTGCGCGCGGTCGCCGGCAGCCCCGAGCAGATGCAGATCATGTACGGCATCGCCGGGGAGCGCAGACTCTACGAGGTCGAGCTTCCTTGGCTTCCCGGCTACGAGAAGTCCGCGCCCGTGCGTGTCGGCAACGCCGCGCATCAGCAGACGCAGCTCGACGTCTACGGCGAGCTGCTCGACGCCCTGCACCAGGCGCGCAAGGGCGGGCTTGCACCCGAGGAGTCCGGATGGGAGCTGCAGCTCGCGATCGTCAAGCATCTCGAGGACGCTTGGCAGAACCCCGATGAAGGCATCTGGGAGGTGCGGAGCGGCCCGGAAAACTTCGTCTATTCGAAAGTCATGGCCTGGGTCGCGTTCGACCGCTCGATCAAGAGCGCGGAGCGCTTCAAGCTCGACTGTCCCCTCAAGGACTGGCGAGAGATCAGAGAGACCATTCATAAAGAAGTCTGCGAGAAGGGCTTCGACAAGGAGCTCAACAGCTTCGTCCGGTCCTACGGCTCGAAGCAGGTCGATGCGAGCCTGCTTCTGATCCCCACTGTCGGTTTCCTGCCGGGTGACGATCCGCGCGTGGCCGGCACGGTGGCGCAGATCGAAAAGACGCTGATGAAAGACGGCCTCGTGCAGCGCTACGACACCTCGAAGGCGAGTGACGGGCTGCCCCCGGGCGAAGGCATGTTCCTGGCCTGCAGCTTCTGGCTGGTCGATGCTTATCTCATGCTTGGCCGCAAGGACGACGCGGTGAAGCTGTTCGAGAAGCTGCTCTCGTTGCGCAACGATGTGGGACTCTTGAGCGAGGAGTACGACACATCCGCCAAGCGGCTATGCGGCAACTTCCCGCAAGCGTTCTCGCACCTGGCGCTCGTCAACAGCGCTTCCAATCTCGGCCGCGACGGCAGACCGGTCGAGCAGCGCTGCGACACCGAGGACGCCGCGAAATCGGCAAAGCCCGCCGCTTCGGCGCCGGCGGCGCATTAGCCGGCGCCGCCGATGTCCGACCCACGCCCTGCCCCCGAACCGGCCCATCGCGTGCGGCCTTGGGCGGGGGGCGCAATCGGCGCAAGCCTGATATTGATCCTCGTGTTTGCAGCGTTCGCCACCTCCGGCCCGGCGCAAGCGCCAGCGCAAGCCGGTGCGCCAGCCCCGAGCACGGCGGCTCCAAGCTATGCGGAAGACATCCAGCCCATCTTCAACCAACGCTGCGTCGCCTGCCATGGCTGCCTGGGTTCGCCCTGCAACCTCAAGCTCACCTCGTATCGCGCGGCCGAGCGCGGCGCCTTCGGCGAAAATCCCTATGGGAGCCATTTGGAGGCCTCGCCGCGCACCGGCATGGACGTGGTGCAGACGACGGCCGAATGGCGGGAACGCGGATTCTATCCCGTCCTGTCGCGCGGCGGCTCGGAGCCGGAGAATCTTCAGCGTTCGCTGCTCTATCAAATGATCGAAGCAGGCACGCGGCACAACAAGCCGGGCTTCTCGCGGAAGGCGCTGATGCCGCTTTATGCCAAGCGCTACGCCCATCAATGCCCGGCCACGCCCGAAGCGCTCGGCGCGCAGCTGAAGCAGAACCCGGCGGCGGGCATGCCGTTCGGCCTGCCGTCGCTGAGCGACGACGACTTCCAAACGTTGCGCGCCTGGGTGGCTTCAGGCTCGCCCGGCCCGACAAAGGCCGAGCGGCAAGCCGCCGAGACTGTAACCGACCCGGCCGCGGTTCTCGCATGGGAAAATTTCTTCAACGCCGAAGACAAGCGGTCGCAGCTCGTTTCCCGCTACATCTTCGACCATGTGTTCCTCGCAACCATCGTCTTGAAGGAGAGCCCCGGCGATTATTTCAAGCTCGTACGGTCCAAGACGCCGCCCGGCGATGCGGCCGCGAACCCGCCGGCGACCGTCGACATCATCGACACGCCCCTGCCCTACTCCGACCCTTACGCGTATGCCGGCGTCGACCGCTTCTATTATCGCTTGAAGAAGATCACCGCGCCGATCGTGCAGAAGAACCATTTCGTCTGGCGTCTCGGCCACGCCGACATCGGCCATCTCAAGGAGCTGTTCCTCGGCGTCGACTGGGACAACACGGCGAAGCTCGATGCCCCTTGGGGGATCGGCAATCCCTTCTTGGTGTATCAGGCCATCCCGGCGGAAGCGCGCTACCGCTTTCTCTTGGAGAATTCCGAGCTGATCGTTTCCGGCATCACCTACGGACCGGTCTGCCTCGGCCAGACGGCGACCTTCGCGGTGAAGGACCAGTTCTGGGTCTACTTCGTCGATCCCAAAGACGACGTCTCGGTTCTCGACCCGAAGCTCGGGCTGGAGACGTGGGACACCTTCATGGACCGTTCGATCTTCGGCAACGACGCCTACGAGGCGGCCTACGGCGCCGCGCTTAAGAAGCTCCGGCCCAAGGGCTACACGATCGATGCGATCTGGAACGGCGCGCGCAAGAATCCAAACGCCTGGCTGACGGTGCTGCGCCACGAGAGCAATGTCTCGGTGATGAAGGGACGCCAGGGCGGCATCCCGCGCACCCAATGGCTGATGAACTATAGCGGCTTCGAGCGCATCTACTACGACACGGTCGCCAATTTCGAGTATTGGTCCGGCGACATCCCGAAACTCGAAACCTTGGTGTTCTTCAACTATCTGCGCCAGGAGTTCGAGGACAACTTCCTGCTGCTCCTGCCCGAGGACGAACGCCAGAAGATCCGCGAGGACTGGACCCAAGGCATCGGCCAGATCGTGCTCGCCCTGGAGCCCTTCGCCGGCGAAGAACAGCCGACGCAAGTCAAGACCGATAAGCACGATCCCTTGCTCAGCCTCGTCGACGACATCCAGGCGCATATGGGCGAAGCGGTCAGCGGCCCGCCCGACCGCCTGAACCCGCATGAGAAGCCGGACGTCTCCTTAAGCGCACCGATCGAGAGCTTCGACGGCTGGGTCGAAGCGGCCTCGCTCCTGACTCAGACGCGGGACTACAAGTTTCCGCGCTACCTGCCGAGCGTGATCTTGCTGAAATTGACCGACGGCGACGAAGCGCGCGTCTATTCGCTGATCGCGAACCGGGTCTACGCCTCACAGGACACGATCCTGTTCCAGGACGGCCAAGCGCTGCCGCACCTCTACACCATGAGCATCTATCCCACCGTGATCGGCGGCTTCCCCAACTACTTCATGGAGATGGATCTCAGCCAGGCGGGCGACTTCCTGCGCGGCTTGCGCGACGTCCGATCCCTCGCCGACTGGAACGCCTTGCGTGACCGCTACGGCATCTTGCGCAACGACGCGCGGCTTTGGGCCACCTATGACTGGTTCACTGAGTGGAACACGCGGCATCGTGGCATCGAGGCCGGCTATCTCGACCTCTCTTATTACGATCTGTTCGACTCGGTCTACTGAGCGCGCCTTTGATCGCGTGCCGCGGAAGAAAGTTCTTCAAGACGAAGTGAGGGCGGCCGCCCGGGGGGAGACGGCCACCCTCTGCTTTCGACCTACCGATCCATGTTGGTCTGGTAGACATTCGGGAAGCCTTCCGCCGCGACGGGTGCGACAGCGGCGGTGACGAGGGCGAGAGCGATGAGAATGGTTTTCATTGGTGTGCTCCTTGGGGGGTTGGTTTCGCTTTGCACGAGATTGATATCGTGACGCCGCGCGCGCGTTCAAATAACAAGCAGTCACGACTGCGTGCTGGAGCGTGACCGCTCGCTCACGCATCGGGGAACGCTTGGAGCCCTGCGTAACCGCCGTCGTCCCGCTAACAAAATTGTCATCTTAACGAAGGAGTCGGTTGCCAGTGTCCGCGCCTTCAATCACGATCCACGAACTTCGACCGCCACAGAGTTGAGACGGCATTTTCCATGAAAGCACCCTCCGGCCCCAGCACGCCAACGTGGGCCCCGGCCCGCAAAGACGTCGTGGGTGCAAGCCTCGGCTCATCGCGGCTGTGGTTCACCATCGCCCAAGGCATCGTCACCGAGGTCTACTATCCGCGCATCGACATCCCGCAGATCAAGGATCTCGGCTTCATCATCGCCGACGACAAAGGCTTCTGGGTCGAACTGCGGAGACTCGACAATTACACCGTGAGCTTGCCCGCGCCGGGCGTGCCGGCCGCCGAGATCATCCACCGCCATCCCCGCTTCACCTTCACGCTCGAGGTCTGCCCGTCCGAACGCCGCGACACGCTGCTGGTGCGCTATTCGTTGGAGGGCGACGCGGACCTCAGGCCGTACGCGCTGCTCGCCGCGCGGCTGGGCGAAGATGCGGAGAACAATATCGGCACCGTCGCGACCCATGACGGCCGCGGCGTGTTGTGGGCCGAGCAAGGCCCGTTCGCGCTCGCGCTATCGGCCGTCGACGACGGCGGCGCCGATGCCTTCGGCCGCCGCTCCGTGGGCTGCCTCGCGGTGAGCGACGGCTGGCAGGACTTCAACCGCAATGGCCGCATGACCTGGGAGTATGACGAGGCGGGACCCGGTGCCGTGTCCTTGATGGGCGAACTCTCGAGGCTCGGCGTGCTGGCACTTGGACTTTCTTCCACCAAGGAAGCGGCCGCGACGCTTTCCGTATCGGCGCTGTTGGACGATTTCGACGAGGAATGGTCGGCCCATTGTCAGGCCTGGCAGGAATGGCTCGGCCAATGCCGCCGCGCCGCTTTCGGCGGCGAGATCGACGACCGGCTTGCTCTGTCCGCCTCGGTCCTGAAGGTGCACCAGGACCGCACCTATCGCGGCGCCGCCGTGGCCAGCCTCTCGGTGCCGTGGGGCGAAACGAGCACGAGCCGCGGCGGCTATCACCTCGTCTGGCCGCGCGACCTGGTCGAGACCGCGGGCGCGCTCGTCGCCATGGAATCCTATCGCGACGCCCGCGACGTGCTGCGCTATCTCATCGCCACCCAGCATGAGGACGGCCACTGGTTCCAGAACCAATGGCTCGGCGGCCGTCCGTTCTGGCAGGGCCTGCAACTCGACGAAGCGGCGTTTCCCATTCTGCTCGCATCGCTCCTGAAGGAGCACGAGGCGCTCGACAACATTCCCATCACGGACATGATCACGCGCGCCGTCGGCTTTGTCGCCGGCTCCGGCCCCTCCACCTGCCAGGACCGCTGGGAAGAGGACGCCGGCATCAACATGTTCACCCTGGCCGTCGCCATCGCCGCGCTGGTGGAGGGCGCCGAACATCTCGACGGCGCGGCGAAGGCGCATGCGCTGCGCGTCGCCGACTATTGGAACGCGAAGCTCGAGGATTGGGCTTTCGTCCAAGGAACGCCGCTCGCAGAAGACTTGAACGTGAGCGGCTATTTCATTCGCACCGTGCCGCTCGATGCCTCCGGCGAGAGACAATCCTTCGCCGACGCGGTGATGATCAAGAACCTCGATCACAATCCTAACCTGCCGGCGAGCGGCCAGGTCTCCACCGACTGCCTGCAGCTTGTGCGCTACGGCTTGCGCGCGGCCGACGATCCTTCCATCACCGACAGCATCAAGGTCATCGATCGCCTGCTGAAGACCGAGACGCCGTCGGGCCCGGTCTGGCACCGCTATAATAATGACGGATACGGCGAGCACGACGACGGCACGGGCTTCAACGGCACGGGCCGCGGGCGCGGCTGGCCGTTGCTGACGGGCGAGCGCGGCCACTATGCGCTCTGCGCCGGCGAGGACGTGACGCCCTATGTGGACGCCATGATGGCGATGTCGAGCCCGCTCGGCCTGATCCCCGAACAGATCTGGGATGCGGACCCTATCCCGGCTTACGGTCTCGTGCCCGGCAAGCCGAGCGGTTCCGCCATGCCGCTGGTCTGGGCCCATGCGGAATTCGCCAAGCTCTGCCACAGCTTGGCCGCCGGGCGCCCCATCGACCGGCCGCAAGCCACCTGGGCGCGCTATCGCGGTGTGAAACCCAAGATCGACTACGAGATGTGGGGACCGAATTACCGGCCGAAGCGCATCGCGCCGGGGCGCGCGCTCTATGTGACCATGAAGGCTCCGGCGCGCGTGCATTACGGCACCAATGGCTGGCAGGACGTGGCCGACATCGACACCGAGGATACGGGTCTCGGTCTCCATGTCGCCAAGCTGCCCACCGAAACCCTGAAGCCCGGGGACACCATCGCCTTCACCTTTTTCTGGCCGGAGAGCGGCACCTGGGAAGGCCAGAACTTCGAGGTCGCCATCGAGGGCGCGCTCGTGCCGGCCTAAAGCCTGCGTTTCCTCAGCTTCGCGTGGCGACAAGACCCGCGAGGAGAAACGAAGCGGCGAGCATGGAGCCCAGCATGGCAAGCTGCCGGATGGTTTGCTCGCGCGGGGCGTAGGACCCGAACCTGTCCAGAGGCCCCTCTTCCTTCTGCTCCTGGCTGCGCTCATAGCGCGCCTGAGCAAGCCTGAGGTAATAGAAGTCAGTCAGCTTGGAGAACGCCCGCGCCGGCGCACCGCCGCCATGCACGCCGGGCATCGGCGACGGACTGTCGTTGCCGATCCATAGGCTTCCGGCGAAATCCTGCGTCACGCCCACGAACAGCGCATCGACATTGCGGTCCGAGGTCCCGGTCTTGCCGAAGACCAAAGCATGCGGGGAGTTTGCCGCCCGCGCCGTTCCCTGACGGACGGGGCCGCGAAGATCATCGAGGACGGCCCGCGCCGTCGCCGGCGTCATGGCCCGGGTTTCGGGCGCAGGCTTTGGCACGCCAAGCACGTTCCCCTTCGGACCGATCGCCACCGCCAGAAAGCGGGGCCGCGGAAGCGCGCCGCCGTTCCGCAGCGAAGCGTAGGCTTGGGTCAGCTTCATCGGCGAGGTGTAGATGCCCCCGAGCGACACGAGTGCCGGGGTCTTGGGCGGCTCAAGTCCGAAGCGGCCGACAATCTCCTGCACCCTTGGGCCGAGATGCGCCGCAACCGCGGCCCAGGGGCGATTGCAGGAATAATCGAGCGCGAATTTGAGGCTGACGCTGCGGCGCGCGACACAGCGCGAACTTGCCTCGCGCGGCCAGCCTGAACGCCGCAACGGCCGGGTGGAAACCCGGCGATCGAGACCGATCCCGCCTTCATGCGCTCCGATCAGCGGAAACAGCTTTCCCGTGGAGCCGATCGAACGCCCGATATCCGCCGCCCGATTCCATTTGCCCAGATACCGGCAGCCGCCGGCCGTCGCCAAGACCTCGCCGCTTGGCCGCATGAAAAACCCGGCTGCCTCGTGCCCGCCCGCGATGGCGCAGAGCTGCGCGACCAGATTTTTCTGAAACTCCGGATCGATGAAGAGACTTAAGCGATAGGTCTTGCCGAGGGCGATCCCGTCGGCACGCGCCTCGCGAAGCGCCAAATCACGATAGGGACGGTATTCGAGCCTGGCATAAGTCGCCTTGCCGCGGCGAAGATCTTGGTTGCGCACCCGGTGCGAAATCTGCGCCTTGGCGGCTTCCGCCTCCTCCGCCGAAATCATCTGCTGAGCTTGCATGCGCATCAGCACGGAGACAGCGCCGTCGATCGCTTCGGACGGATGCCGGTTCGGGTCCCGATTGTTGGGTTCCGGCAGCATGCCGACCAGAAGAGCCGCCTCGGCGAGCGTCAGGTCCTTCGCCGGGACGCCGAAATAGTACCGCGCCGGATCATCGAAGCCGTGCATGCTCCGTGCGTGGGGAACGACATTCATATAGCGCGTGAGGATTTGTTCGCGAGACAGAACCGAAAAGATGCGGATGGCGAGGACCGCCTCCAAGAGTTTGCGCTCGAAGCTGTCCTCCTTCCGCAAGACGAGCGATCGCGCCAACTGCTGGGTGATCGTGCTGCCGCCCTGCCGGTCGCCTGAAGTCATATGCCAGACGGCTCTCAACGTGGAGCGCAGATCGACGGCGCTATGCGAGAAGAACCGCCGATCCTCGCTGGCGACCAGAGCATCGCGCAGCACCTCGGGAAAATCATTCGGCGCGTGCCGCATCGGGCAGAGCATCTGCTCCGAGTCCACGCCGGCCCGCCGCACATGCATCACCTGGCAGGAGGCAAGCACGCGCTCGAGCACCGCGCCGCTCGGCAGATCCCAATGATTGCTATGCGCGAAAATGGTGATGCTCAGGAGGATGGCGCCCCGAGCGAGAATGGCCACCAGGACGGCGCCGAACAGAATTCGGAGGGCAGATCCCCAGCCGGGACCCGAAGACTTCGAAACCTGTTCCGCCTCCACAGCCTGGCCGGCGGGGTCCTTGCCCTCAGTCGAACTCCACGCCCCGTCCACCAAAACCGTTCCTAACGCGCCGCGTCTCCAGATGGCCGAATTTGCGCGATCCTGCCCGCAATTCCGGTTTTTTTTGAGATTATTCAGATGGCTTGGAATGCGCCGATCCGCAAGGGGCCCGGCTCCCCCAAGATGGCGGGGCGGTACACTTTCTGGTATGGCTCAGCCGATATAATAACCCGCCGGAAGCTCTGGGTTCGGACCCAAGGGGCGGGGACGAGAAGGCTTCCCGGGGGGAAGAGCCCATCATGAAGCGTATCAAGCGGGTCTGGCTCGTCCTGGCGATCTTCATGCTGCCCATGACGGCGGCCTACGCCATCGACCGGCTGCTTCTGGCGCCGGCCTGCCCGGACTGCCACGCCGAGATGACGGAACAGCTTCCCCTGTTCGACGGCACGCAAGACGGCCTCGTGCGCATCAGGGCCAACAGCATGGAGTTCCGCGCCCGCACGGCCGGCTTCGGCAATCCGCAGGGCGAAGGCGTGATCCTGCTGCATGGCTTCCCCGAGACCTCGATCATGTGGGAGACGCTGCTCGACACGCTGGGCAAGGCGGGCTACCGCGCCATCGCCTACGATCAGCGCGGCTATAGCCCGGGCGCGCGGCCGCCCTCGCAGAACGATTACACCAAGACCAAGATCGCCACGGACGTGCTGGCCGTCGCCGACGCCGCCGGCTTCGAGCGGTTCCACGTCATCGGCCATGATTTCGGCGGCGCCATCGCCTGGACCGTGGCGGACCGCTATCCGGAGCGCGTCCTGAGCCTGACGTCGCTGTCCATGCCGCACCCGTCTGCCTTGGCGTACGCGCTTGCCGAACCCGACTCGCAACTCCGCCTCTCGAGCTACATGGCGTTCTACCGGCTGCCCGTCCTGCCGGAGTTCCTGCTCGGCTTCAACCAGGCCTCTTTCCTCGGATACCTAAAGTGGCAAGACCACCCGCCCGAGCAGATCGAGGAATATCAGCGTGTGTTCGGCGAGCCGGGCACGCTCCATGCGGCGCTGAACTGGTACCGGGCCTTCGAGTTCCGCTCGCTGGACCCTGTCGGCAAGATCCGGCCGCCGACTCTCTTCATATGGGGCCGCGAGGACGGCGCCTTCGGCCGTGTCGCCGCGACGGAGACGGTGAACTACATGGACGGCGCCTATCGCCTGCACACCGTGGAGGCGGGACACAATCTCATGCTGGAGGTGCCGGAGATCGTGACCGAGGACGTGCTCGCGCATCTCAACACGGCGGACAAAGTCTCCGAGCAATGGGTCGCGGCCCTGGACGAGACGCCGCAAGAAGACGGGTCGGCTTGCGATCAGTCCCGCCCGCAATGCTTGCGCATCTTCCTCACGCCGGACGGCCACACGCTGCGCATCCGCAATCGGTGCGACGAGGCCTACAAGGGCGTCGTCCGCGTCTCCTGCTCGAAATGGGCGCCCGATGCGGCCATGGAGTACCGCTTCAGCCTCGGCGCCAACGCGGAGATGACCCAGGAAAGCACCGGGCTCTCCAATGGCGATTGCTACTACCGCCACCGTCTCTGCGCCAAAGAGGCGGAAAGCGGCAAGCACCGCCCCGCGTCGCTCATACCCTTTTTCTAGAACCGCGGCAGGATCAGCGGGATGCTCGCCGCGATCAGCAGGATGGCGAGGATCACCGACAGGCTGAGCTCCAAGACGATGCCGGGCGCGTGAATCTTCGCGTCGTCGAGCAGGATGCCCGTCCGCACGAAGCGGATCGTCGCGGCCACGATGAAGACGATCCCGACCACGATGAGCGCCTCCCCGGCCCCGCTCCCGAACGAGTGGGACAAGGCCTCCAGCCGGTCGCGGCCGGCGCCGGGGACGGAGACCGCGTCGGCCATCGTGAGAATAAAGAGATCGAACCGCTCGACCAGGAAGCCGAAGGCGATCACCGCGACGCCGGTGCGAAGCCAGGCGAGGAAGGTCCGCTCATTGGCCGCGTGGTCCGTATAGGATCTGATCATGGCAGGCCCCGTTCCACTGTCAGGAGCGGAACAGCTTGGCCGTAAAGCGCCAAGAATGACTTAAGGCCGGAGCCCTTCCCCTAGGCGGGATTTGTCTTACGCGACAATTCCCAGCGGAGCCGGGCCCATTTGTAGGCGTCCATGATCGAGATCGCGTAGACGAACAGGCCGCCGGCATAACGGCCGACAAGCGACTGGTCCGGCGTGGTGAGATGAAAGGTGATCCAGCCGAACAGCAGCATGAAGAACACGAACACCAGCCCGCGGCCCGGCATGCCGGAGAACACGTGGCCCGCGCCGGGCAGCACGATGGCGATGGCGAGGATCAGGTAAGGGTTGAGCGGCCGGCGCTCCAGGACGGACCGGTCCGCGATTTCATGCGGCGGCTTCACGGCGAATCTCCTTGGACTGCTCACCCGCCAAAGCATGGCGAATGGCCGTGCAGCGCCGGAGAAGATCACAGAAGCGGTCGCGGTCAAAGCGAGCGACCTCGAAGCGTGCCTGGCGCAGCAGCATGTAGTCGCCCCGCTGGGCCTCGTCGGCCTGCCAAACGATGCGCACGCCCCTCGGCGCGATCACGAGCTCCTTGGCCTTGGGCTCGCCGAGGAAATCCACATACGGCACGATCGCCTCCGGCGGCGGCAGCTTCGTCACGTCGTCGGTCCGGATTACCGCCCGCTCCGGCCAGTCCGCCGGCGTATCGAGCCGGTCCGGCAATCTCTCGAACGCGGAGAAAAACTCTGCTCCCGATGGCCGCATCATGACGTCGAGGACAGCGCCTGTCGCCACGGGCGCCTCGACGGTGAGCCTGAGCCAAAGGGACGGCAGCTTGCGAAGCGCGACGCAATCGACGACGACATCCGCCCTGACCGGAACGCCCTCGAACCATCCCGAAAGCCTGGGATAGCCGAAGGCGTCGCGCGTGATCTCCGGCCGGTCGAGAGCGGTGAGGCAGTCGGCGAAGAACTCGCTCCTTTGCTGCCGCACCCGCTTCTGGTCGCGGCGGTGGAGCGCGATCAAAACGATGAGCCCCACGCAGGCCGTGATGAGCGCCAGAATGGTCATCGGCGCCTCATCGGACGATCGTTACCGGGCAATGCGCTTCGGCAACGACAGCCTCGGCGATCGAACCGAGCACGAGCCGCTGGACGCCTCTGTGACCATGCGAGCCGATCACGATATGGTCGTGCTTCTGCTTCTTCGCATAAGCGGCGATCGCATCGGCAATGTCCCGGCTGCACACGGTGACGCACTGAACCTTGTGAAGCCCCGCCTTCTTTGCCCTGTCGGCGACCGAGCGAAACTCGGCGCGGGTGATGGCATCGCCGGCGCTGAGGACCGTCGAGTCCCAGTAGGCTGACCTTGCCGCGCTGGCCCGCGAGACACGCTCGACCGTGAGAACGGTCAGCTTGACGCCGAGATCCTTGGCCAGTGAGATCGCGAAGTTCACCGCCTTGGCTGAAATTTTCGAGCCGTCGGAGGCGCAAAGGATGTTCTTGATCATTGCCGTCCCCCTCAGTAGCCGATCGGCCGTTGCCAGGGCATCGTGAACTGGTCGCCGCGCCGCACATATTTGTAGCGGTGAAAGGCGAACCACAGCGAGGCGACGATGTAGAAGCACATCATGGCGAGCAACTGGGTGCCGTAGCCGAGGAACGTGGCGAAGTAGGTGGTGATGCACAGCGCCAAGAGCACGATCGCCGGCAGCGGATGGTAAGGGTGCACATAGCCGCGCCGGATCGAGCCCAGCGGCCACTTCTTCCGGAACATCCACATATTGATGGGCATGAAGGTGTAGCCCAGCAGCCCCGACAGGATCGAGAAGGTGATGACCTGGTCGAGAAGCCCGGTGAAGGAGAAGCTCACCGCGATGGGGATGAGGAAAAGAATCGCCCGGTAGGGCGTGCGATAGCGCGGATGGACCGCGCCGAACCAGAGCGGCATGTAGCGGTCGCGGCCCATGGAGAACCACGAGCGCGACGCATCGTTGATGCAGCCATTCGCCGAGGCAATGGCCGAGAAGATCGTGCCGACGAACAGGAACACCTGAAGCGCGGGGCTGCCCGTCACACGCGCGGCATCGTAAAGCGGCGTCGCGGCCTGACCGAGAAACTCCCAAGGCAGGAGGCCCGTGGCTACGTACCACGTCATCGTCGCCGCGATGAGCAGCGTGATGATGCCGCTCATCGTTCCGTAAGGCAGCGATCTTGCGGGCGAGCGCACCTCTTCCGCAGCCTGGCAGGTGCCCTCGATGCCGAGATAGTACCAGATGCCGAATTGGAAGGCGGCGATCACGCCGATCCAGCCATAGGGCAAGTCGGTGAGCAGCTCCCGGTGATGCAAGGCCGCGCCGGGCGCCCATGGCTGAACGCCGATGAACAGCACGACGATTGAAATGAAGGCGGCCGCGGTGATGACGAAGTTCACGCTCAAGGTCATCAGCACGCCGCGATAGTTGAGCCAGGCCAGCATCGCGATGGTCAGCACCACGAATGGTCGCGGATCAAGCGCCTCGTGCCCCATCTCGCTGGCGACCGCGGTCAGGAGATCGCCCACGACGAGAGCGTCGGCCGCTTCGAGCATCGTGTAGGCCATGACGAGATAGAGGCCGACATTGAAGGCCATCAGCGGGCCCATGATGTGCTTGGCTTGCGCGTACTGGCCGCCGGCCGCGGCGACGGTCGACGTGACCTCGGAGTCGATCATCGCGACGCAGGTGTAGAGCAGTCCGATCACCCAACAGGCGATCAACGCGCCCATGGCGCCGCCTTTGCCGACGGAGAAGTTCCAACCCATGAACTCTCCGACGAGAACGATGCCGACGCCCAGCGCCCACACATGTGCGGGACCCAAGACGCGCAATAGCGAAATACGTTGCCGGCCTTCCCCGGCTGCGCCTGTCGTCGTGGACATGACCCTTGAACCTCCCCCTGGCGTTGTTCTTATGAGACTTCCGAGATGTCGTGTTTCTCGCTGATGCCTTCGAGTTCACCTTCGCGAGACGACGTCAGCAGATCCTCGTCGTAGTCCCGGTTGACCTGGATCGCGTCGAGCAGCATCCAACCCAACAGAAGGACGGAGACACCCCAGGCTCCGTATTCGAGTACGTTCCACCAATCCATTCCCGCCTCCTATTTCTTGCGGCCGAAACGCTCGTCGATCACTTCCCGGTATTCGCGGTCGGAGAAGCGGATCACGAAGAAGAAGTACCCAAAGATGACGAGGGCGGTGATGATGAGCGCCAACGGATTGATCGAGTAATCGAAGCGCGTGGTGATGATCTCGGCGGCCGTTTCCGGCGTGTAACCGAGTTTCTCCCACTGAGCGGCCATCGTTTCGTTCTGACCCAGGGCTTCCCAGGTCGGCTGCTCAACGGTCTTCGTCGTGGTGCCGCCGCCGGTCAGGCCGAGGACCAACGGTGCGAAGAGCACCACGTAGACAAGAGCCAGAAGAAAGACTGAATCGAAGATTTGCCCGGCCTTGCTTTGCTCGGGTGGCCTGTATGGTTTCGTGCTCATCCCAACTCCCCCTGTCGCTTAGGCCCGCTGGGCCGCTTCTTTCTCCGCCTCGGCCTTCATCTCGCGCGCGACGTCCAGATGCCGGATGTCCAGGCCGTAGATGAAGTCCTTGTCTTCGCGGTAGTGTTTGACCATTGCGCCGATCGAGGCGGTGTTGAACAGCAACACGGCGCCGGCTGAGACGGCGAGGACGGTGCGGATGGCCGGGTCGGGCACGACCTGCCAGACCATGAAAAGAACGAAGAGGATGACGACCCAAAGCACGGCGACGAACGTCCAGGCGCCGAGCCTGTCGCGGGCGTACATCGCCTCGATACGGTCGTTTAAGCTTCTCATTGTCGCTCCTCCCTTTGCCCTCTTGGCGATGGGACCCTGTTCCCGGATCTCCGCGTGTTTCCGTATGGGAAATATTTTTTCCGCAAGCGAATAGCTTCATGCGAGACTCGTAGGCTGTCGACGGGGTAAACGGGGGTGTTTCTTCCCCCAATGGGGAAGCGCCGCCCCAACAGGAGGCTTGTTGCATCCTAGATGTCCGGGAGACCCTCAAAGGCCCATGGTCCAACCCCGAGCGCCGCTCGAGGCCCGGGGTCCCCGATGGCGAAGCCGATGCATCTCCTCATTGCCGACGATCATTTGCTGTTTCGATCCGGCTTCAAACTGCTGGTCTCGCAGCTTTTTCCGGGCTCTCAGCTGTCCGATGCCGGCGATGCGAACGAGGCGTGGGACGTTCTCGACACCGAGGAGAGCTTCGATCTCGTCTTCCTCGATCTCGCCATGCCCGGGATGAACGGCATCGCAGGCGTGCGGCGCTTTGTGGAGCGCCGGCCCGCGACTCCGGTGGTGATCCTCTCGGCGCATGCCGAACCGGACGAGATCGCCGAGTGCATGGGCCTTGGCGTCAGGGGGTACATCCCCAAGGCGGCCAGCGAGAGCGTTCTACAAAATGCCGTGTCCTTGGTTCTCGCCGGGGAGATCTACGTCCCGCGTCATGCCATCAGCCAGATCCTGTCCGAGGGCGGGAACGATACCCGCGAGGACTTGGACGGCCTGCCCGAGAACAACCCGCTACGCCAACTCACGCCGCGGCAGCGCAATACGCTCGCCTTGATGATCGAAGGACGGTCCAACAAGGAGATCGCGCGGAGCCTCAACCTGCTCGAGAGCACCGTGAAGGCGCATGTCAAGGTCATCCTCCGCAAGCTCTCGGCGCATAACCGCACCCAAGCCGCGCTGATCGCCGCCGATCTCGGGTGGCCGCGCCGCGTTCGCACCAGAACGTCTTAGGCCTTCAAGGCCACACCGCATCGGGCCGCGATCCGTCTTCGGCCAGCAATTGCGCGATCGCCGTTGCCAGGCTCGCAGGATCGACGGGCTTATGAAGCAGACGGCAACCGCTCGCCTCGGCCTCGGCGATCCGCTTTGGCTCCGTATCGCCCGTGACCAGGATCGCCGGAATCGAGCGGCCGATCTTGAAGCGCACCGCCGAGATCGCCGCGACTCCGGTCATATTCGAGTCCAGACGGTAGTCGGCAACGACCAGTTCCGGCGGCGTTTCGGCATCCTCGAGCTTGCTCAGCATCTCGCTGATCGAGCGCGCGGCAATCACCTCCGCTTCGCATACGCCGAGAAAGGATTGCAGAGCCGTCAGCTGGAGCTGTTCGTCGTCGATCACGGCAATCGTCCGCCCCTTGAAGGTCGGCGCCGGGATCAGCGGTTCCGGCCGGGTCTCGCTCTCTTGGCTCTTGGAGAGCCTGAGCGCGATCGAGAAGACCGACCCTTTGCCGGGCTGCGACCGCACCGCGATAGACGTCCCCATGAGCGCGGCCTGCCGGCGCACGATCGCCAGGCCAAGACCCGCGCCGCGCTTCCTGTCGCGCGCGGGATTGTCGACCTGATAAAACTCCTCGAAGATATGCTCCCGCTCCTCCGGGGCGATACCGATCCCGTTGTCCCACACTTCGAAGATCGCGGCGCCGTCGCGCGTCCGGCAGCCCACCAGGACCCGGCCTTGCTCGGTGTAACGCAACGCGTTCGAGACCAAGTTCTGCAGAATGCGAACCAGCATGGAATGGTCCGCTTGAACGAAAAGGCTCCTGGGGACGAAGCGGAGCTCGGTCTTGCCGGCCTCGGCCTCGCGCTGAAAGCTCTTCTCGAGCAGTTCGAAGACGTCGGCGACGGCCACGTCGGTGAATTCCGGCACCACGACGCCCGCATCAAGGCGCGAGATGTCGACGAGATCCTCGAGCAGTTCGCTGCTGGCATCGAGACAATCCCGAATGCTGTCCAGAATGCCCCGGCTCGCCTCGTCCAAGGGGCTCCGCGCCAGCGCCGCGACAAACATGCCGACGGCCTGCAACGGCTGGCGAAGATCGTGACTTGCAGCGGCGAGGAACCGGCTCTTCGCCCGGTCGGCGCGCTCCGCGTCGGCCTTGGCGACCCGAAGCGCAACCTCCGCGCTTTTCCGCCAGGAAATATCGCGCACGCTGGTGCGCACGCCCAGCCTTTCGCCGTCACCGCCGATCATCGGTTGCCAGGATACGGCGGCCCACCCTATCCGCCCGCCTTTGTGGCAGATGCGGAACTCGACATCGTTCCCGCTCGTGCCCGTCAACGCCGATCGGAGGAGAGACTTTACCCCGTCCCGATCTTCCGGATGGACGATCCCGAGCGGGTAGTCGGCCATGGCGAGACACTCGTCGACCGAGTACCCGGTCATGCGCTCGACGCCGGGGTTGATCCACCGCACGCGCCCGTCCGGCAAAAACCAGCTCTCCCAGTCGTACGTGTAATTGGCGACGATCTCGAACAGGTCGTTACTCACGCGGAAAGCCCCTTTTGGACCATTGGAGCACGTATCCCCCATTTGGGCACCACACTCATCCCTGTGCGCAATTGCGGGCAGCGGTCGCACGCCGCATCGTCAGGGGGTAACTAACCTAGGACTTCAGCGCTGCCGGGCCTTGCCGGGCAGCGTTTTTTTTGATCGCGGAGCTTGTGCGGCGCGCTCAGGCGCGGGCGGAGGATAGCACGCGACTAGGCCCTCAACAGGTCTGCTGCGGCCTCGTCGAGGGCCTTCCCAAACTCAGGCAGTCGTCCGGGCGACCCGGCGCAGTGGCCCCAAGGCGAGTCGAACACCCGCAGCTCGGCTTGCCGCATCATCGCGACCTCGGCCGCGTTATCCTCCGGCACGAAATAGAGATCGGTCCGGCACGGCATGACGATGGCGCGCGCGGCGATCGCTTGCAGGGCTTGGCGGAAGTCGCCGCGATAGATGTCGTTGCGGCTGATGTCGCCGTTCTGCCAGGTCCAGATCTTGGCGATCAGATCGTTGGCGTCCCAGCGCAGGTGGTCTTCTTCCCAATCGCGCACAAAGTCCTCGAGAGTCGCGAAGCCCAGTTTGCGGTAGAGCGCCTCGGCAAAGAAGTCGTGGGAGTAGGCCCAGGAGGCGTAGACCCGGCCAAAGGCCCGGAGGCCCTTTTCGGGCGGGGCGGTATAGTCGCCGCCGTTCCAGGCGCAATCGGCCTGCAGCGCGGCTTTGGGTCCGTCGATAAACGCGTGGTTCAAGGCGGAGCATCGAGCAGCGCCGCAGTAAGGGAGGATCGCGCCGACCATGCCGGGATACTGCGCCGCCCATTGGTAGGCTTGCATGGCGGCCATCGACCAGCCGAGCACCAGTGCGATACGGCGAACGCCGAGATGCTCGGTCAGGAGCCGGTGCTGGCAGGCGACGTTGTCGAACAGCGTAACGTTCGGGAAGCGGGGGCCGTCCTGCGGCGGCGCCGTGTTGCTCGGCGAGGACGAGTACCCATTGCCGAACAGGTTCACCGATACGATGAAGTGGCGCGCAGGGTCGATGGCGCGGCCGGCGCCAAACAGAGCTTCGTTGCGGATGTGGGTGCCCGTATAAAATGTCGGCAGAAGCACGACGTTGTCGGCCGCGCTGTTCAGCGTGCCATAGGTCGCATACGCAAGGCGGGCATCGCGCAACACCTGACCGCTCTGGAAAACAACATCGCCGAGCTCAAAAGTCTTATGGTCAGAGTTCTGCAAGCGACGCCAAGCCTTTATCCGTGTCACTCATCCGACGTCTATCGCCGCCAGCAGCGCCGGCGGCGGTTGCCCGCGCCTTTAGCGCCTCTCAAGCTTCCGCAAGAGATAGGTGTCCATGATCCAGCCTTTTCTCGCGCGCGCTTCCTGCCTCACGCGTTCGATCTCCTCGAGAACGTCCCCCAATCTGCCCGAGACGAGAATCTCGTCCTCGGTTCCGACGTAGGCACCCCAGTAGATCTCGACATCCTCGTCCACGGTCTTGAAGGCCATTTGACCGTCGAGCATGACGACCACGCTGTCGGCATCGTCCGGGAAGCCCTCCGCGAGTTTGCGCCCGGTGGTGAGCATAACGGACTCGCCGATGCGGTTGAGAG
>CAYWIA010000009.1:25999-29677 GCA_964458245.1 uncultured Methyloceanibacter sp. | reverse complement strand
GACAAGCTCGTCAAGCAGGGCATCGACGCGCTGAAATCCAAACTGAACTAGCGCCTTCCCGACAATAAATCCCGCCGACCGTGTGCAGTGGAACCGTCTCGCCTTCCCGCTTTTGGCAATCGCCAGAATCGATGCGATAGTGAGGCATGGTTCAAGTCGTCGAGCCGCGCCACGCCGTCACGCTCTCCGATTACGAGAGCATCGCCGATCTGAGCGGTACCGTGCGAAGCCTGCGCCAGGAGGCCGAGAGCCGCCTGGCGGGGCTCGACGGACGGCGCGTCGTGATGGTCAACAGCACCGCTCAAGGCGGCGGCGTGGCGGAGATGCTGCCGCCGCTGCTGTCGATCATGCGCGAACTCGGCATCGACGCCCATTGGCTCGTGATCGAAACAAAGGACCAAGACTTCTTCCGGCTGACCAAGACGCTGCACAATCTCATTCATGGCGCGGGCGACCCCAATCTCGCCGCGACCGACCGTGACGTCTACGACCGCGTGAGCGCAGAGAACGCGGCGGCGATGGAGGAGCACCTGAGGCCGGGCGACGTGCTCGTGATCCACGATCCGCAGCCGATGGGCGCCGGCGCGATCTTGCGCCGGAAAATGGATATCGCGGCGATCTGGCGCTGCCATATCGGTCTCGACAAAGAGACGCCGGAAACCCGCGCGGCGTGGGACTTCCTCGATCCTTATCTCGAGCCTTACGACCACGCCGTCTTCACCGCGCCCGAATATATTCCGAGCGCGCTTGCCGGGCGCTCGACGATCATCCACCCGGCCATCGATCCGCTGAGCCACAAGAACAGGCACTTACAGGTCCACGAGATCGTCGGCATCCTCGCCAACGCCGCGCTGATCAAGCCATGGGGCCCGGTCCTCACCCCTTCCTTCGCCGAACCCGCCAAACGGCTGCAAGCCGACGGCAGCTGGGCGCCGGCCACGGAGCCCGAAGATTTCGGACTGCTGTTCCGGCCCATCGTGACGCAGGTGTCGCGCTGGGACCGCCTCAAGGGCTTCCTGCCGCTGATGCAGGGATTCGTCGCGCTCAAGCGTGATCTCGAGGCGCGCACCGACCTCGAAGAACACCATCGCCGCGCGCTGCAACTCGTCCGCCTCGTTCTGGCCGGACCCGATCCGGCATCGGTGGACGACGACCCGGAAGGCAAGGAAGTTCTGGCCGAGCTGTGCGCGGCTTATATGGGTCTGCCCCCGCACCTCCAGGCCGATATCGCCATGATCTCGCTGCCGATGTCCTCGAAGAAGAACAACGCGCTGATCGTCAACGCGCTGCAGTGCTGCTCGGACGTGGTGGCGCAGAACTCGATCCAGGAAGGATTCGGGCTCACGGTGACGGAGCCCATGTGGAAGCGCGCGGCGCTGATGGGCTCGTGCGCCGTGGGCATAAGGCAGCAGATCCGCCCCGGCCTCGACGGCGTCTTAGTCCGGCATCCGGAGTCTTCGGAGGAGATCGCCGAGACCCTCGATGCGCTGTTGGCCGACCAGGCGAAGCGCGAAGTGCTCGGCCGCAGCGCGCGGCAGCGCGTCCACGACAATTTTTTGGTGTTCACGCAGGTCAAGAGCTGGCTCGAGCTCCTGACCAACACGATCGCGGACCGCTGGCCCAAAAATTGACCGAACGCCTCAAGGACGCGCTTCGGAGAGCATCGGACAGCTCAGCGTATCGCGGAATGCGGTGACCAACTCTTCCTGCGACTCCGCGGTGACGTAGAGGCCGTTATTGGCGTCCGCCAAGCATTTGATGCCGAGCACGCTCTGCGCGCCCGTCCAGCTGAAATACGACGTCCGGTAGGCGATGACGTGGACGGTGAGATCGGCGGCCGCGTCATGGAGCCGCTTGCCGAGATCGCAGGGCGAGCCGCCGCAGGTCTCTTCGCCATCGGTGAGGACAACGACGACGCCGGGCTTTTGGCGGTAGTCCAACACGTCGGCGGCTTGCTCCACCGCCGCAGTGAGCGGCGTCTTGCCGGCAGGCGTCAGCGCCTCGACCTCTTGCATGATGCGCTCGGCCGCATTCGGCTCAGGCCGCAAGTTCAGCGCAACATTGCACTGATTGTACGGTCCGGGGCCGTAGGTGATGAGCCCGACCCGGCGATGCCGCGCCGCGGCCGGCAGCACCTTGCCGAGCGCCGAGCGGACCTCGTCGATGCGCGTGAGCGTGGTGGCGATGCCGAGCTTCACATTGCCCGACATGGAGCCCGAGGCGTCGAACACGATCATGGCATCGTCGATGCAGGATTCGCGATTTGCACCTTGCGCTTCGGCGATGCTCAAGGCCAGCAGGCTCAGCAACGACGCCGCGGCAAGCCCGAGCGGATCCCGCAGTCTCACGCCAGCGCCTCGCGCAGTTCCTTGAACGTGATGACTCGCTTCGCCGCGGGGTCTGTCTTCCAAGAACCGCCGCCCGCCAAGATCAGATCCAGCCCCTCACGGTTCGCGACCTCGGCCAGCGGGCTCTGATAGCGCGCCACCGAGCCGGGCGGGCTCGCCGCCGACGCGGAGACCAGCAGGGCATGCGGGGCGAACTTCGCCACCAGCAGACCGAGCTCATCCGCCGGAGGCCCCTCACCGATCCATAACGGCCGCCAGCCGGCCTCCGCCATCACCAGTTCGGCCAAAGCGAGACCGAGGGTGTGGCGCTCGTTCTCGATGGTGAAGAGCGCGGCGCGGGGCGCGTTGTCCGCATGGCGCATCTCGCCGGCGCAGGAAGCCGCGGCCCGGCGCAGAGCTTCGGTCGCCGCGTGCTCCTCGAAGACCTGACAGGCGCCGGCCTCCCACTGCCTGCCGATTTCCGCAATCGCCGAGGCGACCTCGTCCGCCGTCTCGGCCCAGTTTCCGGTCTGCCGACGCGAGGCGATGAGCGCGGCCTTTACCTTTTCGGAGTCGCCGGTCATCAGCACGTCGAACCAGGCCGCCAAGGGACCGCTCAATTCCGCCGGCCGGCTCGCGGCGATCAGACGGCGCAGCTCCGTCACATAGATGCGACGGTGACCGCCCGGCGTCCGCTCGGCATGCAACACACCGCTATCGACCCAGCGCTGGATCGTGGCGGGCGCAACGCCGAGCCGTCTTGCCGCCTCTCCCGCAGAAACCATCATCTCGCCCATCTCAGTCCTCCGCGGCGGCGCGCGCGATATTGCCCGCACGTTCCTTGCCGGTGGGGTAGTAGGCGCCGGTCTGACGGTCGCCGAATTCCAACATATGCACCCGCCCGCTCTCGATTGCATCCGGCTCCTTCGTGAGCTTCAGCATACGCACGGCGCAAGCGTCGGCGTCGAGTTCCATGTTTTTGAGCAGGGGCCTCAAATAATAGAAGGGCTGCACGCCCAGCCCGCCCAAAGGCCGCTGCGTAAGCCGCGTGTGTCCCAGGGTGTGGTGACAACATTCATGCGCCATCAGGAAGTGCGCGTAAGGCCGGTCTGACTTGAGCGTGGAGGCATCGATCACGATCACCGAGCGATCATCCTTGGTGGTCGAAGACGCCTGCTCCGGAAGGTCCGGCAGGACGTAGGTGCGGATATCGCAATAGGGATTGTCGACGGTCGAAAGCCTCCGGCGGAACTCGAAACCGACGCCGGTGCGGCGCGCCGGCTCGGCGGTCTGATCGGCGCCGGGCACCACCAGCGGCTCGGCCCATGCGCGTTCGGCCGTCTCCGCGCCG
>CAYWIA010000009.1:0-25899 GCA_964458245.1 uncultured Methyloceanibacter sp. | reverse complement strand
GGCGCCGGGCACCACCAGCGGCTCGGCCCATGCGCGTTCGGCCGTCTCCGCGCCGCCCAGCACAACCAGCGCCGAGACCATCGCCAAGACGAGCACCCGAGTGCCTTTGGGGCGCCTGCGCTTTTTGTTCAAGGGCGCCATTTTCTCTCTCCTGATCAATTTCTGTTGAATGATATGAGCGATTTTTCTGCTTGTAAATCGCTTATTTCGATTGCACCCTGCCGGCCATTGACCTTCCACCGCGCCCGAAAAAACAGGCCCTCCCCAGCCTTGGCGCGGAACCAAGAGGCCTCCGGAGCTTCCCCCCGGCTCCGGGGCCTTCTCGGCCCTCAACAGGGTGGGCGGTCGCGACGGGGGTATTCCGTCAAACGGTTGAAAAGGAGCAGTATCCAATGTTGAAGATCAGAACGCTCATGGTTGCCGCAGTCGCCCTTATGGCGCTCAGCATCGGCGGCATGCAGGCCCGTGCGGCCGAGAAGGACATCGTCGACACGGCGGTGGCCGCCGGCCAGTTCAAGACGCTTGCCAGCGCCATCCAGGCGGCGGGCCTCGTCGACACGCTGAAGGGCGATGGTCCCTTCACGGTGTTCGCGCCCACCGACGAAGCCTTCGCCAAGCTGCCGGCCGGCACGGTCGAGAACCTGCTGAAGCCCGAGAACAAGGATCAGCTCGTGGCGATCCTCACCTATCACGTGGTTCCGGGGAAGGTTGAGGCCGCAGAGGTCGTGACGATGGACGAAGCCAAGACCGTGAACGGCGAGATGGTGGACATCAAGGTCAAAGGCGACACGGCCATGGTGAACGACGCCAAGGTCACCAAGACCGACATCGCCGCGTCGAACGGCGTCATCCACGTCATCGACACGGTGATCATGCCGCCGAAGAGCTAACGACTAAGTCCAACTCACGCGCGCGGGCTCCGACGAGCCTTGCGCGCGTTCGAGGACTTCAAAGGCGGCGAAGCGTCCGCTTTGCGCGGGCACTCGCCCCTGAAGGCAAGGCCCCGCTGCGATCGCCTTCCCCAACTGCGGCGGGGTCTTCGCCTTCCTCGCTATTCCACGACGGCGATGATGGGACCGTAACCGCCGTGAGACGGCGGATCGTTGCGGCCGAGCTCCGGCGCATAGAGCCCCGGCGCCGTACCGCCATCCAGGAACAAGGCGTTCCCCGTACCGAGACCATCGCGAAAGAAGCGGGCAAACTCGTAGAAGCTCACGCTGCCGCGGGTCATGGCGAAGTAGACCTTGCCGTCGCTCGACACGCCGACGCCGTTGCGCGGCTTGAAGTCCGTCGAGTTGACGATGAAGGCCGGGTGGATGGCGCCGTCGATCACCAGCATCGGGCCGGACTGGGTGGCGAACCGCGCCTTGGGCTTCTCAGCCAGGAACCGGTCCGTCTCCAGCACGCCCGCGGTCCCCTCCCCTAGATAGAACACGCCATTCGGCTTCTTGTAGAAATTCGGGATCTGGCTCGGCTTGCCGGTGACCGTCTCGGTATTGGCCTCGACGAGCGCCCGGCCGTTCTCGATATGCAGACCGACGGGGCTCAGGTCGTGCTCATACATGCCGCCGTTCATGGCGAAGACCAGCGACTTGCCCCGGTCGTCCAAGGCCTGCGCGAGCGCCTTGAACGTGCGCAACGGATGGCCGTCGGGCCCGCGCCAGTAAAGCCGCATATCGTCCTTGGCGGGATCGAAGCTGCAGACGATGTAGCGGGCTTTGCCGAAGCTCTCGTCGCGGCAGGCTTCCGCTCGCGCGGCGCCGCCAGCGCCGGCGAGCACGACCAAGGCGACGACAAACCGAAGGAGCCTCATTGTCATCCGCGTGGCCGGGCCTATTTCAGCGCCACGAAGACCTTGTAGTCCTCGAGCCGCGTGCCGACCTGGATGGGGAAGGAAATCTCACGCACCATGGAGAAATAGCCGGCCGTCTGGCCCGCAGGCACCGTGACCGGTACCGACATCTTGTCTTGCGCGAGCGTGGATTTGTAGGCGTCGGCCGCGCGGATCGAGACCGGCAAGGTGACCGTCCCCGGACTGCCCTTCGGACCTAAGAGGACACGGCCGGCAAAGCCATATTTGACGACGACGCGGCCGCCGTAAAACCTGCATTCACGCGATAATTTGGTGATCTCGCCGCGATTGACGACGAACATCTGGTCGCCGTCGTGGCCGGATTGGTAGGCGGTGCGCAGGCGCTCGTTGGGCCAGGCGACGACTTGGGGACAATTGAGCGCCTTGCCGTCGACGGCGGTGGCTGTCGGCGCGGCGGCCGTCTGCATCTGGGAGTCGGCCAGGGGCAGGCTGTCGGGCAGCCGTTCGCTCGCATAGCCGGTGGCGGTTTCGCTGCTGCCGAGGGAGCTCGATCCGCCGCCGCAGCCGGAGACGGCGATCAGGCTCACGAGCAGCGCGCAGAGCCCGCAGCCACGCAGCCAGGAAAGACCGTCAATCCGCTTCAACTCACCCCGTCCTTGGCTTGACACGCCAGGCATCCCTGCCTGATATGCCCGGGCGCGCCGCGAAAAGTGCTTGAAACGGCGCGAGCTTCCGGGCCCTCGCTGGCGCCAAACTATCTGCCCGGGTTAGGCCCGACAAGGCCAGACTTAAGGCCATTTTGGGCCCGAAAGAGCCGCTTCTGGAGCGCCGATGACCGGCACTGATCACACCAATGGGCGACATAATGGGCGACATGGCGACCGTCCTGCGTTGACCGTTTATCTCGCCTGCCCACGCGGCTTCTGCGCCGGCGTGGACCGGGCTATCCAGATCGTGGAGCTTGCGCTCGAGAAATACGGCGCCCCCGTCTATGTGCGCCACGCCATCGTCCATAACCGCTACGTGGTCGACACGCTGAAAGCGAAGGGCGCCATCTTCGTCGAGGAATTGGACGAAATCCCGGATACCGACGCGCCGATCGTGTTCTCAGCCCATGGCGTGCCCAAGGCCGTGCCCGAGGCCGCCAGGCACCGTCGCATGTTCGTGCTCGACGCCACCTGCCCGCTCGTCTCCAAGGTGCATATCGAGGCGGAGCGGCTGCACGACCAAGGCGCCGAGATCCTGCTGATCGGGCACGCCGGCCACCCCGAAGTCGTCGGCACCACGGGGCAGCTGCCCGAGGGCGCGGTGCACCTGATCGAGACCATCGAGGACGCCCAGGCCTTTACGCCGAGGGACGCGGGGAAGCTGGCCGTGATCACCCAGACCACGCTGTCGGTGGACGATACGCGCGAGATCATGGAGGCGCTGAAGGCGCGCTTCCCGGCGATCGCCGTGCCGCGCAAGGACGATATCTGCTACGCGACCACGAACCGGCAAGACGCAGTGAAGCGAATCGCGCCAAACTGCGACCGCATGATCGTGGTCGGCTCGCCCAACAGCTCCAATTCGCTGCGCCTCGTGGAGGTCGCCGAGCGGGCCGGTTGCCCGCGCGCCATGCTGGTGGAGCGCGCCAGCGAGATCGACTGGGATCTGTTCGAAGACATCCGCCATCTCGGCGTCACCGCAGGCGCATCGGCGCCGCAGGTTCTGGTGGACGACATCATCGACGCCTTCGCAAAGAGGTTCGACGTGACCGTCGAGACCGTGACCACGGCGGAGGAGAACATCGCTTTCAAGCTTCCCCGTCCGCTACGAGACATGCCGGCGGCGTAGATGGCTGTCTATACGGACGTCTCCGACGAGGAGCTGGAAACCTTCATCGACAGCTACGACATCGGCGCCCTGACCTCGTTCAAGGGCATCGCCGAGGGCGTCGAGAATTCCAACTACCTGGTCCACACGGCGCGCGGACCCTTCATCCTCACGCTTTACGAAAAGCGCGTGCGGCCGGAGGACCTGCCCTATTTCCTCGGCTTGATGGAGCATTTGGCGGCGGCCGGCATCTCATGTCCGCTGCCCGTGCGCGACCGCGAGGGGCGCATCCTGCGAGAGCTCGCAGGACGGCCCGCGGTGCTGATCAGCTTCCTGGAAGGCTTGTGGGTGCGGCGTCCGAGCATCGAGCATTGCGCGGGGCTCGGCCAAGCACTCGCAAGATTCCACCTCGCCGGCCTCGATTTTTCCATGACGCGGGAGAACGATTTGTCTCTGCCCGGCTGGCGGGCGCTGTTCGACGCCATAGGCGAGTCCGCCGACGGCGTGATTCCTGGGCTGAAGGACACGATCGCGCGTGAGCTCGATTATCTCGGGGCGAACTGGGCGTCGGGCCTGCCGGTTGGCGTGATCCACGCGGATCTCTTTCCGGACAACGTGTTCTTTCTCGACGACAAGGTCTCGGGCCTGATCGATTTCTATTTCGCCTGCAACGACATGCTGGCCTATGACGTGGCCGTGTGCCTCAACGCCTGGTGCTTCGAGCCCGACACCTCGTTCAACATCACCAAGGCGCGGGCCCTGTTGCAGGCCTATGAACGCGAGCGGCCGCTGACCGAGCCGGAGCTCGATGCGCTACCGCTGCTGGCGCGCGGCGCCGCGCTGCGCTTCCTGCTCACGCGCACCTACGATCTCTTGAATACGGACGCGGGCGCGCTGGTGAAGACCAAAGACCCGAGCGAGTATTTGCGGAAGCTGCGCTTCCATCAAAGGGTGCGGTCCTTCCGCGATTACGGTCCCGGGGCACATTGAGCATGGCCGAGCGTCCCAAGGTGGTCATCCATACGGACGGTGCGTGCTCGGGGAATCCCGGGCCAGGCGGCTGGGGGGCGATTCTGGAGTCGGGCTCGCACCGCAAGGAGATCAAAGGCGGCGAGGCGCTCACGACCAACAACCGCATGGAGCTGACCGCGGCAATCGAGGCGCTGGAGGCGCTCAAGGGCGCGTCCGACGTCGACCTCTACACGGACTCGAACTATCTGCGCGGCGGCATCACCAGCTGGATCAAAGGCTGGAAGCGCAACGGCTGGCGCACCGCCGACAAGAAGCCGGTGAAGAACATGGAGCTCTGGCAGCGGCTCGAACAGGCCGAAGCGCGCCACACGGTCCGCTGGCACTGGGTCAAGGGCCATGTGGGCCACGACGACAACGAGCGCGCCGACGAGCTGGCCCGGGAAGGCATGGCGCCGTTTCTCGGCGGACGCCGAAAGGCCTAGAGCTCCTTGAGGATCGCCTCGGCGGTCGAGACCTCGGCCACGCCGGGGGACTCTTCGGTGTGAAGCACCTGGACCACGCCATCATCCACGACCATGGCGTAGCGCTTGGAGCGCGTGCCGAGACCGATCCCGCCGCCGTCGAAGTCCATGCCGATCTTCTTGGTGAACTCGGCATTGCCGTCGGAGAGGATCTTGACCTTTCCCTTGGCGCCCGATGTCTCGCCCCAAGCGTCCAGCACAAAGGGATCGTTGACGGCGACGCAGATCACCTCGTCCGCGCCCTTCTCCTTGAACTTGGCGGCGTTCTCGACGAAGCCGGGCAGATGCTTCAAATGACAGGTCGGCGTGAACGCGCCGGGGACGGCGAACAGCACGACCTTCTTGCCGCCGAATACGTCCTTGGTGCTCATGCTGTCGATGCCGTCCGGACCGACGGCCCGGAACGTGGCGTCAGGGAGGCTATCTCCTTTGGCGATGGTCATGCGGGTTACTCCTAGAATGAGGGGGCGAATTTGGCGGCACCATACCGGCTCGAACGCGCCTGGCCAAGGCGCCCCAGTCCATCGACCCCCCTCCTTCGGGCGGAGGAAGCTTCGCACCTCTCGGAGGAGGAGAGTTACTCCGCCGTCCAGGTGGTCTCGGCAGAGCCTTTGTCCGAGACAAGCGTGAGGGTGAGAGTCTTGCCCCTGATGGCTTCGGCCTCGGCAGGCGTCATGAAGGACGCGGAGAAGCGCTGCTTGCCGTCTTCGAGCGGTCCGAGCGCTTTGGGCACCGGCAAGAGCACATGCGGATTGTCGAAGAACACATCCGTACCCTTGGCCCCTTCGGGGAACAGCGCCTCGATCTCCAGTCCCGGCGCTTCGCCGGCGAACGTACCCACGATATCCGCGATCCGCGGCAGCGTCTCGGCATCGGCCTCCCGCGGCACGCGGGACAGCGCCGTTTCAAGGAGCCGCCCGTCGCCTTTGCCGAGATCGGGCGGCAACACCGCCACAAGCTCGACCGTGTTCGGGATGCAAAGGTCCTTGCACAGACCATAGTCGAAGGTCAGCGACAATGTGACGGGCTCGCCTTCGCGCTCGGGCGTGATCTTGACCGGGAACACCACCTCGTCGTCGTAGCCGATCGCCGTGCCATTCGCGTCGGCGAAGCGATGGGGCGCAGGATAGAGGACCTCGGCGCTTTTGAGGTTCTTGGAGCCGGACCAATCGAAGCTGGGCGGCACGCCGGAGTCTCCCGGGTTGCGCCAATAGGTCTTCCAACCCGGGTCCATGCGAAGCTGAACACCCGCATAGAGCGCAGATGCGCCGTTGCGGGCGACCGTGCCGCTGACAAGACGCGCCTTGGAGCTTGTCTGCTCGGTCCAGGCCGATTGCCCCTTGGAGGCGGCAAGGCCAGCGGACCCAAAGCCAATGCCGCAAATCGCGCCAAATGCCAACGCGGCGAGCAGCACACGCGCGCGGCGTGCAGCGAAAAGAGTTTCCGCCTGAGGGTGCCGGTTCTTGGGGTGCCGGTTCTTGGGGTGCTGGTTCATGAATTGGCTGAGCATTGGGCGCAAATCTAGCCGCGCCGAGGGCACGGCGCGAGGCTGTGCAGGATCAACAAGCGTCACGGTTTTGTGAGGCCCTGCGGCGAGAATGGCACGGCCTGCCTTAATTCGCCGTTGCCTCTTCCCTCGCATCGGAACTGCTGTAGCATAGATGCATGCAAACAGGATCCCATTCCGAGGACGACGGCTACCTGGACGGCCAGCTTCTGGTCGCCATGCCGTCGATGGGCGATCCGCGCTTTTCCCGCTCGGTGATCTATCTGTGCGCGCACTCTTCCGAGGGCGCCATGGGCATCATCATCAACCAGCGGGCCCCGAATATCAGCTTCACCGAGCTTCTCGAGCAGCTGAACATCGTGCCGACGGAAGACCGGATCTCCGTTCCTTCGGGATTGAGCGCCATGGCGGTGCATCTCGGCGGGCCGGTGGAGACGGGGCGCGGCTTCGTGCTGCACAGCGCCGACTACTTCAAGTCGGAGAGCACGCTGCCCATCGACGAGAGCGTCTGTCTCACCGCGACGATCGATATCTTGCGGGACATCGCCAAAGGCAGCGGCCCGAACAAGGTCCTGCTTGCGCTCGGCTATGCGGGCTGGGCGCCGGGACAGCTCGAGGACGAAATCCAGTCCAATGGCTGGCTCAACTGCCCCGCCGATCCGGAGCTGATCTTCGATCCGGAAGTCGACCGGAAATACACCAAGGCGCTCGGCAGTATCGGGATCGACCCGATCCGCCTCGTCAACGATTCGGGCCACGCTTAGGCGGTGCTCGGTCCCGGCAACGCCGGCAGAGGCTCTGGGCTCTGCGACTCGATCTCAAGACCTGACGGCGCATCCTCGGCACGGGCACGCTCGCGCTGCCGCCGCTTGCGATGGCTGGCAAGCGCCGCGAGGAGCGCAGCCACGTCCTTTGCCGACATCGGCTCCCCGTAATAATAGCCCTGGCCGAACTCGCAGCCGATCGAGCGCAAATAGCTCGCGTCGGCTTGGGTCTCGACGCCTTCGGCGACCACCTCCTTGCCAAGCTCATGGGCCAAGGCCACGACCGAGCGCAGGATGAGCGGCGTCTGGCCGTCGAGAGCGCTCGCACTCACGAGCGAGCGGTCCACCTTGATGACGTCGAAGGGGAAGCGGTGCAGATAGCTCAACGAGCTATAGCCGGTGCCGAAATCGTCGAGGGCCAGACTCGCGCCGTAGGCCTTGAGCCAAGTGAGAATCTCGACCGCGCGCTCCGGGTTCTCCATGACAAGCGACTCGGTGATCTCGAGCTTCAGTGTGCCCTTTGGCACGGACTCCCGGGCGAGCATGAGCCTGATCTCCTGCACCATGTCCTGGCGGAAGAGCTGGCGGCTCGAGACGTTCACGCTGACGAAAAGCGGGTCGCGGTCGCGCGGCAAGACCCGATGCCAGCTCGCGGCTTGTTCGAGAGCCTGGTTCAGCACGTAGCTGCCGAGATCGACGATGAGCCCGGACTCCTCGGCGAGCGGGATGAAGTCGTCCGCCGCAAGGCGCCCCCGGGTCGGGTGGTCCCAGCGCAAGAGGGCCTCGAAACCCGCAAGCTGATTGGATGCGAGCCGCGTGATCGGCTGGTAGAGGACGGAAATCTGCTGCCGGTCGAGCGCCATGCGCAGCTCGCTTTCCAGCGGCAAATGGCTCTCGTCCTCGGTGCGCATGGCCGCATTGAAGATCTCGATGCGGTCCGCCCCGCTGCGCTTGGCGCGCAACATGGCGATCTCGCCGTCGCGCAGCATGTCTTGCGACGTCATATGCGTCCCGTCATGGACGACGATGCCGATCGAGGCGGTGAGGATGATCTCCTTGGCGCTGATCTTCATCGGCGTGCGCAAGGCGCGGCGGACGCGCTCGGCCAAGGTCGCGACGTGATGGGGATCGCTGTCCGAGATCAGCAGAATGGCGAATTGATCGCCGCCAAGACGCGCGAGCGTGTCTTGCGGATTGAGATGGCGACCGAGGCGGCGGCCGAGCGTCAGCAACATCGAGTCGCCGATGACGAGCCCGAAGCTCTTGTTGACGTTCTTGAAGCGATCGATGTCGATGAACAATACGGTGGGGCGGTTGGATTGGCCCTCGGCCGCGCGGGTGATGGCGCCCTGCAGGCGATCCATGAACAGCTCGCGATTGGGAAGACCGGTGAGGCTGTCATGCACCGCATCGTGCATCAGCCGCTCATGGGAGCGCTTAAGTCCGGTCACATCGCGCAACAGGCCGACGCAGCGCAGCAAGCGCACATTCTCGTTTGGCGCCGCATGAGCGCGCAGATCGTACCAGAGATAGGTGCCGTCGTGACGGCGCAGGCGGAAGTCGGTCTGAAGGTCTCCGCCCTGCTTCTCTTGCAGCGACCAGAGCATGAGCCGGAAGCGTTCGCGATCCGAGGCGTGCATATGCTGGAGGAATTCCTCGACCGTGACGTTGAGCGCACCCGGGTCGAGCCCCAGCTCCTTCTCGATGTCGCTGTCCACGGTGATGACGTCGCGGCCGGCGTGCCACTGGAAGACGTGCGTGCCCGAGCCGTCGACGGCGAGCGATTTCATCTGTACGAGGCTCGGCGGACCGAGGCTTACGCTGCCGCCACCGGTGCGGAAGGCGAACTGGGTCACGGTGAAACCGAGCAACACCAGGATCAGCACGAGGCCCGCGACCAGGCCGGAGACGACGACCTCGCCGGAGAGCTTGCCGAAGACGATCATCGAGGCCCCAAAGAGCCAGACGATCAGCAGCATCCAGCTCGGGATCAACGACATGGCGCGGTCCTGGCCGCGCAAGGCGAAGTAGCCGATGAGCACGGTGCCCACGCCGGCGAGCAGCAGCGTCGAGGCGCGCGCGAGGCCGGAGGCGGTCTGCGGATCGATGATGGCGACGACGATCAGCGCGAACTGCGCGGCGATCCAGCCCCAGAACATGGTCTTGATCCACACATGCCACAGGCCGATGCGCAAGAACGTGTAGAGGAACAGCACGAGGCTCGCGGCGAGGCCGGCTTCAGCGGCGGCGCGATAGACGGCCGTGCGGTCAGGACCGACGGGGAACAGCTTGTTCCAAAATCCGAAATCCACGCAGAAATAGACGAGCGCGGCCCAGGCGACGAGCGCGGTGGCCGGGAAAATGGCGCGGTGGTTCGCAGCGAAGATCGCGGTGAGGAAGATGGCGAGCAGTCCGGTGATGCCAAGCAGCACCCCGTTGAACAGCATGCGATCCTGTTGCTTGGCTTGGTACGCGTTGGAGTTCCACAGCGTGAGCCGCGGCACCTTCGTGGAGGCGAGCTCGGCGGCGTAGGTCACGGTCTGGCCAGGCTCGATATTGAGCCGGAACATATCGGCGCGGTCGCTTTTCAGCGGCTCGGGCCGGAAGCCGAGCGAGGGCGTGACCGCGGTGATGCGCGACGCGTCGAGCTCGGGACGGAACACGCCGGAATTGGCGAGCGTATAGCGCGGCGCCACAAGCCAGCGCACGATGCGCTCGTCCGTCGGGTTCGACAGGGCGAAGACCAACCAGCTCGGATTGGTGCCGGGCGTGGAGGCCTGCACGGCCATGCGGCCGATATAGCCATCGGGCCCAGGCGCCGTCTCGATCTGGAGCCGGTCGCCGCGGCCCTCGTAGAGCTCGCCCTTGGCGGTGATGTCGGTCACAGGCGCCGCCGGGTCCACGGGGATGGCCTCGATGGCGTGGGCAAGCCCGGGCAGCAGCGTGATCGCAAGGAGCAGCGCCCAGGCAAACGCGCACGCCCCGCCCTGGCGTTTCAGCCAGGATGCAGCGCCCTTGGCGCAGGCTGAGGCGTTTCTCGCCACCATCTCTCCCCCGGGCCGATCCGCCCTAACCGCGCGGATCGGAATCAAGCAGCGCGTAGAGCAGATGATCCTGCCAGGCGCCGTTGATGCGCAGATACCGTCTCGCGAGACCTTCGCGCTTGAAGCCTGTTCTCTCCAGCAACCGCATCGACGCGGCGTTGGTCGGCAGGCAGGCCGCCTCGAGCCGGTGCAGTTCGAGCGAGTCGAACACAAACGGCACGACGGCCCGAACGGCCGACGTCATGTACCCTTGATTGGCGTATTTGGCGCCCACCCAATAGCCGAGCGTACAGGACTGGGTCACGCCACGGCGGACGTTGCAAAGGGTGAGTCCGCCGACCAGCGCATCGCTATCCACGTCGTGGATAAACAATGCGTAACCCACGTCCTCGCGAAGGTCGCGCAGGTAATGGCGCACGCGGCGGCGGAAGGAGGCTCGGGACAGCTCGTCCGGGGCCCAGAGCGGCTCCCACGGCATGAGGAAGTCGCGGCTGGAGGCCCTGAGCTCAGCCCAAGCCGGATAGTCCGACATTTGCGGCGTGCGCAATACGACCCGTCCGGACTCGATGACCGGTCCAAAATCGCTCGGGGAGGCAGCTCGCAGCAAGGCCATCGGTCACCCTCTTCAGGCAGCTTTGCTCGCCGGAACGGTAAATTTCCCGGCCACGGCTTCGAATCTTGCAACATTAAGGATGGGCCCCACCGTGGCAAGGCTAAGCGGCGACAGAAGAACCCTCTGAAGCATCGCTTGCAGATCGGCGACCTCGACCCTTTCGATCCGCTCGATCAGCTCGCGGGGGGACAAGATGCGGCCATGAAACAGGACGTGGCGGGCGAGCTGCTCGGCGCGGCCGCTCGAACTCTCGAGCCCAGCCAGCAGCCCCATCTTGAGCTGCGCCTTGACCCGGTCGACCTCGGCCTGAGCAAAGCCGCGCTCAGCCGCCAGTTCCAGCTCGCCGCGGATCACCGCGAACAGCTCGTCCGCCTTATCGGGCGCGCCCGCGGCGTGGATGATGAACATGCCGCTGTCGGTGAGACCCATCGAGAAGGCATAGACGGAATAGCAAAGACCGCGCCGCTCGCGGACCTCCTGGAACAGCCTGGAGGACATGCCGCCGCCGAGCGCGCCGGCGAGGGTTTGAGCCGCGAAATAGTCCGCGTGATGGTAAGGCGGCGCCTCGAGGGCGAGCATGAGCTGGGTCTGTTCGAAAGACCTGTCAGACTGCTTGGTGCCGCCGAGATAGATCGCCCTTGGCGGCTGCGGGGACGGCTGCTCGGGCAGCGCCGACAACCAGCGCTCGGCCTCGGCAAGAAGCTCTGCGTGATCCACGGCGCCGGCCGCGGCCAGAACCATATTGGGTGCATGATACTGGGCGGCGAGATAGGCGCCGAGATGAGCCCGGTCGAACCGGCTCACGCTCTCGGCGGTGCCGAGAATGGACCGGCCCACAGGCTGATCGGGGAAGGCCGCCTCGGAGATGAAGTCGTAGACCATGTCTTCGGGCGAATCCAAGCTGGCCGCGATCTCCTGGAGGATGACGTCGCGCTCGCGGTGGAGCTCGTCACTGTCGAAGCGCGGTTCGAGGATGATGTCGCTCAGAATGTCGAGCGCGAGCGGCACGTCCTTGGGCATGACGCGTGCGTAATAGCCGGTGGAGTCGACGGAGGTGGCGGCGTTGATATCCCCGCCGACCGCCTCGATCTCCTCGACGATGTCACGGGCGCTGCGGCGCGCGGTTCCCTTGAAGGCCATGTGCTCCAGGAAATGCGCGACCCCATGCTCGGCTTGTCCTTCGGAGCGGCTGCCGGCGCCGACCCAGATCCCAAGCGACACGGTCTCGACCTCGGGCATAGTGTGGCTGACCACGGTGAGCCCATTCCTGAGGGTCGAGCGTTCCGCGCTCACGCCTGGACCTCCGTGGCGGCCGGCGCCGCGCGGCCGTGGCGAACGATGAAATCGGCGACGGCGGCGAACTCGGCGGGCAGCACGGTGCAGCGTTCGTCCTGACCAAGCTTCATCTTGAGCCGCTCGGGCTGCTCCGGCAGACGGCCGCAAGCGCGCTCGACCGCGTCGGGGAACTTGGCCGGGTGCGCCGTGGACAGAACCACCATGGGGGTCGCGCCGAGATCCTCGCGGTGAGAGGCGGCGATGCCGACGGCGGTGTGCGGGTCGACCAGCATGCCCGTCTCTTCGAAAACCCCCCGAATGGTCATCTTCGTCTCGTCCTCGCCGACCGAATGGGCGCCGAACAGATCGCGCAACTGGCCGAGCTCACCTTGGCTCAATCGAAACGCGCCGGTCGCCCGCAACTCCTCCGTCAGGGCCCTGATGCGGCACGCATCCCGACCGGCAAGCTCGAACAACAGGCGCTCGAAATTGCTTGCTAGCTGGATATCCATGCTCGGGCTTGAAGTAGCGATGACGCCTTGCGGCTGATAGGTCCCCGACGCGAAAGCGCGAGGTAAACTGTCGTTGAGGTTCGTGGCGATAACGAGGCGCCGGACCGGGAGGCCCATGGCCCTGGCCGCGTAACCTGCGAAAATATCACCGAAATTTCCGGTGGGTACGGTAAACGCCACCGGCCGGCTGGGCGCGCCGAGGCTTACCGCGGAGGTGAAATAGTAGGCGATCTGAGCCAGGATGCGGGCGAAGTTGATCGAGTTGATGCCGGTCAGCCCCAGCCGGCCGCTCAAGACCGGGTCGCCGAACAGCGCCTTCACCATGGCCTGGCAATCGTCGAAGGTCCCCTCCACCGCGATGTTGTGGACATTGGCCTCCCTGGCCGTGGTCATCTGGCGGCGCTGCACGTCGCTGATGCGGCCCTTGGGGTGGAGGATGAACACGTCGATGGCGTCGAGCCCGCGGAAGGCCTCGATGGCCGCGGCGCCCGTATCGCCGGAGGTGGCGCCCACCACGGTGGCGTGGCCTCCCCTGCGCCGCAGCGCGCGGTCCATGAGCCGCGACACCACCTGCATGGCGAGATCCTTGAAGGCGAGCGTCGGCCCATGGAAGAGTTCGAGGACGAAGCTGTTGGGTCCGAGCTGGCGCAGCGGGGCGACCGCGGGGTGGTGGAAGCCGTCATAGGCGTCCGAGAGCACCGCCTCCAGATCGTTCTGGCAGGCATCGCCCGCCAAGAACGGGCGCATGATCCGATCCGCCGCATCGGCATAGTCGAGGCCGGCAAGCGCGGCGATGTCATCGGGCGCGAACCGGGGCCAGGCCTCCGGCATGAACAGGCCGCCGTCCGGGGCAAGTGCCGCCAGAAGGGCACCCTCGAAGGAGAGCGCCGGCGCCTCACCGCGCGTGGATATGAACTTCAAGATGGGCCTCTCGCCGGAAAAAGGGGGCTTTTCGGTTGACCCTAGCCGCCAGCGAGCGGCCTCGCAACCGAGGCTCACCGGGCTCGTTAAGGCTGCTTGCCGCGGTAGGCACCCCAGACATAGACGCCATAGACGCCCGCCAGGCAGAGCGCCAGGCCGAACCAGGTGAGCGCGTATTGCAGATGGTTGTTGGTGAGCTTGAGCCTTGTCTGCCCCCCTTTGGGCCAACCGCCCGGAACGTCGCTCTCGGCCGCCTCCAAGAAGAAGGGCGCCACCTGGACCGTGCCGCCGGGGAACATGGAGCGCGTCATGGCGGCAAGGTCACGGCTGAACCATTGATTGGCCTCCGGATCGTTGTCGGGGATGAAAAGGGCCGGTTCGTCCGGGGTGCGGATCAGCCCGGTCACGGCCACCACCTCTTGGACTTGCCCTTGAGGGCGGGTTTGCGGATCGCGCAGTCTGTCCGGCACGAAGCCGCGGTCGACCAGGACGAAATGCCCGTCGACGGTCTGCAGCGGCGTGATGACGTGCCAGCCCGGCTCGCCGTCGAGCGAGATGGAATAGAGATAGCGCTCGCGCTTGTGGTGAAAGCGGCCTTCGGCGCGCACGGGAAGATAGCTGGGGTTTCCGGCCTCCTCGGTCAGCTCGAGCGCACGCTCCAACGTGATCGGCTTGCGCTCGGTCCGCGCCTCGATCCGGGCGATCAGCCCCTCCTTCCATTCGAGGCGCTCAAGCTGCCAGACCCCAAGGCCGATCAGGAAGACGAGGCCGACGAGCGTGGCGACGGTGAGCTTGATGAGTGCGCTGGCCGGCATCGGACCCCTATTTGCCGGAGACCAGCTTGCCCTCTTCGGCCTTGTGCCTGAACTGGAGGGCGATGAGCACGCCCTTGAAGGACCGAAGCAGGAGGAGCGGAAGAATGAGCGCCAGGGCGCCCCAGACAACGGCGTGCAGCCAATAGGGCGGCTGGTAGAACACTTCGACCAGGAGCGCCGCGCCGACGACGATAAAGCCGGTGATGAGGATGACGAAGACCGCGGGCCCATCGCCGGAATCGGCGAAGCCGTAGTCGAGGCCGCAGATCTCGCAGCGGGGCGCGAGGGTCAGGTAGCCGTCATACAGCTTGCCCTGGTGGCAAGCGGGACAGCGACCGATGAGACCTGACCAGATGGTCGTGCCGAGCGGGACGTGGGGTGCTTGCGCGGTGCTCTCCTCGTTCATCCGTCGATCCTAGCAGCCAAAATGAAAAGGGGCGGCCGACTGACCGCCCCCATCAACGACGGCGTCGCCGTTGTTAGTGTCCCGAGTTGGCCCCTGCGCCCCACACATAGATGCAGGTGAACAGGAACAGCCACACCACGTCGACGAAATGCCAGTACCAGGCCGCGGCCTCGAAGCCGAAATGCTGCTTCGGCGTGAAGTGACCCTGCAGCACGCGGAACAGACACACGAGCAGGAAGATCGTGCCGACGATCACATGGAAGCCGTGGAAGCCGGTGGCCATGAAGAAGGTCGAGCCATAGATGTGGTCGGCGAACCCGAAGTTTGCATGCATGTACTCGTAGGCCTGCAAACCGGTGAAGATCATGCCGAGCCCAACGGTGATGGCCAGCGCCCAGGCGAGCCCTTTGCGGTCGTTATGCAGCATGGCGTGGTGCGCCCACGTCGCGGTCGTGCCCGATGTCAGCAGGATCAGCGTATTGACCCACGGCAGGCCCCACGGATCGAAGGTGCTGCCGAAATAGCCGAGGCCGGCAACGCCAGTTTCATCGCTCGGGATCGGCGGCCACTCGCCGCCGAGCACTTGCGTGCGTGCATAGGTGACCGCGTCGTCGGGGAACAGGGCCACGTCGAAATAGGCCCAGAACCACGCCACGAAGAACATCACCTCGGAGGCGATGAACAGGATCATGCCGTAGCGCAGATGGAGCTGCACGACCGGCGTCTCGTCGCCGCTATGCGCTTCCTTTATGACGTCCCGCCACCAGCCGAACATGGTGATGATGACGAGCGCGAGACCCGGCAGCATGTACCAAAGCTGCGGATCGCCGGCCTTCTTCGACATGAAGTACATGAGGACGCCAATGGCCAGCGTGAAGCCACCGAGCGAACCGACGAACGGCCATGGGCTCGGATTGACGAGATGGTAGTCGTGTTCCGGTTTAGCGTGGGCTTGGGCCATCTTGGTGTTCCCCTTCCTCCCCAATCTGTCTCATCGGCGCCGTTGCCGCGCCACTTGGCTTACGATCCCGAGGCTCCGTCCACCGGGCCCGCAGCGACGTCCGACGGATCGTCGCTCCGGTAAAAGGTATAGGACAGCGTGATCTCAGGAATATTCTCGGTGCTCTCGTCCTCGACGAACTTGGGATCGACGAAGAAGCTCACCGGCATCTCGATGCTTTGTCCCGGCGCAAGCGTCTGCTGGATGAAGCAGAAGCACTGCACCTTGGTGAAGTAACGCCCGGCCGCCTGCGGGGCGACGTTGAAACCGGCGGTGCCTGTCACGGGCTTGTCGGAATTGTTGGTCGCTTTGAAAAAGGCGAGCGCGTTCTCGCCGATATGGACCTGCATGGTGCGCTGCTCCGGCGCGAAGCTCCACGGCAGGTTCGGATTGACGTTGGCGTCGAACCGAACAGTGACCATGCGGTCGAGAATAGTATTGGGCGCAACATCGGCTCGCTGGGTGGCGCCGCCATATCCAGTGGCTTGGCAGAACATGCGGTAAAGAGGCACGGCGGCAAAAGACAGGCCGACCATGCCCGCCACGAGGGCGGCAAGCGACAGAGCGACAAGGCCTTTCTTGTCGCCTGTGCGGGTCTTTGTGTCTTGCTCGCTCATCCGCTTCAATCAGATCGGCCGCACAGCGACGTTACCGCCAAGCCTGACAATGGTGACAATGAAGAACAGCACAACGAGGCTCGCGAGGATCCAGGCGATGGCCAGAGATCGCTTGCGTTGGCGACGTTTGCGTTCGTCATCCGCATCTTCCATCACAACGTCCAACTAAGCGGCAGTGCGCCGCCTTCGAGCCCGAAACCTTGCTCCACGAGAAGCGCGGCGAAGAGCACGAACAGGTATAGCACCGAATAGGCGAACAGATGCTTCGCCGCCCGGTCGGCCGCCTCGCCTTCCCGGATGCGATAGCAATCCACGGCGAAGACGACAAAGAAGGCGCCGAGGATCGAGGCGACGACTGTATAGAGCAAGCCGCCGAATCCCATCGCCGCCGGGGCCATGCCGAGCGGCGCCAGGATGAGACTGTAGATCAGGATTTGACGCCTGGTCTCGTCCGGGCCGTGGGTTACGGGCAGCATCGGCACGCCGGCGCGCTCGTAGTCCTTGCGGCGGACCAGAGCGAGCGCCCAGAAATGCGGCGGCGTCCAGATGAAGATGATCAAAAACATCACGAAGGATTCGAGACTTACGGTACCGGTGGCCGCGGCCCAGCCGATCATGGGCGGCACGGCGCCCGCAGCGCCGCCGATGACGATGTTCTGCGGCGTCCAGCGCTTGAGCCACATCGTGTAAACGAACACGTAGAAGCCGATGGTGAGCGCCAACAGCCCGGCGGCGACCCAGTTCGCCATCAAGCCGAGGCAAAGAACCGAGCCGATGGCGAGCACGGTGCCGAAGGCGAGCGCTTCGTCGGGCGCGACGGCGCCTTTGGGCACCGGCCGGGACGCCGTGCGGGCCATGCGCGCATCGATATCGGCGTCGAACCACATGTTCAGCGCGCCTGCCGCGCCTGCGCCCACCGCGATGCAGGCGAGCGCGGCAATGGCCAGCACCGGATGCATGGTGCCGGGCGCCGCGACCAGGCCGACCAGCGCGGTAAACACCACGAGGAACATGACCCGCGGCTTGAGCAGCGCGGCATAGTCGGCGACATCGCCCCCGGGGGCGATGTCGAGACTGCCTGGAATCGCGCGGATGGCGGCGTCGGACATCGAACTACTCACTCAAGCGCCTCTCGATTCGCTGCATGCTCACTTGATGCGCGGCAGCGTATTGAAGGTGTGGAACGGCGGCGGCGAGGGCAGCGTCCATTCGAGGGTCGTAGCGCCGGGGCCCCAAGGATTGTCGGCGGCCTTCTGCTTGCGCGCGAACTGAGCAATGATTCCGTAGAGGAACACCAGGAAGCCCGCGAAGGCGATATAGGCGCCGATCGAGGAAACAAAGTTCCAGCCCGCATAGGCATCCGGATAGTCCGCGTAACGGCGCGGCATGCCGGCGGCACCGAGGAAGTGCTGCGGGAAGAAGGCGAGATTCGCGCCGATGAACATCAGCCAGAAGTGAAGCTTGCCAATCGCCTCGGAGTACATGTAGCCCGTCATCTTGGGCGACCAGTAGTACCAGCCGGCGAAGAGAGAGAAGACCGCACCGAGCGACAACACGTAGTGGAAATGGGCCACCACGTAATAGGTGTCGTGGAACGAGCGGTCGACGCCGGCGTTCGACAGCACCACCCCGGTGACGCCGCCGATGGTGAACAGGAAGATGAAGCCTAGGGCCCAGAGCATCGGTGTCTTGAACGACAACGAGCCGCCCCACATGGTCGCGATCCACGAGAAGATTTTCACGCCCGTGGGCACGGCGATGACCATCGTGGCGAACACGAAATAGGCTTGCGTGTTCACGTCGAGGCCCGCGGCGTACATGTGGTGCGCCCAGACGACGAAGCCGATCACGCCGATGGCGACCATGGCGTAGGCCATGCCCAGATAGCCGAACACCGGCTTGCGGGAGAACGTCGCCACGATCTGGCTGACGATGCCGAAGCCCGGAAGAATGAGGATGTACACCTCCGGGTGGCCGAAGAACCAGAACAGATGCTGCCACAGCAGGGGGTCGCCGCCCTGTGCGGAGTCGAAGAAGGCGGTGCCGAAGTTACGGTCGGTCAGCAGCATGGTGATGGCGCCGGCCAATACCGGCAGCGACAGCAGCAGCAGGAAGGCCGTCACCAGAATCGACCACACGAAGAGCGGCATCTTGTGCAGGGTCATGCCCGGCGCGCGCATGTTGAAGATGGTCGTGATGAAGTTGATGGCGCCGAGGATCGATGAGGCACCGGCCAAATGGATCGACAAAATGGCGAAGTCCATGGCGATACCGGGCGTGCCCGAGGTGCTCAGCGGCGCGTAAATGGTCCAGCCGCCGCCGACGCCGGTCGATCCCGGAGCACCAGGCATAAAGAGCGAAAGAACGAGCAGCACGAAGGCCATGGCCAGCAGCCAGAACGAGATGTTGTTCATGCGCGGGAAGGCCATGTCCGGCGCGCCGATCATGAGCGGCATCATCCAGTTGCCGAAGCCGCCCATGGTTGCCGGCATCACCATGAAGAACACCATGATGAGCCCGTGCGCCGTGACGAAAACGTTGAACATCTCGGGATTGCCGAAGATCTGCATGCCCGGCTCCATGAGCTCGGCACGCATGCCCATCGACAGCAGACCGCCGACGATGCCTCCGATGATGGCCAAGACAAGGTACATCGTGCCGATGTCCTTGTGGTTGGTGGAGAACAGCCAGCGACCCACGCCATATGGATGATCGTCGTGATCGTGATGAGCGGCTTCTGCCTGGGCGTTGTGAGCCATGACTGTCTTCCCTTATCGTCCTTGTCTTCTTACGCTCTCGGTCGTCTTAGACCGCCTGTCGATTGGTCGGCCGCCGCTTAATCTTGCGTGGTCGCCACCTTGCCTTCCGTGTCGATTGCGGCCGTCTTATTCTCGGCGAGCCAGGCATCGTACTCGTCCTGCGAGACGACACGAACGGCAATCGGCATGAAGGCGTGATTGCGGCCGCACAACTCCGAGCACTGGCCGTAGTACCAGCCTTCCTTCTCGGCGCGGAACCAAGTCTGCTGAAGGCGCCCCGGCACGGCGTCGAGCTTGACGCCGAAGGACGGTACGGCCCAGTCGTGAATCACATCGTTGGATTTCAGGCCCACGACGACGTTGGCGCCGACGGGCACGACCACCTCACGGTCCACGCTGAGGAGGCGCGGCTGGCCGGGCTTGAGATTGGCCTCGGGCACCATGATCGAATCGAAGCGGATGTCTTCATCCGGGTACTCGTAGCTCCAGTACCACTGGCTGCCGGTCGCGGTGATGGTCACGTCGGCCTTCGGAAAGTCGTATTGGGCGAACAGCAGCCGGAACGACGGGATGGCGATGGCCACGAGAATGAGAATCGGGATCACCGTCCAGGCGACTTCAAGCGGGGTGTTGTGCGAGGTCCGGGACGGGTCGGGATTGCGGCGCTCGTTGAAGCGCACCATCACGTAAATCATCAGCGCCAGAACGAAAAGCGCGATGAGGGTGATGATGATGGTGACGTAGGTGTGGAAGTCGGTGATCTGCTTCATGACGGGCGTCACCGCGCCTTGGAAGCCCAACTGCCACGGGGACGGCTGCCCCGTGCCGGCGAAGGCAGAACCGCTCGCGGCGAGGCCGACAAGCGCAGCAAGAACCGTCAACGCACGATGGAAGATCGCCATCCCTTCACTCCTAAAGCCTGCTCCCGGGCTGGCCCTCCCAGACGTGAGGGGCAGCGCGATTTTCGTTGGGCATGGGCAACCTCGCCCACACCGCTTGTCGCAAGGGCGGCGCAAATACTATAGGCGCAGAATTTAGGCGTCGCCCCCGCTGATCCGTTCTTTCTGCCAGCCCGCATCAGCGATGTAGCTGGAGGTTCTTTTGTGTTTTTAAAATCATAAAGGATATAGATTGGCAACACTCATGATTCAGTTTGCCCGTGCGGCAAATGCACGCTTGGCGTTGAGTTTCAAGCCCTTACCACGGCGCTTTCCGGACCGTGGCAGATTTCGGTCAGAAGATCCCGCCGAAATTTGGCCCCATTACTCGGCGATGGCCGTTTTCCATGCCGCACATCGCCGCTTCACAAGGACCAGGGTCGCGATCTAGTAGTGCGGACTCGTATTCGCACTTGCAAAGGCAAGCTCGCCGGTCCTTTTGATGCTCATGGCCCTCCCGCCCAGATCCGACTCACACGGCCCACAGCGCCGCAGGCTGGCGCCGCTCGGCCTGACGCTGGCGTTTCTGCTCGGATTCGGCAGCCAAGTGAGCGCGCAAGGCGCCGCCCCGGACGCCTCCCCCGGCGCCACCGGGCCGGGGAGCGTGGTGCGCGAGACTCACGGGGCGTGGCAGGTCAGCTGCCGCACGCCGCCGGGCGCCAAGGAAGAAAAGTGCGCGCTGGTGCAAAGCGTGACCGCCGAAGACCGGCCTAATGTGGGGCTGACGGTCGTTTTCTATGAGGCAATCGGCGAGAACAAGAAACTGTTGCGTGTCGTCGTGCCGCTCGGCGTGCTGCTGCCCACGGGGCTCGGCCTCAAGATCGACGATCAGGACGTGGGCAACGCCCCTTTCCTCAAATGCGGCAAGCGCGGCTGCGTGGCCGAGGTGGTGCTTCAGGACGAGGTGATCGCCAAGCTGAAGCAAGGCACGAATGCGATGTTCATCATTTTCGACACGCCGGAGGCCGGCATCGGCATTCCGGTCTCCCTGCAAGGCTTCAACGACGCCTTCGCCAGCCTGAAATAGCGACGCCTTATCCCCTTTAGTCACAAAAAAAAATCGGCGGCAGAAAAGGAGAAATCTGCCGCCGATTCATCCGTCTTGGGGGACGGATAACGCCCTTCCGTGCAGGGTCGGAGAGGACGCGACTTGGTGAGTATATGGCTTGCCGGACCAGGCTTTCAAGTTTGCCGCCCCGATACCGTAAACCGGAGCAACGAGGGGTGGCCGGCCCAAACAAGGCGTCACAAGTGCCGCAGTATAGTTGATTGTCGAAAGCGGCATCGCCAACTCAAGCGGCGACCCGGGGCTCCGTCTTTGCCCCTAGCCAACACCACGGATGGAGACCGGCAGCATGAAAGCCAAGCTTTTCACCCCCCTGAACCTCGGCGATCTGACCTTGCCCAACCGAATCGTCATGGCACCCCTGACGCGCAACCGTGCGAAGCCCGATGGCGACGTCCCCCATGCGCTGAACGCCACCTATTACGAGCAGCGCGCGTCGGCCGGTCTGATCATCACCGAGGCCACCCAGATCACGCCGGAAGGCAAGGGCTACATCCAGACACCCGGCATCTACAGCGCCGAACAGATTGCGGGCTGGCGCAAGGTCACCGAGGCCGTTCACGCCAAGGGGGGCCGAATCTTCCTCCAGCTCTGGCATGTGGGCCGCATCTCCCACGTATCGCTTCAGCCGGACGGGAAGCAGCCGGTCGCGCCCTCGCCGATCGCAGCCAAGGCGCAGACCTTCATCGCCACGGGCTTTGCCGACGTCTCCGAACCCCGCGCGCTCGAGCTCGAAGAAATTCCGGCGTTGATCGAGGACTACCGCAAGGCGGCCGAGAATGCGCACAAGGCGGGCTTCGACGGCATCGAAGTTCACGCGGCCAACGGCTATCTGATCGATCAGTTTCTTCGCGACGGCACCAATAAACGGACCGACGCCTATGGCGGCAGCGTCGAGAACCGCACGCGCCTTCTCGCCGAAGTCTTCGAGGCCGTCACGAAGGTCTACCCGGCGAAGCGGGTTGGCGTGCGCTTCAGCCCCTTCTCGAAGTTCAACGACATGTCGGACAGCGATCCGATGAAGACGTTTACGGCGGCCATCGCCCGCGCCGAAGACGCCGGATTGGGTTACGTCCATCTCGTCGAGGGCGAGATGGCACAGTCGCGCGACCTGCCTCCGGGGGCGGACATGGCAAAGCTGCGCGCGGCCTTCTCGGGCGCCTACATGGCGAACAACGACTATGACCGCGAACGGGCGATCGAGGCCGTCGAGTCCGGCGAGGTGGATCTGGTGGCTTTCGGACGATTGTTCCTCGCCAACCCGGATCTCGTGGAGCGGCTTCAGAAGAACGCGCCCCTCAACGAACCTGACCAAGACACGTTCTATGGCGGCGATGCGCACGGCTACACCGACTATCCCACCCTGGAGGAAGCCGCCGCTTGAGGCCCCAATTTGGACTTCCTGTGGGGTACACTCCAAGCTTGGCGGATCGGAGGGATGAGCGATGGGAGCGAAGCGTAGCGGCTCCATAATCGCTTGCCTGGTGCTTGCGGGCCTGGCGCCCTCCCCAAGCGCCGGCGAGGCGGTGCCGGCTGCCGGCCGGATCGTCGCGACCTATGACGCCGGTCTCGCCGGCATCAATCTCGGCGAATTCACGGTGACGGCGGCATATTCGCCGAGCGCCTACGAGATGGCGGCCGACGGCCGTTTCTCGCTGCTGGCCGGGCTGCTCTACAAGGCGACCGGCAAGACCACGAGCAACGGGAAGCTCACGGAAGAAAGCCCGCAACCGGCGCGCTACACCCTGTCCTACGAAGACAGCAAGAAGAGCCAGCAGCTCCGCATGAGCTTCGCCGGCGGGACCGTGAGCGACGTCAAGATCGTGCCGCAGAAGAAGCCGAACCCGCGCGACCTTCCCGTTACCGCGGAACAGCTGAAGGGGGTCCTCGATCCGCTCACGGCAGCCTTCCTCTCGGTGCGCTCGGACGCCCCGCCCGGCGACCTGAAAGTCTGCGGGCAAACGATCAAGGTGTTCGACGGCAGGCAGCGTTTCAATATCGCGCTCACGCCGAAGCGGACGGAGACGCTGGGCAGAGGCGCCCCGAAGGGACTTTCGGCGCGCGTCGCCGTGTGCCGCGTGCGCTACGAGCCCATCGGCGGCTATCGGCCCGATCATCCCGGCGTGCAGTTCATGCAGAAAACCGACGCGGTCGAAGCCTGGCTGGTGTCCGTACCGGGAACGGAGTTCTACGTCCCCTACAAGGTTCTGGTGCCGACCGCCTGGGGCACCGGCACAGTGACGCTCACGGACATGAAAGTGGCGGTCGGCGCGGCCCAACGCGCCGCGGCGCCGTGAGAACATTCCCAGCGGCTCAATAGGGCGTGGATTCGGCGTCCCGCTGCGCCTTGAGGGCCTTCGCGTACCACACGAACTCATCGATGAAGCGGGCGGCCGCCTCGTCGATCCACTCCTCCGTCGCCGAGCCATCGTCTTTCAGGGCTTTGCCGATCGTCGGGATCGACAGCACCGACGGTACGCTCGGCATGCCCATTTCAGAGAGGATCGTGCGCAAGGCCACGGCGGCGCGCACGCCACCGAAGCGCCCGGCGGAATAGGACACGATCGCCGATGGGCGCCAGAAATACTCCTCGAGGAAATGGTCGAGCAGATTCTTCAGGGCCGGCGGCACGGACTGATTGTATTCGGCGCTGACGATGACGAAGCCGTCGGCGCGGCGGAACAGATCCGCCAGCTCTTCGAGAACCGGCGGCGCCTCGCCCTTGGGATATTCCTTGTACATGCGGTCGAGCAGCGGAAGCTCTTTCTCGCACGGGTCGACCAGCACGGGCTCGTGTCCGCGGGCCTCCAGCTTGCCGATGATGTAGCGCGCCGCCTTGATGCCCTGGCGGTCGCGGCGCACGGAGCCGAGAATTACTGGGAAGAGAAGAGTCATAGCGTCTCCGATCCAGGCGCTACATCGCCTCGGCCTTGAACAGCTGGTCGATATCGCCCCCCCACGGCCCCTCATAGGCGGCAAGGAGACGGTCGGACTGGGTGCGTCCGGTCTCGACCACCTCCGCCAAGGACTTGAGCGCGCCCGTCTCGTCTTCGCCGCTGCCGTTGAGGCGCGCGCGGCGCAGCAAGCCCCCTTCGGCGAGCGTCAACATCTCGCGGGCGATCTCGCGCAAGGTGCGGCCGCGGAACGGCGTGTTGAGTCCAAGCCGTGGAACCTGGTCGCGCATGGTCTGCCGCTCCTCGGCCGTCCAGCCGGCGATGAGCCCGGCGGCGGCATCCAGCGAGGTCTTGTCGTACAGGAGCCCAGCCCAGAGCGCCGGCAGCGCCATGAGGAAATCGAAGGGGCCGGCGTCGGCGCCGCGCATCTCCAGGAACTTCTTGAGCCGCACCTCGGGGAAGAGCGTGGTGAGGTGATCCGCCCAATCTTCCATGGTGGGCTTCATGCCCGGCAACGCTTCGAGCTTGCCTGCGAGAAAGTCGCGGAAGGAGCTGCCTGCCACGTCGATATAGCGGCCGTTGCGATAGACAAAATACATCGGCACATCGAGCGCGTAATCCACATAGCGCTCAAACCCCATGCCGTCCTCGAAGGCGAAGGGCAACATGCCGGTGCGGTCGGGATCGGTGTCACGCCACACTTCCGCGCGATAGGATTGGAACCCGTTGGGCTTGCCTTCGGTGAAGGGCGAGTTGGCGAAAAGCGCCGTGACCACGGGCTGAAGCGCGAGCCCGACCCTCAGCTTCTTGACCATGTCCGCTTCGCTGCCGAAATCCATGTTCACCTGCACGGTCGCGGTGCGGAACATCATGTCGAGGCCGCGCTTGCCGCGTGTCGGCATGTAGCGCTTCATGATGCGGTAGCGCTCCTTCGGCATGAGCGGCAGTTCTTGAAGCGTCCATTTGGGCGAGAAGCCGAGCCCGATAAAGCCGATACCCAGTTGCCGCGCCACGCCGCCCACTTGGGACAGATGCTGGCGAAGTTCCTTCTCGGTCTCGTGGATGGTCTTGAGCGGCGCGCCGGAAAGCTCGAGCTGTCCGCCCGGCTCGAGGCTGATGGACCCGCCAATGGGGCAATCGGTGCAGGAGAGCGCGATAATGTTGCCGTCCTCGCGCACGGCATCCCAGCCATAACAATTGTGGTGCATCTCGAGGAGCGCCTGGATGCCGTGTTGGCCCTCATAGGGCACGGGCGAGTTGTCCTTGACGTTGAAGCCGAACTTCTCGTGCTCGGTGCCGATGCGCCATTCGCTTTCCGGCTTCGATCCTGCCTCGAGATAGGCGACGAGCTCGTTCCGCGACTCGATGATGGGGCTCTTCGGCCCATTCACACGTGTCGACATTCGAGGGGAACTCCGCTTGGAGGACGGGGCTTAAGGGCTGGCGTCCCGGGATACAGGGCAACTCTATATCGCGCCGGGCGCGAGGCGCGGCAAGGGGCAGTTCCGCACAATCACGAAAGCCTGACCCCGGGCCGCTGGTTCCGTCCTCAGACCATCATGCGGTGGTAGAGGTCGAACATGATCCACAGGCTGCCGCCGACCATGATGAAAATGAGCACGCAGGCGAAGGCGAGCGCGATCAGGT
>CAYWIA010000008.1:23569-30231 GCA_964458245.1 uncultured Methyloceanibacter sp. | reverse complement strand
GCCGTCGGGCGGGGGTGCGGCGGGTCTTCTCCGCACCCCCCTCACCGGCTTCGCGGCAGATCAGGCCGCGACGGGAACTTGGCGCCTGCCAAGGGAAACGCCCTTCACGACCGCGTAGATCGCGGGGATCACGATCAGCGTGAGAAGCGTCGACGAGACCATGCCCCCGATCATCGGCACGGCGATGCGCTGCATGACCTCGGCGCCCGCGCCATGACTCCACATGATCGGCAGAAGCCCGGCCATGATAGCGGACACCGTCATGATCTTCGGCCGCACACGGCCAACCGCGCCCGTCATGATCGCCGCATGGAGATCATTCGCGGTGAAGACGCCGCCCTCGACCTCGCGCCGCCTCCAGCGCTGTTTCAAAGCGTTGTCGAGATACAGCAGCATGACCACGCCGGTCTCCGCAGCGACGCCGGCGAGCGCTATGAAGCCGGTGACGGCGGCCACCGAGAAGTTGAAGCCGAGCCACCACATGAGCCACAAGCCCCCGACCAAGGCGAAGGGTACGGACAGCATGACGATGAAGGTCTCGGTGAACCGACGGAAATTCAAATAAAGCAGGATGAAGATAATGAGCAGCGTGACCGGCACGACGATCTGAAGCCGTGCTTTGGCGCGCTCCAGATATTCGAACTGACCGCTCCACGTGATGTAGGTCGCCTTCGGAAAGTCCACCTGGCTCGCCACCGCCCGTTGAGCATCGGCGACATAGCTGCCGATGTCACGGTCGCGGAAGTCGACGAAGACGTAGAGCGCGAGCTGCGCATTCTCGGTGCGGATCATGGATGGGCCTTGCCCAAGGCTCACCGCCGCAACCTCGCCCAAAGGAACCGTGCCGCCGCTCGGCGTCGGGATCAGCACCTCGCTGGCGATGGCTTCCGGATTATCGCGGTAGTCGCGTGGATAGCGCACCGCCACATTGTAGCGCTCGCGGCCCTCCACGGTGGTGGTGACGGCCTCCGCGCCGAGCGCGGTCGAGATAACATTCAGCACATCGCCGACCATCAACCCGTAGCGGGCCAACTGGGTGCGGTCGGGATCGATGTTCACGTAGTAGCCGCCGGTCGCACGCTCGGCATAAGCGCTGGTGGTGCCGGGCACCGTGCGGACGGCCGCCTCGATCTCTCGGGCGACCGACTCCATCTCGCCGAGATCGCGGCCCAAGACCTTGATCCCGACCGGCGTACGAATACCCGTCGACAGCATGTCGATGCGTGCCTTGATGGGCATGGTCCAGGAATTCGACACGCCGGGAAACTGAAGAGCCTCGTCCATCTCCGCGATCAGTCCGTCAACAGTCAGCCCATCGCGCCATTCGCTCTCCGGCTTCAGGTTGATGACCGTCTCGAACATCTCCATAGGTGCGGGATCGGTCGCGGTCGAGGCGCGGCCCGCCTTGCCGAACACCGAGTCCACTTCCGGAAAGCTCTTGATGATCTTGTTCTGGGTCTGGAGCAGCTGACCGGCCTCCGTCACCGAGATGCCCGGCAAGGTCGTCGGCATGTAGAACAGCGTCCCTTCGTTGAGAGTCGGCATGAACTCGCTGCCGATCTTCGACGCGGGCCACACCGTGACCGCGAGAATGGCAAGAGCCACGAGGATCGTGGCGGCCTTGAAGCGCAGAGCGAGCTCGATGGCCGGGCGGTAGATCCAGGTGAGGACGCGGTTCACCGGGTTTTTGTGCTCCGGCATGATGCGGCCGCGCACGAACAATACCATCAGCGCCGGCACGACGAAGATCGACAAGAGCGCCGCCGCGCCCATGGCGAAGGTCTTGGTATAGGCGAGAGGTTTGAACAACCGGCCTTCTTGCGCCTCAAGCGCAAAAATCGGCAGGAAGGAGACCGTGATGACGAGGAGGCTGAAGAACAGCGCCGGCCCGACCTCGACCGCCGCCTCGACGATCACTTCGTGACGCGACTTGCCCTCGGGCGCGTGTTCGAGACGCTTGTGCGCGTTCTCGATCATGACGATGGCCGCATCGACCATGGCGCCGATGGCGATGGCGATGCCGCCGAGGCTCATGATGTTGGACGATAGTCCCAGCACCCACATACAGATGTATGCGATCAGGACGCCGAGAGGCAGCGTCACGATGGCGACAAGCGCGCTGCGCGCATGCATCAAGAAGATGACGCAGACCAACGCGACGATGAGACTTTCCTCGATCAGCGTGCGCTTCAGCGTCTCGATGGCGCGGCCGATGAGGTACGAGCGGTCGTAAACCGCCTCCACGCTGACCCCTTCGGGCAGGCTCGGCGCGATCTCGGCAAGCCGGTCTTTCGCGTTCCGGATGACCGAGAGTGCGTTCTCGCCGAAGCGCTGCACGACAATGCCGGAGACGACCTCGCCCTCCCCGTTCAGCTCCGCCAATCCACGGCGCTCGTCCGGCACGAGTTCGACCCGGGCGACGTCCTTTAAAAGCACCGGCACGCCGCCCTCGCTCTTGACGACGATATCTTCGAGATCCTGGAGGCCGGCGATATAGCCGCGCCCGCGCACCATGTATTCGCGCTCGGAGAGTTCGAGCGTGCGGCCGCCGACGTCCATGTTGCTCTCGCGGATGACATCCCTGATCTTGGAGAGCGGGATGCCCAGCGCCTGAAGACGGCGGGGATCGACAACGACGCTGTATTGCTTCACGAAGCCGCCGACACTCGCGACCTCGGCCACGCCTTGGGCCTTGGACAGACCGAAGCGCACATACCAGTCCTGAAGCGTGCGCAGCTCGGCGAGGCTGTGCTGCGCACCCCGTAGAACATATTGATAGACCCAGCCGACCCCTGTTGCGTCCGGTCCGAGCTCCGGCGTGACGCCGCCCGGCAGGTCCTTGGCGGCGGCGCTCAGATATTCGAGAACGCGCGAGCGCGCCCAATAGATGTCCGTACCGTCGTCGAAAATCACATAGACGAAGGACACGCCGAAGAAGGAGAAGCCGCGCACGACGCGCGCCTTGGGCACGGTGAGCATCGCGGTCGTCAGCGGATAGGTGACCTGATCCTCGACGACTTGCGGCGCCTGGCCGGGGTACTCGGTATAGACGATGACTTGCACGTCCGAGAGATCGGGAATGGCGTCGAGTGGCACATTCTTGACCGCATAGATGCCGGCCAAGGCGATAAAGACCGCGGCGAGGCCGACGAGGACGACGTTGCGCGCCGACCAGCGGATGACCCGTGCGATCATGGCATCGCATCCCGATGATCGAGGCTCTGAAGCGCGGCCTTGAGGTTGCTTTCGGAATCGATGAGGAAGGTCGCCGCGGTGACGACGTCCTCACCCGGCTCGACGCCCTCCAATACCTCGACATAGCCGTCGCCGGTGCGCCCGATCTTAACCTCGCGCGGCTCGAAACGACCCTCACCCGTGGCAACAAGAATGATCTTCTGCGTGCCGCTGTCGATCACGGCGCTGGCCGGAACGGCCGCGACCGCCGCCCCCTCGGTTTGAGGATGGAAGACAACGTCGGCATACATGCCCGGCTTCAAGCGGAGTTCCGGATTCGGCAACTCGACCCGGACCGACAGCGTCCGGGTTTCCGGCTTCATCATCTCCGGATAAATGAAAGTCACCTCGCCCTGGTGCGGTTCGTTCGGAAAAGCGCGCAGGGTGACGGTGACCGGCGTACCGACGGCGATGTCGCCGATGTCGGATTCGGCGAGCTGGGCGATTACCCAGACGCGCTCGTGGTTGCCGATGCGAAACAGCTCGTCGCCCGCCATGACACGCTGCCCCTCGATGACGTTCTTGCGGATGACATGACCGGTTGCCGGCGAGGCCCAATCGATTGTCCTCGGATTGGTCTCGGTCTCCAGCACTTCTTCGATACGGGACTCGGGCACGCCAAGATTGCGCAGACGCTGCATGGCGCCATCGAGATCGCGGGTCGCGTTCCGGCCGCCTTGCCCGCGCTTGGCGACGAGAAGATCCACTTGCGCCAATTGAATCTGCGGGCTGTAGAAGCGAAACAGCGGGTCGCCCTCGACGACGCGCTGGCCGGTCTTATTGACGAAGAGGTTCTCGACATAGCCGTCCGAGCGAACGGTCACTGTCCAGAGCCTGGACTCGTCGTGCTCCACCAGTCCGACGCCACGGACGGCGCGGGCGATTGACTTCTTGCCGACCCTCTCGGTTTTCACCCCGGTGCGCTGCACCTTTCCCGGACTGATGGAGACGGCGTCGTCCGAAGCCTCATCGGCATAGACCGGGATGTAGTCCATGCCCATAGAGTCCTTCTTCGGCACCTTTGAGGTGTCGGGAAGTCCCATCGGGTTCCGGTAGTAAAGTATCTTGCGGTCGCCATTGGACGGCTCGGCGTGTTCCGTCGCCGTCATGCTCATCGGCTCGGGCCGGTGGATATACCAATAGCTGCCCGCGGCTCCGGCCAAGATGCCGGTCGCCAAGATGGCCAGGCTGCTTAGACGCGTCATGATCTTGCGTCTCCGAATCCTCGTTGCGTGGCCCCTTGCCCGTCTCGGGCAAAGGAGATCGCACCGCTGCACGCGAGCGGGCGCTCACGCGAAACGGCGTTGCATCAACTTTGAGGAGTCAGGCGCGTGGAGGCGGCGACGGCGGGATATAGGCCGGCGAGCGCGCGCTATCGGGGGCGCGCGCCGTGGTCTCGACGAGCAAAGGCACCGTGGCTGAGGCGATTTCCGCAGGCATGACCGCGCTCAGAGCCAGTCCAAGACAGAGGCACTTGCCTTCGCACCCGGGATGATCGGCGCAAGGCCCCATCCCGTCATGGGCCTTTTGGCCGTTGGCATGATCGGTCTGGGCAGCGCCAGTCTTGACGTGGTGGCTCTCCGCCTGAGCGTGCTCTCCTTGAGAGGCCGCCATGTGCTCGGCACAGTCGGCCTTAGCCGCAGCCTGGGGGGCGCCGGGGGCGGCCATCGCCGTCCGCACGCTCGCCGCGGGAAGGGCGGCGACCGCGAGGGTCAAAAGAGTGACGAAAATCGTGCGTAACCGGCTCATGCTGACCGGAAGTATGTGGTCCTGGCACATAAGGTCAAGTGACAGAGCCGTGAGGCGAAATTTTCGGCAAATTCCCGGTCTGAAACGGTGTGACGCTTAACGGATCTCGGCGTTGTTGCCCTTAGCGAAGCCAGTTGCCCCGATCGTGGGCATTCCCGCCGAGTCATAGCTGCGGCAAATCGCTTCCGTCGCCGGTTTGTCATGAAATCACAGAGGATGCGTCCTAATCAAAAAGAGAACTCCTAAAGTCTTCAGTCATTGAGAGGTCGCGCTCGCCGTATGACGGTTCGCAATCTTGAGCATGCCCTGCGCCCACGCAGCGTCGCGGTGATCGGCGCGAGCGACGAGCACGGATCGGTGGGCCATACACTTACCCAAAACGTCCTTACCGGCGGCTTCGAGGGCCAGGTCTATCTCGTCAATCCGCATCACGGCACGATCGCGGGCCGCGACTGCTTCAAATCCGTCGAGGCGTTGCCCGAGGCGCCCGAGCTTGCCGTCATTGCCACGCCGCCGGACAGCGTGCCGCCCATCATCGAGGCGCTCGGCAAGAAGGGTACGCGCGCGACGGTCGTCATCACCGCGGGCTTCAGCGCCGCGCTCAAGCAGGCGGTCCTGGATGCCGCGCGGCCCTATTGTCTCCGCGTCATCGGGCCCAATTGTTTGGGCATCTCGGTGCCCGCCCTGGGCTTGAATGCAAATTTCGGGTTGAACGCGCCAAAGTCCGGGTCGCTCGCCTTCCTGTCTCAGTCGGGCGCGCTCATGACGGGCATTCTCGACTGGGCCTCCGCACGCGATATCGGCTTCTCCTATGTGGTGTCCATGGGCGACATGGCGGACGTGGACGTGGGCGACCTGCTCGACTTCCTCGCCGCCGACGTCTCGACCAGCGCCATCCTGCTGTATCTCGAGACGATCCCGGCGGCGCGCAAGTTCATGTCCGCGGCGCGCTCGGCCGCACGCGCCAAGCCGGTGATCGCGATCAAATCGGGCCGCAACGCCGCGGCGGCGAAAGCGGCGGCGACCCATACGGGCGCGCTGGCCGGCACCGACGCCGCGGTCAGCGCCGCCTTCCGACGCGCCGGGCTCGTGCGCGTGGAAGAGTTGGAGGAACTGTTCAACGCTGCGGAGACGCTGGCGAGTTTGCAGCCCGTCGCGGGCAACGAGCTTCTGATCGTCACCAATGGCGGGGGCGCCGGCGTGCTCGCCGTCGACGATTTGATGCGGCTCGACGGCAGGCTTGCGCCTGTGGGCGAGGATCTGGTGAACGCACTCGACAAGGTGCTGCCGGCCAACTGGTCGCGCGCCAACCCGATCGACATTATCGGCGACGCCGGCCCCGAGCGGTACAAGGCCACGCTCGACGCCGTGCTCGCCGAGCCGAAGGCGGACGGCATCCTGGTGATGAACTGCCCCACGGCGCTCGCCTCCTCGACCGACGCCGCGCAGGCGGTGCTCGATGCCATCGCGCAAGCCCCGCATCCGAGAAAAGTGCCCCCGATTCTCACCAATTGGCTCGGCCAGGACGCCGCCCACGAGGCGCGGCAGAAGTTCCGCGCGGCCGGCATTCCCACCTACGAATCGCCGAACGACGCCATCCAAGGCTTCTTCTATTTGTGGCAGTACACCAAGGCTCAAGAGTCTCTGATGCGCGCGCCGCCGAAGAGCACGGGCCACAC
>CAYWIA010000008.1:6449-23469 GCA_964458245.1 uncultured Methyloceanibacter sp. | reverse complement strand
ACACCAAGGCTCAAGAGTCTCTGATGCGCGCGCCGCCGAAGAGCACGGGCCACACTGCGATCGCCGACGAGGCGGCCCGCGCCATCATGCGTACGGCGGTCCGCGCCGGGCGCACGCTTCTGACCGAGCCCGAGTCGAAGGCCGTTCTTTCCGCGTTCGGCATTCCCACCGTGGCCACGCGCGTCGCGACGACTCCCGGAGACGTCGCGGACATCGCCCATGCGCTTCTGAAGCAGTCGGAATCGGTGGTGGTGAAAATCCTCTCCGACGACATTTCTCACAAATCCGACATTGGCGGCGTGCGCCTCGGCTTGCGCTCGCCGCAAGAGGCGCGTCACGCGGCGGAGCGCATGCTGGCGCGCGCGGCGGAGACCTGTCCGCAGGCACGCATCCAAGGCTTCACCGTGCAGCCGATGATCGTGCGCAAACAGGCGCATGAGCTTTTATTGGGCGTCTACGAGGACCCGCTGTTCGGTCCCATGATCCTGTTCGGCTCCGGCGGGACGGCGACCGAGATCATCAACGACACGGCCGTGGCGCTGCCGCCACTCGACACCACCCTCGCCCTCGACCTCATGGAGCAGACGCGCGTTTGCCGATTGCTCGAAGGCTACCGCGACCGGCCCCCCGCCGATCTTGCCGGCATCGCCTCGGCGCTGGTGCAGTTGTCACAACTGGTCGTCGACTGCCCGGCGGTCAAGGAACTCGACATCAACCCGCTGATCGCCGACGAGACGGGCGTGATCGCGCTCGATGCCCGTATCCGCATCGATCCGGACCTGGTGGAGATGGACGGGCCCAATCCGCGGCTCGCGATCAGGCCCTATCCAAACCAATGGGAACGGTGGACCGAGACCGAAGACGGCGAGCGCATCTTGATTCGTCCGATCAAACCCGCCGACGAGCATCTCTATGCCGATTTCGTCGCCAGGCTTTCGCCGGAAGATATTCGCTTCCGGTTTCTGGCCCCGCGCAAGGAATTCTCGCACAAGTTCGTCGCCCGCTTCACCCAGATCGACTATGCGCGCGCCATGGCCTTCGTGGCTCTCAACAGGGAGGAGACCGAACTGTATGGCATCGCGCGCCTCGCCGCCGATCCCGACTACACGAAGGGCGAATACGCCATCATCGTGCGCAGCGACCTGAAAGGAACCGGCCTCGGCTGGATGCTGATGCGCAACCTGATCCGCTACGCCGAGCGCGAGGGGCTACAGGAACTGACTGGAGACGTCTTGGAGCAGAATACGAGGATGCTCGAAATGTGCCGGGCGCTGGGCTTCGAGGTTTCCGCCGACCCGGAAGATCTGACCTTGCGCAAAGTGCGGCTGAAGCTGCCCGCCCCTATCCAGGACGCGGCGTGAGCCTTAGTCGGGCGCCAAATGCGGGGTCAGCTCGTGGTCGGGCACGTTGGTGAGGTCTTTCTGAAGGTCGCCGACGACGCGCTTCGACACGGGCCCGGCTAGCTTGTGCTTCAGCTCGGTGAGCACGCCGGCCGGCGCCACCAGCATCAGTTCGTCGAAGGCGCCGCGTTCGTGCTCGCTCGACAACTCTTCGGCCACAAGGCTGACGAAGTCCTCCTTGGCCGCCTCTTTCGGATCTTGACGAGGCTCGATGGCGGAACGCCCCGTGGTGGCGCTCTCCATTACGCGGCCGGGCCTGTCGGTGCCGAGATCGCTGGCGCGGCTATGGAGGTCCTTGGAGAGGAAGCTGGCCACGGTGCGAAAGGCCCCGTTCTGGTCGCGCTCGACGAAGCGGGCACGCCCCCCGTCGGCAATCGCGTACCAGAGCTTCGGCTTCTTCATCACTCCGTCTCTCGGTCTTTCAAGCTCATGATATAGGCCGCCAGGTCGTTCAGCTCGGACTTGGTGATGGGGATCACCGGCATGGGATGCTTGGGAATCACGATCTTCGCCATGATCGAACCTTCAGTCTGCCCTTGCATATTGGCGATCTCATGAAAGCTCGGCACGTCGACGTTCACCTGCTCCTGGGCATTATTGACCAGATGACAATTGGAACAAAGCCGCTGCGCCAGCGTCTCGCCATATTCCGGGTCTGGCGCACTGGTAACCGGCCCGGCAAGGCTCACAGTTGAGGCAGTGAGTGCGAGCGCAAGTGCTGTGAGGACGACCCTCATGGACACCGCGCGCATCAAGCCGCCAACGCCTCGAGCTTGGCCATGTCGCGCACAGTCACGCGGCGCGCGGACTCAAGCTTGATAACTCCCTCCTCCTTGAGCTCGGCGAACATGCGCGAAACGGTCTCCAACGTCAGACCGAGATAATCGGCGATGTCATGGCGCGGCATGGCGAGTTCGAGGTTGCCGTCGGAGTGGGAACGGCGGGCCATTTCCACAAGGAAGGCGGCAAGACGTTCGAGCGCGTTCTTGCGGCCCAGAAGGAGCAGATGATCTTGCGTCTGGCGCAGGCCGATCATCGCGCGGTTGAGCAATTCATGGACGAAGCCGCTCGAGGCGGTCTCACTCAGCAGGCTGTGCCATTTGAAGGCGACGACCTTGACCGGGACGATCGCCTCGGCGGAGGCATGATGCACGTCGTCGACCTCGAAGCCGAACATGTCGCCAGGAAGATGGAAGGCGCTGATCTGACGGCGGCCGTCGGGGAGCAGCTGGGAGACGCGGACCACGCCCGAGACGAGCTTATAGACGTAGCCCGCCTTTTCGCCTTCGGCGAAAATCTCCGTGTTACGCCCGAAGTTCATGGGAACGCTCGAAGGATAAAGGGATTCCGGTTCGCCCCTGCCGGCAAACGCGAAGGGAGATGGCCGCTGGTTCGATCTCTGAAGTTCGATAGGGGTCGGCGTCAGCATGATGAAGTGATCCTCCCGGAGATCAGTTGCCCGACACCATGGGTACGCCTGGTGGGGGCGACCGGAAATTCGTGCCGATCACCTAAGGGAAACTACGTAGGCCGGGAGGAAGGCTAGGACCGGCGCAAGGCCGCACGCGAACATCCGTTCCTGCCAATCACTTGACGGATCGTATGGACCAAGGTCGGGCCCATGAGCGGCTGCTCGACGACCTCGGTGACGCCCGCGGACCGGGCGTTGGCAAGCAGGCGCCGCGTCGCTTCCGAGGCCATCAGAATCACAGGCATGCCGTTTCCGGAGAAGGGCCCGCCCGTCACACCATCCACGACGCGCGAGAACACATCCTGATCGAGAACGAGGCAGGCACCGCGCACACATGGCGCGCTCATGACGGGAAGCAGCGAGTGCTCATCGCAAAACCGGGTCTCGTAGCCTTCCAACTCCAGGGAGAAGCGCAGGCTGTCCGCCAAGACGCCATCGCTGACGGCAATGAGTATGGTTTCGGCCTGCGCCACCTCGATCTCCCTCAAACGCATATCGCAGCCCTGCCTCAACTCATCCTTGCGATGACAAGCTATGCGGGTTGCGGGGAGACGCTTTGAGCTAAGTCAAATCGCCGCGGCACTTCGGCCCACCGGTCATCTCGGAGTGCTGCCGGCGATAGGCACACGGGCGAGAATGGCCATGCGGATCAGCTCGGACAGAGTCTTCGCCTCCATCTTGGCCATGAGATTCGCGCGGTAGACCTCGACGGTGCGCGGGCTGATGCCAAGCGCGGCGGCGATGACCTTGTTGGGCTGTCCCGCCACCAGGCCTTCGAGAACCTGGCGCTCGCGCTCCGAAAGACTGTGAAGCCGCGCGGTGACCGCAGCGAAGTCGCCGTCAGGGACACCCTCGGTGCGATCGAGCGCCGCCTTGACCGCGTCGAGAATGGCCTGCTCATCGAAAGGCTTCTCGATGAAGTCGATGGCGCCCGCCTTCATCGCTTCGACGGCGAGCGGCACGTCGCCGTGGCCGGTGATGACGATCGCCGGCAGGCATGGCGCGCGCTCCTTGAGGCAATGCAGAAGCTCAATGCCGGTCATCTCGGGCATGCGCACGTCAGTGATGAGACAGCCGCATTGGATGACGTCGAGCCCATCGAGGAAGGCCTTCGCGGAGTCGTAAAGGCGCACCGCCAACCCCGCCGAACTCAGCATGAAAGCCAGCGACTGGCGTACCGCCTCATCATCATCGACGATATGCACGACAGGATTGTCGACCATCAGTCCTCGTTGCGTTCGGCCGGCTCCAACGTGAAGCGAAACACGGTCCCGCCACCCGGATTTGGCTCGGCCCTCATCTTTCCGCCGTGGGCCTCAATGATGCGCTTCGAGATCGAGAGACCGACGCCCATGCCCGACGGTTTGGTGGTTACGAACGGGTGAAACAGCCGATCGCCGATCGTTTCGCTGAGACCCTGGCCGGTATCGGCCACGCTGATCTCGATCATGCCGTCATCCGCCGCGGCGGTCGTCACCAGCAATTCCTTGCGATCACACTCGTGCATGGCCTCGATGGCATTGCGCATGAGGTTGAGAAGAACCTGCTGAATCTGGATCTTCTCTACCAGAACCGTATCGGTGTTGCTGGCGAACCGGAACAGCGTCCTCACGCCCTCCTCCTGAGCGCCCACCAGCGCCAGCGCGCTCGCCTCTTCGATGAGCTTGCTGAGGTTCTCGGGCCGCTTCTCGGCCTCGCCGCGTGCAACGAACTCGCGGAGCTGCCGGATGATCTGACCGGCGCGCAGCGTCTGCTTGGTGGTCTCTCCCAGCGCCTCACGAACCTTGGCGACGTTCTCGCCTTCGGCCTTTTCCAGCAACCTGCTGCACCCTTGAAGGTAGTTGGAGATGGCCGAGAGGGGCTGGTTGATCTCGTGCGCAAGCGTCGTGGCCATCTCGCCCATCGCCGTGAGGCGCGACAGTCGCGCAAGCTCCGTCTGGAGCTCCTGCAATTGGTGTTGGGTTTCCTGCCGCTCGGTGAGGTCACTGATAAAGCCGGTGAAGAATCGGCTCTCGCCGGACTGCACTTCGGCAACCTCGAGCTTCATGGGAAAGGTCGAGCCGTCCTGGCGCAGCCCGGTGACGACCCGGTCGATGCCGATGATGCGCTTCTCGCCGGTGGCCAGATAGCGAGAGATATAGGCGTCATGCTCATCTCGGTAGGGAGACGGCATCAACAAAGAGACATTCTTGCCGATGACGGCGGCCTCCCGGTGACCGAAGAGCCGTTCAGCCGCGGCATTGAATGACCGGATCCCGCCTTTCTCGCTGATGACCACGGTCGCATCGGGCACCGTGTCGAGCACCGACCGCAGATGCGCCTCCCGCGCGCGCAAATCCTCCGCCTGACGCCTGCTGCGGATACGTGTGCGGCGGAGCAGTTCGCCCAGCCACGAGATTCCGAGACCGACGATGGAGAAGACGACCGTCTCCAAGGCCACGGTCGGGGGAAGATCGCCTTTGCCCGTAAGAAAGAGCCCCAAGACGGCGAAAATGGTTGTCGCAAGCACCCCTGGGCCGACACCGCCAAAGCCCGCGGCGACGACGACGCCGGGAATGAAGATCAGGAATGAGGCGCGGCCTTGAAGCCAGGGATAGAGGCCCCAGGCGAGGAGCGCCGAAACGACCACCGCGGCGATCGCCATCCCGTAATGGACCCCGCCCGGGTGCGGATCGGCGATCGCGCGGCGGAAGCGCTCGATCCGGCTTTCCGAAGGTTTGGTCAGGGGGGCGTGCATGGGCGAAAGTTTAGCCTTCGGTGCCGGGGCACGCCCACTCTATTTCCAGGGCGCCCGGCTATCGCAATTCTGTTAGCTCTATAGTGTTAGCGTTCCCGATCCTGCGACATTGGCGCAGAGTGCTTGTCCCACCGGAGGAGACCATGGCCACGACCGACGCCGAAATGCCAGACCACAAGGCTTTGCGCGAAGACCTGCAAGAGATCGCCGCGCGTCTCGCGAATTTACGGTCGGACATCGACGGCTTGATGGGCGCGGCGGGCGCGACCGCCAGCCATCAGGCCGAAGCCCTCCAGGACCAAGCGAGCGAGGCCTTGGCGAACTTCGAGGACGCCGTGCGGCGCGAGCCTCTCAAGTCGCTCGCCATCGCAGCCGGGGCCGGCTTCGTGCTTGGGATGGTTCTCCGCCGCTAGAGCCAATTGCGCGGCGTACGCGCCGGCTCAGTGCATCATCAGCACGGCGACATCCGTGTTGCGCAGGACATGGAGCGTCGCGCCGCCGAAGACCCATTCGCGCCACCGCCAGTGCCCATAGCCGCCCATGACGAGGAGAACGCCGCTGCCCGCGGCCGTGAGCAGGGCGTCGCCGACCTCGCGCCCTCCCAGCGGGACCGTTTCCATCTCGACGGGAAGGCCGGCCATCGCGAGATAGCCTGTCATGGCGGAAGCGGTAACATCCTCTTCATCGGCGCCATCCTCGGCGATGCTGATCAGCCTGACGCGCTTGGCGGCTTCGAGAAACGGCGCCGCGGCAGCGATGGCCCGAACGGCCTCGGGCGCGTCCTTCCACGCAATCACCACGGTCTCGCCGATCGCCGTGCCGGCCTCGTCCGGCACGACGAGGACCGGACGGCCCGAGTGGAACAAGGCCGCATCGCGCGCCGGCTCGAACATCCCGTCTTCTCTGGCGGCGATGCCGGGCAATACGGTGAGATCGGAGACCTTGGCGCGCTGAGCGACGGCGGGACCGACCAAGCCTTCGACGGTGAGGAGGTCCGCCTTGACGTCGGGATGAGCGCCGAGCGCTTCCTCGAACCAATCCGTGGCGAGGCGCTCTTCCTCATCGACCTGCTTCCTGGCGACATCCTCCAGCTGGGCGAAGTAGACGGGGCTCAGCTCGGTCGCATAAGGCAGCCGCTGGGCCGGAGGCGGACAGGGATGCAGCACTTCGAGCGCGCAACCGAAGCGCTTGGCGAGCCCGAAGGCCGCCGCGGCGCACGCGGCGCTGGTGCCGGCCGAGTCGATCGGAAGCAAGAGTCTCACAGGTTTCACGCGGTCTTCTCCCACGGGTCCAGGCGTCTCCGGCACCTTCGCCCCGTGCGGGTCACAACGCGTTGACGCACCTCAAAGAACGCTGTCGCCTTTTCTCCGCATTCTGGCGCACAATATATCCCAGATGTCTCAGGCGTTGTTGAAGACGGTAAGTAAGAAAGAGGCGCTTTATGGAAATCCCCTTGGAAGTCAACTTCCGGAACATGGACCCCTCGCCCGCTGTCGAAGCGCGCATCCGCGAAAAAGCGGCGAAGCTTGAGCGCTTCCATGACCGCATCATCGGTTGCACGGTCGTGGTGGAAGCTCCGCACCGGCATCATCACAAGGGCAAGCTTTACAGCGTGCATATCGATATCAGCGTGCCGGGCAAGGATTTGGTCGTGGATCGGGCCAAGCCGCTCGACCATTCGCACGAGGACGTTTACGTGGCCGTGCGCGATGCCTTCAACGCCGCGGTGCGGCGTCTCGAAGACTATACGAGCAAGTTGCGCGGCGATGTGAAGACTTCAAGCCGGGGCGGAGCCGCCTCGCTCGCGGAGTAAGTGTCCGCGTCAAGTCTTCCAGAAGGCTTTGACGTCGGTGAAGCGTTCATAGGCACGCTCCGCCTCGTCGATCCATTTTTCTTCATCGTCCGGGCCGGAGCCGGGCGCGGCAAGTTGCGCATCAATTGAATCCTCGCCGTCCTTGGCTAGAAGCGCGCGCCGGGTGGCGATGTCGTTGAGCGTCCCAAGCGCATCCTGAAGAGACTGAAGCGCAACGAGCGACTTCTTCTGCCTCTTGGCGCTCTTCTTGCCCGTGAAGGTCGCGGCGAAGAACTCGGTGGCATAGCGCAAGCGCTTGGCGCGGATGCGCAGTTTGTGCCGCTCGGCCGCGCTCAGGTCGCGCAAGTCCTTGCCTTTCTTCTTGATCGTGCGCCGCAACTTCGAGAGTTTTTTCGCGGCATATCCGGTGACCGGATCCTCGGCCTGCGCGTTGCTCTCCCAGCCACCGATCTCGATCCAAGCGCCAAGATCGAGCAAGGCATCGCGGAAACGCGCGGAGCTGCCCGCCTCGAAGGCACGGGCATAGGCCTCGGCACGGCGCTCCATGACGTCGCGGTAGACCGCTTCCAGATCCGGATCGTCCGGATGCGCCGCGCGCCGCGGCTCCAAGATGTCGGCGGCGAAGACGTCGAGGTCGCGCGCCGGTCCGAGTTCGCCGCCAATCCACTTCAAGGACTCGGTGACCGCCTCGCGATCCCGGTCGGCCACCACGTCGCCGAACAGCGTGATGGCCGCCCGCAAGCGCCGCAGGCCGACGCGCATCTGGTGCAGCGCCTCGGGCCGGCCATCACGCATGGCCGGGGCGTTGACCACGACCTGGCGCAGACAATTGCGCGCCACGGTCCGGAAGGCTTGCGCGCAGCTCATCTCGGGCGTGACCGTGACAGGCTGCGCCTTCTCGAACGTTTCGTCGCCATCGTCGAGAAGCGCGAAGCCGCGCTCCGCCTTGGTCTTGACGCCGAGCGTGAGGGGCACGCTCTCGGCGAGCGCCTTCGCCAGCGAGAAGAGCGCGCGCCTGTCGCCCGACTTTAGCTCGAGCTCCAGCTCGCAGATCGGCGCCGCCTTGATGCCAGCGGTGATCTCGCCCTCGTCCACAGCCAGTTCGATTTCCGCACCCTCATGGACCAGCTGGTACGCCTTGCGCCGGAACCGCGTGTGAAAGCGCGGGGACAGTGCGGCACGCAGCTCGGCGGTGAGAAGCGGCTCGAGCGCGGTGCCCGCGGCGGCGTCTAGGTCCGGTGTATGCGTGGGCAGCGAGCATTCCCATTCGTCCCGCTCCAGGAACTCGCCCGTCCCGCGCGCGGTCTTGATGGTCTGCAGGTAGCCGTCGCCCGTGGCACGCACCCGCAGAAACACGCCCGCCTTGCGCAACGCATCCTCGTCGGTGTCGTAATACGTTGAGATCAGCTCGCGGATGTTCGGTGCGCCCGCCGCCTCCAGGATGCGGTGCGCCGCGATCAGACCATGGTCGGCCGGATCGAACGTGAGCTTGAGCTCAATCTCCGTTGCCTCGTGCTCCGGCTTTCCCGCTGCCACACTCCAACTCCCGATGAATGCGAGCCGGCTCCGTCCGCCCGCTCGCGTGCCGCCGGAGGTACCCTGGCGCTGGAGGGGAAAAACCTACATCTGACTGTCACAATCAACCCCGCAGTCCCAGTTGGGTCCCAGTTGGGATGCGGTGCGCGCAACGCAGGTTCTAAGGTGCAAATGTGACAGCCGATGCGCTTAGGCGGAGCGCAACCGATCCGGCCGCGCCGTGGCGACGGCTGGCCGCAAGCGGGAGGCCGAGGTGCGGAGCGCGGTGCACTGCGCAGCGACGACCATGTCCTCGTCCGATTCGAGGAAAGCGACCTGGTTGCGGCCTGCCCGCTTGGCGATATAAAGCGCCGCGTCGGCCCGCCGAAACAAGTTTGAGAGATCCGCGTCCACCTCCGTGTCGGTGGCGACGCCCACGCTGACGGTCGACCCTACAGCCAGACCGTTGACGAACGCGGCCGAGCGGGAAAATGCCCGGCGCACGCGCTCCGCGGCCTCCACGGCGGCTTCCGCCTCGACGCCGGGGAGGATGGCGGCGAACTCCTCGCCCCCCAATCGCCCGACGATGTTGTTGACCTTGAGATTCTTCTCCGCGGTCATGGCGAAGACCTTGAGCACCTCGTCGCCGAGACTATGGCCATAGGAATCGTTGGTGTCCTTGAAGTGATCAAGGTCAAGGATCAGGACCGAGACCGGGGTGCCGCCCAGGATGCGGCGTTGGGCGACGGCCTCGGCCACCTCGAATAACGCCCGCCGGTTGGGCAGGCCCGTGAGGCTGTCGGTCAGCGCATCGACACGCTGCTCCTGCTCCTGCCGTTCTTTTGCCATGGCCAGCACGACAAAGGCCAAGGCGGTCCGGAGAAGCAAGGTGATCAGGATAACGATCGGGAACCAGCTGCTATAGAACACCGTGCCGAGCTCCGGGATCGGCTTGATCACGATCAACGGGAGCCAAGACAGGAAGCTCGCGCTGGTGAGAGCGAGAAGCAGGATCGCAAGCCAGCGCGAAGGCAATTGCTCGCCGTGGTCGTAGGCAAGCTCGGCTGCAGCCGCGAAGTTGTAGGCTGCGGTCAGCACGCAGACCAGCATCAGCCTGTCGTTGAGCGTCTCGACAAGGCCCGTGCCGGCCGCCAGGAGCAAGATGACCGGCCCCACGAAGATGTAGAGAAGGCTCGAGTCGCGGTGGGAGAATTCGCGGCAGGCCCGCCACTTCACGCCGGCCCCCAGGATCATCACGGCCTGCCCCAGCACCAAGACGTGCGGGAAGCCGCCTCGTGAGACGTTGGCCATCACGATCCCGACACTGATGAGGAGCATGGCCACGCCCCACATGCCGACGAAGGACGCTCCGCCTTGGCGCGCCCAATTGAACATGAGCACAAGGCCAAGGACCGCGGTGATCGCGATCGCCACGACCGAAATCGTCGACATGTCCAGGTGCATGGTCTCTCGCTTGGCGGGACTGAGGTTGCGAGGACCGTAGCCGACAGGTGTACACGGTAGGATTTATGCTACCGCAACATTTTCTGGAAAATTTTAGCAAGGGACCGGCAGAACGCGCGGCCAGCGTGCCTGCTAGATGTCGCCGCTCTTCACTGTGCGAAAGTACGCAACATTGGGGCAGAACTCTTGCGGCTCCGCCTGGCTATGGCCGGAAAGCCACTCGCGGCACTCGGGCTTGCATGCACAGCCATGGCAGTTGGCGCGGGCCCTGACATAGGACTGCCCGCCGTCCAGATCGACGGCCGCCAGATGATCGACGCCAGTGACTTGCATCATGCCGTCCATGAGAACGGCCTGATGAAAGTCAGCAAGCTCCGGTTTGGGATCTTTCATGACATTCTGCCCCTGTTGCCACCTGCCCTCTCGGCACGCGCGCGCGCCCCGCTAGCAGGTAAGCGCGGGGGGAGTTTCGCGACCTTGAGGCAGATCAAGACGGTGTGGGGCTTTGGGTTAGCCGCCTTTTTCGGCGCGCTCGATCCCGGCGCGGATGAGGTCGGCCGCCTCGGCGTGCTCCGCCCAGCGCACGACCTTCACCCACTTCCCCTGCTCCAGGTCCTTGTAGTGCTCGAAGAAGTGGCCAATCTGCTCCACCAGGATCTCGGGGAGGTCGCGGTAGCTCGTGACGCGCTTATAGAAGGGATGCAGTTCGTCGATGGGCACGGCGATGACTTTCTCGTCGATGCCCTTCTCGTCCTCCATGAGCAGCGCGCCGATGGGACGCGCGCGGATGACCACGCCCGAGGCGACCGGCGTCGGCGCGATCACCATGCAGTCCACCGGATCGCCGTCCTCCGAAAGCGTATGGGGAATGAAGCCGTAATTCGCCGGATAGAACATGGAGGTGTGCAAGAAGCGGTCGACGAAGAGCGCGCCGGACTTCTTGTCCATTTCATATTTCACCGGCGAGCCGCCTTGCGGGATCTCGATGATGACGTTGACTTCGTGCGGCGGATTGGCGCCGACGGGAATATTGAGCAGGCTCATGAAAATCCGTTCTCCTAAAGCTCCGCGGCCACGGCGCGTTCGTCCAGCGCAGCCGTCTTGATCAAGGCGAATACCCGCTCGCCGGGAGCAAGTCCAAGCTCGTCGATGGCTTTGCGCGTGGCGAGGGCAAAAAGATGGCCGTGGCCGTCGAGGTCGATGGCAACACCCGTGAGCGGCCCGTTATCGGTCTCGAGTCCGCCCACGGTCCCGGAGAGCGTATTGCGGATGCTGGTATCGCGGCCCGGACCGCGCGCCAGAGCAATGTCGGTCGATTTGACCACGATGCGCACCTCTTGCCCCGGCGTTCCGGCGCGGCCGACCAGCCAGATTTTGCCGGCCGGATGGGAAATTTCCGTGAGCCCGTAATTCTCGTCGATGGCCGACAGCGTGCCGGTCACCACGGAGGCACGCGCGAAGCGGCTGAGGCCCGCTCCCTTCAATGCGGGGCCCAGGGCTTCCTCCACCGGACCGATCGCGGCGACGCGGCCGTTGTCCAGCACCACGACTCGCGCGGCGAGCCGCGTGACCTCCTCGACGGCGTGGGAGACGTAAACGATGGGAATGCCGAAAGCGTCGCGCAAGGATTCGATCAGGGGCAGAATTTCCAGCTTGCGTTCGGTGTCGAGCGAGGCGAGCGGCTCGTCCATGAGCAGGAGCGCAGGCGAGGTCAGGAGCGCGCGCCCGATGGCCACACGCTGCTTCTCACCGCCGGAAAGACGGGCGGGCTTCCGCCCGAGCAGGTGGCCGATGCCGAGCGTCTCGACGACCGGATCGAAGGCTACACGGCCCGCGGCTTCTCCGGCGAACCAGCGACCGTAGACGAGGTTCTGCTTCACCGTGAGGTGCGGAAACAGCCTAGCGTCCTGAAACACGAGGCCGATCCGCCGGCGATGAGGCGGCACGAAAACGCCGGTCTTGGTGTCCACCAAGGTCCGGCCATCGAGCACGATCCGCCCGCGGTCCGGGCGGGCGAGACCGGCAATCAGGTTGATGGTCATGGTCTTGCCGGCGCCTGAACGGCCGAACAGGCAGGTGATGCCCGCCTCGTTCTCGAACGCGACATCGAGATCGAAGGCGCCGAGCTTGAGCGCCACATCGACGCCGATCATGAAAGGGCCGTGCCGGTCATCGATCTCGCTTAACCCGAAGCCCGCCAGCCGTCCAGGAGCCGAAAGTCGTAGGCGCGGCCTTCCGAGGGACCTGCAGCCCGCATAAGCTCCCGCCCCCGCCACCGATTCCTTTGGAGCGCACCTCGTGCTGTCCATTTTCGACATTATCGCCGGCTTGCTCACGCTGACCGCTTTGTTCGCCTGGGCCAATCACCGTTACTTGCGGCTGCCGAACAATGTCGGGCTGTTGGTCATGGGGCTCGCCGCCTCGATCGTGCTGGTGCTGCTCGAGATCTCCATCCCGGAGTTCGCCCTGTTCGGCCAGATCGAGAGCTTCATCGAGGAGATCAATTTCTCCGAGACATTGCTCGACGGCATGCTCGCTTTCCTGTTGTTCGCCGGCGCGCTTCAGATCGACTTGTCGCTGTTGCGGGACCGGGCCTGGACGGTGGGCGCCATGGCGACGCTCGGCGTGGTCATCTCCACCATCCTGGTCGGCGTCATGTTCTGGGGCGCCGGACAGCTGTTCTCATTGCCCATCTCCTTTGCCTGGGCGCTGGTCTTCGGCGCGCTGATCAGTCCGACAGACCCCATCGCCGTGCTTGCGGTGCTGAAGCAGGCGCGTGTCGCCAAGACGCTGGAAATGGACATGGCCGGCGAGTCCCTTTTCAACGACGGGGTCGGCGTGGTGCTGTTCACGATCCTGCTCGCCGCCGCCATGGGCACATCCGGCGACGCGGGCATCGATTTCGTCCACATCGCACGGCTGTTTTTCGTCGAGGCGCTGGGGGGCGCGGCGCTCGGCTTCGTCACGGGCTATCTGGCCTATCTCGCCATGCGCGGCATCGACGATTACCCGATCGAGGTATTGATCTCGCTCGGACTGGTGACCGGAACTTACGCCGTGGCGCAATCGCTCCATCTCAGCGGTCCGATCGCCGTGGTCGTATCCGGGGTGCTGATCGGCAATCGCGGCAAGCAATTCGCGATGAGCCAGGATACGCAGCGTTACCTTTTCGACTTCTGGAGCCTGATCGACGAGATCCTGAACTCCGTCCTGTTTCTCTTGATCGGGCTCGAAGTGATCGTGCTGCGCTTCGATGTCTCCCTGCTGCCGCTGGCGATCGCCGCAATCCCCATCGTGTTCATCGCGCGGCTGTTCTCCGTCGCGTTGCCGATGGCCTTCGTCAGCGCCAGGCAACGCTTCGTGACCGGCACCGTCCCTATTCTCACTTGGGGCGGCGTGCGGGGCGGGATCTCGGTGGCGCTGGCGCTGTCGATCCCCCTCGTCGACGAACGGTTGCAGATCCTGGCCGCGACCTATGCGGTGGTGCTGTTCACGCTGATCGTGCAGGGCCTGACCTTGCCGGCCGTGGTCCGGCACTTCGCCCATCCGGCGCCGCGTAAGGACACGGCCTGATTGCGGCCCTAGCGGACTATTCACAACGGGTCCGGTTCGGCTAGAACGGAGCTCCAGCCATACCCGTAATGAACCCAAGAGGAAGCCTCATGCGTTCGGTATTTGCCGCAATTTCCCTCGCAATCGCCGCCCTCAGCTTTGGCTCAGCAGCCGTCCAGGCCGAGGAGGTGCGCTGCCAGGCCATCCGCGACTCGGCCCAGTGCGTCGCCGAGCCGAGCTGCTGGTACGATGCGGCCAACAACAAGGGATGTCTCCCGGGCCCGCGGCCCGACGAGGATCGCTGCGCGGTGCATGGCGGCGAGTCCACCTGCAACACAAGCTCGTTCGGTTGCGCCTGGAATGAAGCTGAAAGCAAATGCGCGGCCAAGGCCGAGTAGAAGAGCTAACACGCACCATGATCGAGCTGCTCAGAGGCTTTCCCGACAATGTCGTGGCGATCAGAGTCCAAGGCGAGGTGACCAAGAAGGACTATGACGAGGTCTTGATCCCCGCCGTGGAGAGGACCTTGACGACGCACGACAAGGTCCGAATTCTCTATGAGCTCGGACCGGAATTCGACGGCTACGACGCGGGCGCTGCCTGGGAGGACTTCAAGGTCGGCATGGAGCATTTCTCCCGCTGGGAGCGCATCGCGGTCATCACGGATGTCGAATGGATCGGCGTCGCCACGCGACTGTTCAGCGTCTTCCTGCCGGGCACCATCCGTATTTATCCGCACGCCGAGGCCGCCAAAGCACGGCTCTGGATCACGCAGGCCGCATAAGCGCAGAGCCTATTCGTGCCTCAGCGCGTCAATGGGGTTGAGCTGCGCGGCCCGGCGCGCCGGGAAATAGCCGAACACGATTCCGATCAGCGCCGAGAAGGCGAAGGCGATCACCACGATGCTCGGGTCGAGCACGAACGGGATGTCCATGCCGGCCGAGGCTGCGCCCGCAAGCGCCAGCCCGAAGACCACGCCGACCGTGCCGCCAATTAGCGAAAGCACCACTGCCTCCACGAGGAACTGCATCAGCACTTGGCTTTCCTGCGCGCCGATGGCGAGGCGGATGCCGATCTCGCGCGTACGCTCGGTCACCGACACCAGCATGATATTCATGATGCCGATGCCGCCCACGAGCAGGCTGACCCCCGCCACGGCGCCGAGGAGCGCGGTCAGTACGCCCGTGGTGGCCGTTTGCGTGTCGGCGATCTGCTTCATATCGGCGACGCGGAAATCGTCCTCCTCGCCTCCGGTAATGCCGCGCCGCTCGCGCAAGAGCCGCTCGATGTCCGCCTGCACTTTCGACGTGTCGACGCCGTCCAGGGCCGAGACGTTGATGGTGTTGATATCGGTGTTGCCCGCGATACGCCGGTGATAGGTGCGCAGCGGCATGAGCACGACGTCGTCGCGGTCGCTTCCGAATCCCGATTCACCCTTGGACGTGAGGACGCCGATCACCTCGCAGGAAACGTTGTTGATCCGAATTCGCTTGCCGATCGCGTCTATCGAGCCGAACAGCTTCTCGTGCACCGTCTCGCCGACAATGCACACGGCACGGCCGCTTCGCGTCTCGCTGTCCAGGAAATTGCGGCCTTCCGCGAGCTCCCAATCCTGCGTGACGACATAGTCCGCGTCTGTGCCGATCGTGCCAACGCTGCGGCTTTCGTTGCCGAAGACGACGGTCGTCGATTGCTGCGCCATGGGCGCCACCGCCTTCACGCCGCGCAACTGCTCGCGCAGCTCGGCGATGTCGCGGGCATCGAACGGCTTGGCCGTGGCGCTCGCGCGGCCAGGACCCCATTGCCCGGGGCGGATGAACAGCACATTCGAACCAAGCTTGGCCATCTCCTCCTTGACCTTCTCGGTGGTGCCGTTGCCGATCGTGACCATGGCGATCACGGCGCAGACACCGATGACGATACCAAGCAACGTCAGAAAAGAGCGCAAGGCATTGCGCCGGACGGCCTGCACCGCGAGCTTTAGGGTCTCGTAGAACATCAGGCCGCCTCCTGCGTACGGCTGTCGCTTGCGATGCGGCCGTCGAGGAAATGCACGACGCGGCCGGCATATTCGACCATCTCCGGCTCATGGGTGACCATGAGGATGGTGATCCCCTGCTCGCGATTGAGACCGACGAGAAGCTCCATGATCTCGTGGCTGGTCTTGGTGTCGAGATTGCCGGTCGGCTCGTCGGCCAATAACACCGCGGGATTGGTGACAATGGCGCGGGCGATGGCGACGCGCTGCTGCTGGCCTCCGGACAATTCGCCGGGGGTGTGCCGCGCCCTGCCCTGGAGACCGACGCGCTCCAGCGCTTCCATGGCGAGCGGCCGGCGTTGGGCATGGCGCATGCCGCGATAGATGAGCGGCAGCTCGACATTCTCAACCGCGGAGGTGCGGGCCAGCAGGTTGAAGCCCTGGAACACGAAGCCGAGATAGTTCCGCCGCAGGAGCGCCCGCTGCCTGCGGTCGAGCCCGCCCACGTCCACGCCCTTAAACAGATAGGCGCCGGTCGTCGGTTGATCGAGGCAGCCGATGATGTTCATCGCGGTGGACTTGCCGGATCCGGACGACCCCATGACCGCGGCGAACTCACCCTCCCCGACGGCGAGGTTCACGCCGTCGAGCGCACGCACTTGGGCATCTCCTTGCCCGTAGATCTTCGTAACGTCGCGCAGCGCGATCAGCGGCGACGCCTTTGCCCTAAACGGCTTGGTCATCGGCGATCACCTGGCGGCTTCCGTGTCGACGATCACCGCTTGGCCGGGGGTAAGCTCGCCTTTGACGATCTCGGTGCGCTTGCCGTCCGTCGCGCCCACGGTCACAGCCACCTCTTGGGGAATTCCGTCACTCAGGACCCAAACCTTGCGGTCCGCGCCCGTCGGCTGCGGGGGACTGCTCGGCCTGCGCATGCGCGGCAAACCCGGCATCAGCTTTTGCAGGAAGTTCCGTTTGTCCACCGCTTCGCCGCTCGGCGGCGAAAAGCGCAGCGCCGCGTTCGGCACGGTCAGGGCGTCCTGCACGTGGGCGACAACGATCTCCGCCGTCGCCGTCATGCCGGGCCGCA
>CAYWIA010000008.1:0-6349 GCA_964458245.1 uncultured Methyloceanibacter sp. | reverse complement strand
GCGTCCTGCACGTGGGCGACAACGATCTCCGCCGTCGCCGTCATGCCGGGCCGCAAGAGCAGTTCGGAATTGTCCGTCGTGAGAACGGCCTTATAGGTGACAACGCCTTGGACGACTTCGGAGCCGTAACGCAGCTCCCGAATCTCGGCGGTGAAGGTTTTATCGGGATGGGCATCGACCGTGAAGCTCGCCTTCTGCCCTTCACGCACGCTGCCGACGTCGGCCTCATCTACGTCGACCTGAACCTCCATCTTCGTAAGATCCTCGGCGATGGTGAACAGCACGGGGGCCTGAAGCGACGAGGCCACCGTCTGGCCCGGCTCGACGACGCGGCTTAGGACCACCCCTGTAATGGGCGAACGAATGACGGCCTTCTCCAAATTCGTCTCGTTGAGGGCAAGATCTGCGGTGGCCGCGGCAACGTCGGCCTTGGCGCTTTCCAGACCGGCGAGCGCCCGTTGATGCGCGGCTTCGGCCGTTTCCAACTGCTGCGCGGCCCCCACTCTTCGGGTGACGAGCTGTTGCTGGCGCTCCCGCTCGAGCCGCGTTTCAAGGACCGTCGCCTCGGCCTCGCTGACCTTGGCTTTGGCGGCCTGGAGCTTTGCCCTCGAGCTGTCCACCGTCGACGACAGCTTGTCGGTGTCGAGCTCGGCGAGCGTCTGCCCCGTGGTGACGGCGCTGTTGAAGTCCACAAGCACGTTGCGCACGATGCCGGAGAGCTCGCTCGAGATCTCGACCTCGTTGGTCGGCTGAACGGTCCCCGTGGCCGTGACGGCAACGGTGATGGCGCCCTTGGTCACCGGCTCGGTGACGTAGCGGGCGCCGCTATTGGAGCCGCCGGTCCCGAAAATAGCGTAGAGGAGCACCGCCACGCCCGCGAGCGCCGCGAGGACGAGCTTGGAACGGTAGCGCCCGAGCGTCGCTTTCGGCTTGTCCAGGCCGAGCACGGCCTCGATATCGGCCTCCACCTTCTCGGCCCTGACCGTGTCGGCCTTAACCGTGTCGGCTTGCACAAATTCGTTCATCCCGACCCTTCTTCCTTCTCGGGGGCACGTCCCATGGGCCGCTCATCGCGGCCCCCGACGCGTCCTCAAGTTAGGGCCGCAACCCGATTTTTGCCGGAGATTTTTGTAACGAAACCGCGCGTTTCGGCGCCCCGGAAACGTTTCGACACAAATCTCCTGCGCGCGAAACATTGGGAAATGCCGCAGCCCAATCCCGGCAACGATCCGGCGCTAGCCTCTGCTGCAGATCAGGAGGATTCGCCAATGAATGTCGATCTGTGGGTTGTCGCGCTGCGCATCCTAGCCGCCGTGCTGGCGATCAGCGTCTTCTGGCCGAGCCTCTTTGAGCCGCGGCGCCGGGCGCGCCGCCTGGACACGAAGGCCGACACGAGGAGGGCCGCACGATGACACTGTTTCTTTGGACCATGGCGCTGACGTGCTGGAGCACCGCCGCCTTGCTGGTCGTCTCCATGATCTACCCCGACCTGTTCCGGTGGGTCCGCTTCGGCGGCCTCAATGACAGCGACGACAGGGGCTGTCAGGCGCCGGCCGGCGCTGCGGTCGCCGAACGCTGAGAGAGAACTCGCGCCTCCTTGGTCGGGTTCGAGGATTTGCTAGCCGAGCAACTCACACTCAGGTCGCAGCGCCAGACAACGAGCGCTGAGCTTTCAGCCGAGTTTCATACCCCTAAGCGTCTGAGCGGCGAGCGCGATAAGCATGCCGCAAGCTCACGATGGGCTCCCCCGGGATCAGCAAAGACCCAAGTTTTTCCATCAGAGCCATAAACCGGTTCCAGTACTTGACCCGGTTGCTTCACCTTATATTCAGAGCAGCGCCCTAAGCCGGCAGCAACGAAGGCCGCCCCACGCGGCCCGAACGCAACCGTGGAGCCCCGGGTGACGCGCGACGAACAGCAAGATCCGCTTACGCTCGCCTTCGATATCGGTGGGAGCCATCTGAAGGCCGGAATCCTGTCGCCGAAGGGGAAGGTGCTTGAAGGCCCGACCCAGGTCGTCACGCCCCACCCCACCGTGCCGCAACAGGTGGTCGAGGCGCTTGTGGGCCTCGCCACAAGTCTCGGGCCGCATGACCGCGTCACGATCGGCTTTCCCGGCGTGGTGCGCGAAGACTACGTGATCACGGCGCCCAATCTCGGGACCGAGCTGTGGCAGGGCTTCAAGCTTGCGGCGATCATCCATGAGCGGCTGAAGCGGCCGGTGCGCATGCTCAACGATGCGAGCGTGCAAGGTTTGGGCGCAATCTCCGGGCGCGGCCTGGAATTGGCGATCACCTTGGGAACGGGCTTCGGCTTCGCGTTGTTCGAACACGGGCGCCTCGCCCCGCATCTCGAGATGAGCCAGCACCCGATCAAGACGCACACGACATACGATCAGTATCTCGGAGAGAAGGCGCTCGAAGCCATCGGCCCCAAGGTATGGAACGAGCGGGTGCGGGAGATCATCGGCATTCTGGCGACGGTCACCAATTACGACATGCTCTATATCGGCGGAGGCAACGCGCGCTTGATCGAGAAGCCGTTGCCGGACACTGTGCGGACGGTTTCGAACGAAGATGGACTCACCGGCGGCGTGAAGGTCTGGGACAAGGCGATGGATGCGAGCTTCACCGGCGTGTCATCGGCTTTTGCGGTGGCTTGAAGGGAGTAACGGCGGTGGCGCAGACCCCAGGCGAGCTCGACGAACTTGCGATCAATACGATCCGCACACTCTCGATCGACGCCATTCAGAAAGCCAACTCCGGCCATCCCGGCACGGCCATGGACGCGGCCCCGACCGCTTACACGCTGTGGCAGCAATTCCTCCGTTACGACCCGAAGGCGCCGCACTGGATGAACCGCGACCGCTTCGTGCTGTCGGCCGGGCACGCGTCCATGCTGCTCTACAGCCTGATCCATCTGGCGGGGATCGAGGCGGCCGAGACCTCCTACCAGGAGCAAGGCGGCGAGGCCGTAAGCCTTGCCGACATCGAGTCCTTCCGCGAAGACAACAGCCGCTGCCCGGGCCACCCCGAATATGGCTGGACCACGGGGGTCGAATCCACCACCGGACCGCTCGGCCAAGGCGTGGCGACGAGCGTCGGCATGGCGATGGCCGGGAAGTGGCTGGCGGCAACCTACAACAAGCCCGACTTCACGCTGTTCGACTTTAATGTCTACGCGCTGTGCGGCGAAGGCTGCTTGATGGAGGGCGTGGGCAGCGAAGCGGCCTCGCTCGCCGGACATCTCAAGCTTTCAAACCTTTGCTGGATCTTCGACAACAACAACGTGACCATCGACGGCCACACCGACATCACCTTCACCGAAGACGTGATCGCGCGCTTCAAGGCCTATGGCTGGCATGTCGCCGAGGTCGCGGACGCCAACGATCTCGGCCAGGTTGCCGCGGCCTATCAGGAGTTCCTTTCGACGGACGACCGGCCGACGCTCATTCATGTGCGCAGCCATATCGGCTACGGATCCCCCGAGAAGCACGACACGCCGGCCGCGCACGGCGAGCCGCTCGGTCCCGACGAGGTGCGCCGCACCAAGGCGTTCCTCGGCTTCGATCCGGACAAGTTCTTCGTCGTGCCGGACGGCGTGCGTCAGCACTTCACCACCCATATGGGCCAGCGGGGCGCCGACGCGCGCGCACGCTGGGAAGCGCTGTTCGCCGACTACGCCAAGAAGCATCCGGGCGAGGCCAAGCAGATCGAGCTGATCCGCGACCGCGGTCTTCCCGACGGCTGGGACGCGGACATCCCCGACTTTCCGCCGGACGCCAAAGGCATGGCGACGCGCGAGGCGTCCGGCAAGGTGCTGAACGCGGTTGCTGCGAAGGTGCCTTGGGTGGTGGGCGGCGCGGCCGACGTCGCCGGCAGCACGAAGGTGATCCTGGACTATCCGGACGCCGGCGAGTTTCAGCCTTATGGCACGCTCGGCGACTATGGCGGTCACAATCTACGCTACGGCATCCGCGAGCACGCCATGTGCGCGGCGGTCAACGGCATGGTGCTGACGGGCTTGCGCGCCTACGATTCCTGCTACCTGATCTTCACCGACTATGCGCGCGGCGCGATCCGGCTCGCCTCCCTAATGGATCTTCCCGTGCTTCATATCTGGACGCACGATTCCATCAGCCTCGGCCAAGACGGCCCGACGCATCAACCCGTGGAGCAACTCGTCTCGCTGCGTGCGGTCCCGGGCCTGATGGTGATCAGGCCGGCCGACGCGAACGAGACGGTGGAAGCCTACCGGCTCGCCCTGCCCCACAAATCGCGGCCCGTCGCGCTGATCTTGACGCGCCAGGCGGTGCCTACGTTCGACCGGTCAAAGTTCGCACCGGCCTCCGGCTTGAAGAAAGGCGGCTACGTGCTCGCCGACGCGGACGGCGGCAAGCCCGACGTCATCCTCATCGGGACCGGGAGCGAAGTTGCGCTCTGCGTTGCGGCCCGCGACTTGCTCGCCAAGGACAAGATCAAAGCGCGAGTCGTTTCAATGCCTTGCCGCGAGCTCTTCGATGCGCAGGACGAGGCTTACCGCAACACTGTACTCCCGCCGGACATCACGGCGCGGGTCACCGTCGAGGAAGCCTCGCCGATCGGCTGGGACCGCTATGCGGGTCCCAAAGGGATCGTGCTCGGCATGAATACGTTCGGCCTGTCGGCGCCGCTGAAGGTCGTCTCGGAGCATTTCGGGTTCACGCCGGAACGGGTCGCGGCCGCGGCCAAGATGGCGCTGGGTCTTTAAAGGTCTTTCGCGTTCCGGCTCGCCGGTGCGTCTCACGGCTGCAAAACGAGGAGAGAAACGATGCAACTCGGCATGATCGGCCTCGGTCGAATGGGCGCGAATATGGTCGTGCGGCTGATGAAGGCCGGCCATGATTGCCACGTCTTCGACACCCACGCCGACGCGGTGAAGGCGCTGACCGACAAGGGCGCTACAGGCAGCACGGATCTGAGCGCGTTCGTCAAAGGGCTCGATAAGCCGCGCGCCATTTGGATGATGGTGCCGGCGGGCGCCGTGGACTCGGTGATCGCCGAGCTCGTGCCGCTGCTCGAGACCGGCGACATTATCATCGACGGCGGCAACTCCTATTATCACGACGATCTGCGCCGGGCTAAGGCGCTGAAAGAAAAGGGCATCCATTATGTCGACGTGGGGGTGAGCGGCGGCGTGTGGGGCCTCGACCGAGGCTACTGCATGATGATCGGGGGCGAGGACGACGTGGTCGCGCGGCTCGATCCCATCTTTAAGACGTTAGCGCCTGGCGTCGGCGAAGCGGCGCGCACGCCGGGCGCCGCCGGCGAGCCTTCGGCCGCCGAGAACGGCTATCTTCATTGCGGGCCGAACGGGGCCGGACATTTCGTAAAGATGGTGCATAACGGCATCGAGTACGGAATCATGGCCGCCTATGCCGAAGGTCTGAACATCCTCAAGAACGGCAATGTGGGAAAGCGCAAGCAAGAGACCGACGCCGAGACCACCCCCTTACGCAATCCCGAATACTATCAATATGATATCAATCTGGCTGAGGTCGCGGAAGTGTGGCGGCGCGGCAGCGTGATCGGCTCGTGGCTGCTCGACCTCACGGCGAGCGCGCTGCGCCACAGCCCCGACCTCGCCAATTTCGAAGGTCGCGTGTCCGACTCCGGCGAAGGACGCTGGACGCTGCAAGCGGCCATCGACGAAGGGGTCCCTGCGCCGGTGATCTCTTCGGCGCTGTTTACGCGCTTCGCCTCGCGGGGCGATGCGGACTTCGCCGACAAGCTCATGTCGGCGATGCGCTTCGAGTTCGGCGGACATCTAGAGAAGGAGGCGCCATGACCCAGTCGAATGTGGGCTCTTCCGACGCGCTGGTCTTTTTCGGCGCCACCGGCGACCTCGCCTACAAGCAGATCTTCCCCGCGCTGTTCGGCCTCGTACGTGACGAGGGCCTGTCCACGCCCATCATCGGCGTGGCGAAGGCGGGCTGGGGGCTGGATCAGCTCAAGAAGCGGGCGGCAGACAGCGTCAAGGCTCATGGCGGCGACATCAATTCCGATGCCTTCAAGAAGCTCCTCAGCCAGCTCCGCTACGTGGACGGCGACTACGCCGACCCAAAAGTCTTCACGGAGCTGCGCAAGCAGCTGGGCGACGCCAAACGTCCCCTGCACTATCTCGCGATACCGCCGGCGCTATTCTCCGAAGTTGCCTCGCAGCTCGCCAAATCGGGCTGCGCGCAGAATGCGCGGCTCGTGGTCGAGAAGCCGTTCGGCCGCGACCGGAAGTCGGCCGACGACTTGAGCCAGATTCTCGACGAGTATTTCTCGGAGAAGGACATCTTCCGCATCGACCACTATCTCGGCAA